>JADZCI010000022.1 GCA_020851655.1 Bryobacterales bacterium
CCGACGGTTGCGGCCGCCAGCGCGCACAGTTCGCGATTGGCGGGGTGCATCGCGCTGGTGACGTTGGCCGAGTGGTTGCCGTTCCGGCGGACGAGAACCGGCGCTCCGCGCGCGGGAACTGACGCTGGCTCGAGCCCTTGATGCGCCAGGGTCGCCAGCGTGGTCTCATCGAAGGCTACTGGGTCCAGCGGGCTTTCTGCGCCGGGACCCCGGCGCGGGCTGGCATTGACCTCTTCGATCAGTTGGGCCACGGTGCGCTCGCCATCACCGGTTATGTAGAGGGGGTCGCCGCGGCTGGCGGCGACGGACTGTCCATTGATGACCAGCACCCTGTGTTCCGCGCCCGGGATGTACCGTTCAACAATGACGTTGGGCGTGGAGCCCTCCCTTGAGGCAACCTCAAACGCTTCCCGGATTTCGCCGGGCGCGGACAGCCCGATAAAAACAGCCCGGCCATGGTTGGCTGACTCCGGCTTGATGACCACCGGGCCGCCCAACTCGCGGGCAATCTCCCATGCCGAGGCGGCGTCCAACGCCAGGCGTCCCTCCGGCACAGGCACGCCCACGGCGGCCAGCAGGCTCTTGGCGAGGTGCTTGTCCCAACTCACGGTCTCCGCGATGGAGGAGGTTCGGTCGGTAAAAGCGCCGCACAAACGGCGTTGATGGATTCCGTGGCCGAGTTGGAGGAGGCTGCCCTGGTCGAGCCGCCGGACAGGAATGTGGCGGCGCCGGGCGGCTTCAGCCAGCGCGCGCGTGTTGGCGCCCATCACGACATCGTCAGCCAGCCGCCGGAGCGGCGCAAGGACGGAAGCTTCGTCCCGTTCTCCGCCCAGGGTCAGAGCCGCTTTGAGAGCCCCACGGCCAAGCGCCTCGACCTCATATTCGACGGCCAGACAGCGGCCGGAAACCATGGTGAAGGATACCCGGCAGCCGGCAGCTTGTTGGAGCCGGACCGTGGCCGCCGCCACCTCGCGCGCTGCCGCCTGCTCGCCCTGGTAGCGAACTTCCAGGACCGGAACGCGAGCCCAGATATTGGGGCCGGCCAGGGTCAGGACCTGCTCGAGGTCCAACGCGTTCATCGCACTGCGACAGGGGAAACTTCGGCGACGGGTTGAACTGAGGCGACATAGCCCCGCACAAAACTTACAATGTCATCGATGGCGTCGGCCTGCAGCAACAGGATGTCATCCTCTTGAACCAGATCCAGGGCGTGGCGGGTGGCTTCGATCGGATCGTCAATCTCATCAATTTCCAGGACGCGTTCGCCATGCGCGAGTCCCTGCCGAAGGATGATGGCGATTTCGCCGGGCGCGCGGCCGCGCATGGTCGCTGCTTCGTAGAGAATCACGCGGTCGTAGGAGTCGCCCAGCATTTCGCCGATCTGCTCGATGTCGCTGTCGCGTCGGTCTCCCGCCATGGTGTACAGCGCCAAGCGGCGCTTGTGTGGAAAGGCGTTCAGCGTATGGGTCATAACGCGGAGCGAATGGGCGTTGTGGCCGTAGTCGACAATCACGGTCCCGCCGCGCAGCGGAATCACGTTGAACCGTCCCGGAACCTGATCGGCGTCCGACGAGAAGCATGAAGCCTGGCGGATCACGACGTCTGGCGGGATACCCATCGCCAGAGCCGCGGCGACCGCCGCCAGCGTATTCTCGATCTCGAACTCGATCCGGCCGTCCATGGTAATCGGCACGTCGCTGACCCGCATCAGGGGCGTCTCTTCGATTCCTTCGGCTACGGTGATGTAACCGTCGGAGACAAAGATGGCCTGACCACCGGCGGAGCGATGCGAGAGAATCACGGGGTCGCTGGAGTCTTGCGCAAAGAACAAGACCCTGCCCCGGCAATACGGCGCCATGGCGGCCACCAAGGGGTCGGTGGCGTTCAGCACCGCCGTGCCGTCCTGTCCGGCCACTTCGACAATCGTCCGCTTGACCTTGGCCAAATCTGAGGCCGTGTGAATGTCTGAGAGTCCAAGGTGGTCGCCGTCGGCGATATTGGTGACGACGGCGGTCCGGCACTCGTCAAATCCAAGCCCGGCGCGAAGAATTCCGCCGCGCGCCGTCTCGAACACGGCCATCTCGACCCGCGGGTTGGCCAGGATCATCCCCGCGCTGACCGGCCCGGAGCAATCGTCGGAATCGATGCGCCGCTCATCGATGTAGATGCCGTCGGTGCACGTCATGCCAACGCACTTTCCCGTACCCCGCAGGATGTGTGCGATGAACCGTGTTACGGTGGTCTTGCCGTTGGTTCCGGTGACGGCTGCGATCGGAATGCGGCCGTCCTCCCCGCTGGGGAAGAGCATGTTGACAATGGCCTCGCCGACCGGGCGGGGCTTGCCTTCCGACGGCGCCAGGTGCATGCGGAGACCGGGCGCCGCATTCACTTCCACGATGACGCCGCCCTGTCGTTCAAGCGGTATGGAAATGTCACGTGCCACGACATCCACTCCGGCAATGTCCAGACCGACAATCCTGGCCGCTTCGATGGCCCGGGCGGCCACGTCCGGATGAACGATGCCGGTCACATCCGTCGCGGTCCCGCCCGTCGAGAGGTTGGCGTTGCGCCGGATCAGGACGTGCGTTCCGCTGGCCGGAACAGAGTCCGCTCCGTAGCCCTGCGACGCCAGTACTTGTAACGACACATCGTCGAGCGGGATCTTGCTGAGGATCTTCGAGTGATGATCGGCCCGCCGCGGATCCTGGTTGACCATGTCAACCAGTTCGCGGACTGTGTGCGCACCGTCGCCCGTGACATGGGCCGGTTCGCGCCGGGCGGCCGCGGCCAGAGCGCCTCCAATCACGAGAAGCCTGTAATCGCCGCCCGGCGCAAAGGTCTCGACAACCACGGATTCGCTGTGGGCGCGCGCGGCATCGTACGCTGCTATGACCTGTTCTCTCGTCGTCAGGTTGGTGGAAACGCCCCGGCCCTGGTTCCCATCCTGTGGCTTGACGACGACCGGGTAGCCCAGGTACTCCGCTTCTTCGACTGCCGCGGCCGCGTTCGCTACGGGAAAACCGTCTGGCGTGGGCACGCCGACGCTCTGCAACAGCCTCCGGGTGAGATCCTTGTCCTGGGCGATCGCCTGCGCGATGGCGCACGTCTGGTCGGTCTCCGCGGCGCGAATCCGGCGCTGCTTGCACCCGTAACCCAGTTGGACCAGGCTGTACTTGTCCAGCCGCTTGGCGGGGATGTGCCGTTCGCGCGCGGCTTCGACGATGGCGTTTGTGGACGGTCCGAGAAGGTTGACTTCAGCGACTCCCCGCAGCATTCCAATGGCGTCTTCGACACCGAAGGCATTGCCTTCGGCTGCCGCCAGAACCAGTTCCCGCGCCTTGGCCAAGCACTCGCGGGCGAGCGTCTCGTCAAGGTAGCGGAAGACGACCTTGTAAACGCCTTCTTCGGAGGTTTCGCGGGCCCGTCCGAACCCGAGATTGACGCCGGCCAGCGCTTGCAGTTCCAGCGCGACATGCTCCAGCACGTGCGCCATGTAGGTGCCGTGACGGAGCCGCTCAAAGAAACCCCCGCGTTTGCCGGTGCTACAGCGGTGTTCCACCATCGAGGGGAGCCACGCTGTCAGGCGGTCATTAAATCCCGGGATACTATCGGAAGGTAGATTCTTCCATTTGCCCAGGTCAACCCAGGCTTCAATTACAGGCGTCCACGCCCAAACGTTGGGGCCGCGGAGTGCAAGGACCTTACGGAATTCCATGGTTCAGTCTCGTTGTGACCCCATCAAAGCTTTTCGCGCCATACAATATCAGGTCTTGGTGGATTCTCAGGTTTCGGGACGCCCTCGGAGATTCGGAGGCGTCCAACTTACGTCGAGATACCATTAGGGTGGCTGATTTCAGCGGAGCTGTGCACATTTTTCTGAGTTTGTGCCGGGTATCACCGAATCAATAGGACGATTTCGTGAGGGGATTCGTTTCAGGATGCGTGAACTAACCATAGCGGCGGGCAGTCTTCCGGCTTGGGTACGAACTCTGGCCGGGGCGCACGTTCCCGCCGGCGAAGCGGTCCTCACCTGGTTTGAACCAGACCTCGACGCGCAGTTGCGCTATGCTTCGGGCCTCGTGCTGCTCACTGACCGCCAGGTGGTCAGTCTGGAGTGGTCCGGATCGCGCGCAAACGGGAAGTCCGGCGGTCCACCGCGCACGGTCAAGCAGTGGCCGATCGATCACGATAGCGAGTTCAAGTGTAAGGACCAGGCGGGCGTGGGGCGTCTTGAACTGGTGCGCCAAGGCGAAGTCCTTGCCTCATGGCGGTACACCATGGCCCGCGCCGCCGGAGCGCACAGGCTGGCGGACCGCTGGGAAGCCGAGGTTCGCGGGGAGAAGGTTGCGCCCGAAGAAACCAAGGCCGCTGAAACAGCAAATATCGAGTGTCCGGTCTGCGGCACTCCGTCGCCCGTGGGGTCCTCCACGTGCGCTTCGTGCGGGGCGTCTTTGTCGAAGAAGGCCGTTTGGTCGCTCTTCCGCCTGTTCGGAGTCGCCAGGAAATACTTTTGGATGACCCTGCTCGGCTTTGTGCTGACCCTGGCCGGCACGGCCAGTGGGTTAATTCCACCCTATCTAACGATGCCCCTGATGGATGATTACCTGGTGCCTTACCAGGGCGGTCATGCCATCGATCCGGACATGGTCAAGTGGTACCTGGTTGGACTTGCGGGCGCCGCCGTGCTCGCGTGGGTGCTGACGTGGGGTCAGATGTATGTCCTGGCGTGGGTCAGCGAGCGCGTGGCCGCCGACCTGCGCACCATGACCTACCAGCACCTGCAAAAGCTTTCTCTGGAGTATTTCGGACGTAAGCGGACGGGTGACCTGATCTCACGTGTTAGTAGCGACACGGATCGAATCTGCTACTTTCTCTCGGTGTACGTTCTCGATTTTGCGACGGACGTGCTCATGCTGGTCATGACCGTGGCCATACTGGTCAGCATCGACTGGGAACTGGCGATGGTCACGCTGTTGCCGCTGCCGCTGATCTCGTTTCTCGTGTTTCGCGTCCAGGGGCGGCTGGCGCGTGGCTTTTCGTCGGGTAATCGGGCCTGGGCAGAACTCACCAACGTGCTGGCCGATACGATTCCGGGTATTCGCGTGGTCAAGGCGTTTGCCCAGGAGGACCGCGAAGTGGAGCGGTTCCACCGTTCCAACGAGCGGGTTCTGCACACCAACGACCGGATCAACCGGGTATGGGCTTACTTCAGCGCCGTAGTGGTTCTGCTGACCGAATTGGGCGTCCTGGTCGTCTGGATTGTGGGCGTGTATCGTGTCTTCCACCACTCAGTGACAGTTGGTGTCCTCACTTCGTTTGTCGCCTACATCAGCCGATTCTACACGCGGTTGGACTCAATGAGCCGCATTGCGTCGGCGACCCAGCGCGCCGCGGCCAGCGCGCAACGCGTCTTTGGGATTCTGGATCGTGTGCCCAAGGTGGTGGAGGCCAGCAATCCAATCCCGGCGAAAAATCTGGAAGGCTCGATCACACTTCAGGACGTCGGCTTCCGCTTTGGGACACGGCCGGTGCTTCGCGGCATCAACCTGTCCATCCGGGCCGGCGAGATGATCGGTCTTGCCGGACAAAGCGGGGCGGGCAAGACCACGCTCATCAACCTTGTGTGCCGGTTCTACGATGTGACGGAAGGAGCGATTCTGGTCGATGGCGCCGACATCCGGCAGTACTCCTTGGGAGAGTACCGCCGCAGGGTGGGCCTGGTTCTTCAGGAGCCCTTTCTGTTCTATGGGACGGTTGCCGAGAATATCGCGTACGGCCGTCCCAACGCGTCGCGCACTGAAATTATCGCGGCGGCGCGCGCCGCCCGCGCGCACGAGTTCATCCTGCGGTTGCCGGGCGGCTACGATTCGCTCGTCGGCGAGCGGGGGCAGTTTCTCTCCGGCGGCGAGCGCCAGCGGATCAGCATTGCGCGCGCGCTCCTGGTTGATCCGCGCATCCTGATCCTGGACGAAGCCACGTCATCGGTTGACACCGAGACCGAGCGGGAGATTCAGGTGGCCCTCTCCAACCTGATCAAAGGGCGCACGACCATCGCCATTGCCCACCGGCTGAGCACGCTGCAACGCGCGGACCGGCTGGTGGTGATGGAACATGGCGAGATTGTTGAAGTGGGTCCTCACCAGGAACTGCTCGATCGCGGCGGCGTCTATGCGCGCCTCTATCAGGCCCAGTTTGAAACGCCGCATGGGACTGCGGAAGATCCCGAAGAAGAAGATGATGACGACCTTGCCGGCGCTCCCGCGGCGGCGATCAAGGATAAGTAAGGCGTGCCTCCGTTCAGACTGGAAAGAAATCAGCGGGGCAGGCTGGCCCTGGTCAACGAAAGGGGCGAGACATTCGAGGATATCGAGGTGGTGAGGGCTTTTCCGCTCACCGACCCACGCCATTGGATCTCAATCTGCGACGGCGCGGGCAAAGAGCTGCTGTTTATCGATAACCTCGACGGCGTGGAGGCCGCGACCCGTTCGCTGATCGAGGAGGAGCTGTCGCAGCGCGAATTTGTGCCGGTCATCACGCGCATCACCAATACTCCGTCTTCCGACGAACCGGCCACCTGGCAGGTTGAGACCGACCGTGGCGCCACCACCTTCGAAGTCGAGAGCGACGAAGCGATTCACCGGCAGGAAAATTTCAGGGTGTCGATCACAGACTCCCACGGGATCCGCTACGAGATTCCCGATATTCGCAGGCTGGACGCGCGAAGCAGGAAAGCACTGGAGCGCTTCCTGTAGCTCGCTGCTTTACGGCGCGGCGGCGCGCCGGCGAAGAAACTCCACCGTCTGATCGGCCGAGTGCGCCTGCGCGAGCAGGAGTTCCCCAGGCTCGACGGTATTCCAGGCGTGCTGAAACGCATTCAGCCCGCCTTCTATCTCCTCGATCTTGGCCACACGTTTGCCTCGCGCCAACCCCTGGCGCAGCAGCGCAATAATCTCGCCCGGTTTCCGCTCGTAGCGGTCCGCGTCTTCATAGAGGATCACGCGGTCAAACGCGTCACCCAACAGCGCGCCCATTTCGACGATGTCCTGATCACGCCGGTCTCCGGACGAGGAAAACAGCGCGGCGCGCCGCTTACCTTGGAACGCGTCGAGGGCGGGAATCACCGCGCGAAGCGAATCCACGTTGTGTCCGAAGTCGACGATGACGGTAGCTCCCCGGTGTTCTAGCACATTGAAGCGCGCCGGGTCGGAATCCAGTCCCGCCGAGAACGTCTTAGCGCGAGCCTCAAGAGTCTCCAGGCTGACGCCCAGAGACCACGCCGCGGCAATCGCCGCCAGGGTGTTTTCCACCTGGAAGGCGATCTTGCCGCCGAGCGTCAGCGGCACGCTGGCGGCGGGTAGCAGCGCCCGCTCATGCCGCCCGTCGGCGAACACGATTGTCCCATCACGGACGAAGACGGCCCGCCCGCCACTCTCGCGATGCGACTCCACGACCGGATTGGCCGGCTGGCGCGAGAAGTAGAGGACGCCGCCGGTGGACTTTTCCGCCATGCCGGCGACGAGTGGATCATCGGCGTTGAGGACGGCGGCGCCCTCCTCGGCTAGCGACTCAACAATCATCCGCTTCACCCTGGCAAGTTGTTCGGACGTCTGGATATCACTCAGGCCGAGGTGGTCGCCTCCGGCCACGTTGGTCACCACGGCTGCTGAGCATTCATCGAACGCCAGTCCGGCGCGGAGCATTCCGCCGCGCGCCGTCTCGAGCACAGCCACGTCCACTCCAGGGTTCATCAGGACGTTTCGCGCGCTGGTGGGTCCGCTGCAATCGCCGGTCACGATGCGGCGGCCTTGCCAGTAGATTCCGTCAGTCGTCGCCATTCCGGCGCGGCCGAAGGTGTCCCCCAACAAGTGCGCGATAAAGCGGGTGACAGTGGTCTTGCCGTTTGTGCCGGTAATCGCCACGATCGGGATTCGTCCGGTTTCCCCGTTGGGAAAAAGCCAGTCGAGAATCGCCAGCGCCACCGGTTGGGGCTCGTCATCCTCCGGCGGAGAGAAGAAGGTCTCCAGCGGCGGCGGAGAGATCACGTCAAGGATGGCGGCGCCGGATTGCGGCAAGGGCTCGCTGATCGCAGTGGCGGCGATCTGAACGGCCGCAAGGTCCAGGCCCACGGTACGCGCCGCGCTCACAGCGGCTTCCGCCACGCCGGGGTGAACTTCCGGCAGAACATCGATCCGGCCGGACGCCGACTCGCGCGTGGCGGCGATGACTGTACCGTTCACCACGAGCAGGTCAATCACGCTGCCTGGGATGTACTGCTCTACGATTACGGCGGAACTCTCGGTCTTGGCCGTGTCGAAAGCCGCCTCGACCTGCTCTCTCGAGGTCAGGTTCAGCGAAACGCCGCGCGGCGCGCTGGTGGTCCATTGAGGGCGGACGTTGACGGGCGGTTCGATGTCTTCGGCTGCCTCCCAAGCTTCTTCCTTGGTGGAGACGAGGCAGGATTCCGGCGCCGGCAGTCCCACATTCGCCACCAGGCGGCGCGTGAGCTCGATATCTTCCGCGATGGATTGGGCAATCGCGCCCGTGCGGTCCGACTGTCCTGCGCGGAAGCGGCGCGCCTTGGAGCCTTGGCCAAGCTGAAGCGTTCCGTGAAGATCCAACTGGATGCACGGGACGTTCCGGTGTTTGGCCGCGCACAGGATGGCTTCAACTCCCGGACTCGGGAGATTGCGCGCGGCGAGATTGCGGAGCCGCTCGAGGGTCTGTTCCAAGGCAAAGGGCCGGTCCTCGGCGGCGGCCAGCACCAACTCGCGCGCCGAGTCCAGGCAGGCTCGCGCCAGACCCTCGTCTTTGTACTTGAAGACGACTTTGTACACGCCCTCCTTGGACGTTTCTCTGGCGCGGCCAAAGCCGAGGGGCACTCCGGCCAGACTTTGGAGTTCCAGCGCCACGTGTTCCAGGATGTGCGCCATGTAGGTGCCGGTGCGCAGCCGCTCGAAGAAACCGCCGCGTTCGCCGATGCTACAGCGATGCTCAATCATCGAGGGCAGCCACGACATCAGCCGCTCATTGAACCCGGGGATTGAGGTCGAGGGCCGGTCTTTCCATTCGCCGAGATCAACCCACGCTTCAATGACGGGTGACCAGGCCCACAGATTGGGACCTCGTAGCGCAAGGACGTTGAGGAATTTCATAGGGTGGCGTTCAGGCGGCTCGAAGACCGCCCAGTCCTACGCCAGCACGCTCTTGACGACTTCGCCGCTTACATCGGTGAGCCGGAAATCGCGGCCCATATGGCGGTAGGTGAGGCGTGTGTGGTCGAAGCCCAGCAGGCGCAGGATTGTGGCTTGCAGATCGTGGACGTGGATCGGGTCTTCGGTAATCCGCAGCGCCAGGTCGTCGGTCTTGCCAATGACCTGCCCGCCCTTGACGCCTCCACCGGCCATCCACAGGCTGTAGCCTTCCGGGTGATGGTCCCGCCCGGCGTTGTCGGCTTCCTCGGGCCGCCGGATCTCCGACATGGGGGTGCGCCCGAACTCACCCGCCCAGATAACCAGGGTGGTGTCAAGCAGTCCGCGCTGCTTCAGATCCTTCAACAGCGCAGCCACGGGCTGATCCGTGACGCCGCACTGGCGCACCAGGCCCTTGTTGATCTCGCTGTGATGGTCCCAACTGGCGTGCATGAGCATGACGAAGCGGACGCCCCGCTCCACCATGCGGCGCGCCAGCAGGCAGTTGGTTCCGTAGGCGCGTGTTTGATCCTTCTTGACGCCGTAGTCTTCCAACGTCTGTGGAGACTCCTTGGAGAAATCAAGCAATTCCGGCGCGGCCATTTGCATCCGGAACGCCAGTTCGTAGGAATGAATTCGCGACGCGATTTCCAGATCGCCCGTGGCATCCTGGTGCTGCTGGTTGAGATCCCGGAGCGCGTCGAGACGCGCGCGCTGCGACGTCTGGCTGACGCCTTCCGGGTTGGACAGGTAGAGGATCGGATCGCCGGAACCCCGAAAGACGGTGCCGCCATAGGTGGACGGCAGGAACCCGCTCGAGAAGTTGTCCGAACCGCCGCTGGTTCCAACGCCGGACGTCAGGACGACAAAGGCCGGCAGGTTCTTGGACTCGCTGCCCATGCCGTAAGCCACCCAGGCGCCGAGCGTGGGACGCCCGCCCTGCATGTGTCCGCTGAAGAGCAGCAACTGGCCCGGATGATGGTTGAACGCATCGCTGCGCATGGAGCGGATCAGGCACAGATCGTCCGCGCAGCTTGACAGGTTGGGCAGCAGGTCAGACAGTTCCATGCCGCACTGCCCGGATGGCTTGAATGTTCGCGGACTGGCCAGGACTGAAGCGGTGGGCTTGATAAAAGCGAGCTTCAGATCCTTGGTTTCCGACGCCGGCAGCGGCTTGCCGTGCCACTGCTTGAGCGCGGGCTTGGGATCGAACAGATCCATCTGGCTCGGCGCGCCTTCCATGAACAGGAAGATGACGTTCTTCGCCTTTCCGGGGAAATGAGCTTTCTTGGCCGCCAGCGGATCGTCCGAGGCGCGCAGCAAGTCAGCGAGCGCCATCATTCCGACACCGCCCGCGCAGCGCCGGAAGAAATCGCGCCGTAGTTGAGTTTGTTGAAAGTGAGCGAAGTCCACGGCTACTCTCTGGTGATGAATTCGTCGAGGTTGAGAAGGACGCTTGAGGCGCCGGTCCAAGCCGCCGTTGTCAGACTGTCGGCTCCCGGCGCCGGACCCGGAATCATACGCGCCAATGACTCGGGCTCCTTGTCGAGAATCGCTTTCTGCTCGGCGATATATTGTTCCAATCGGGCGCGTTCCGCCGGGCGGGGAGGCCGTCCCAGCGCGTAGGAAAACGCAAGCTCTATGCGCTTGGCCGGATCGGGCCCCGCTTCGGCCAGGATACGGTTGGCAAACGCGTAGGCGGCTTCGAAGAACGCCGGGTCGTTCAGCAGGTTCAAGGCCTGCAAAGGTGTATTCGAGCGCTGGCGCCGGCAGGCGGGCACGTTGCCCTTGGGCGCGTCGAAGTTGACCATCAGCGGGTACGGCGTGGTGCGCTGGAAATGAATGTACAGCCCGCGGCGGTAACGGTCCGCGCCGGCGCTTTCGGTCCACTTCACGCTGTTGGCGTAGGCGAGTTCGGCGACGCCCGCCGGTTGAAACGGACGAATGCTGGGTCCGCCCAGCGCCGGGTTGAGCAAGCCGCTGACCGACAACGCGGAGTCGCGGATCAGCTCGGCGGGAAGCCGCAACCGTGCCTGCCGCGCCAGGAGATTGTTGGCCGGGTCCTTGCTCTGCAAGTCGGGCCGTGCCGCCGACGATTGCCGGTAGGCGGCGGAAGCCACGATGAGCCGCTGAATGTGCTTCACGTCCCATCCGCTCTCGCGAAACTCTGTGGCCAGCCAGTCCAATAATTCCGGGTACACCGGCTTTTCGCCTTGCGTGCCGAAATCGTCTGAGGTTCGCACCAACCCCTGCCCGAAGAACTCCTGCCAGATGCGATTGACGGTGACGCGGGTTGTCAGAGGATTGCCTGCCGAGAACAGCCAGCGAGCCATATCGAGGCGGTTGGTGCGTCCGCTGGATGGTATCGGAGGCAGGTTTGCAAAGCCGCCCGGCTCGACGGCGACGCCGAGCGACTTGTAATCGCCCCGGACGCGTATGTGCGCCGGCCGGGGTTTGGGCGACTCCTCGATAACATACGCCTGAGTGAGCCGCGGGAACTCATTCTTCAACGCGGTTAGCCTGGCGTCCAGTTCATTGAGCTTCAGCTCACGGTATTTCGGCTGGCCCACCGCAAAGTGGTAGTTGCGGACAAAGTGGTCCGTCAGGACGTCGTTATCGCGCTGGGTCCGTTCGGCTGGTTTCTTGCGAATGATTTTTTCGCCGTCGCCGCCGGAGGTGAGCTTCAACAGGCAATCCCACGCCAGGTCCCAATCGGTCCACTTGCCTGGTTGCGCGGCAGCTTCGAGCATGCGCGCTTCCCAGGCTGCCTGCAGCGCCGGAACGTTGTACTCAGCCAGCAAGGCGTTGCGCCGCGCCCGGTATTCGCCGCTCATCCGGTGGTAGGCCCCCTGCTCGCCAGGCAGAGGCGCATCGATGTCCACCTCTTCGGTGCTGTCAAACAAAGCCACCCATCGATAGAAGTCTTTTTGGCTGATCGGGTCGAACTTATGGTCGTGGCATTGAGCGCAACCAACGGTCAGGCCGAGCCAGACCGACCCGGTTGTCGAGGCGCGGTCAATGACGTTCTCAAACCGGAACTGTTCGTTGTCGACGCCACCTTCGCGGTTGGTCAGCGTCATACGGTGGAACCCGGTGGCCACCAGTTGTTCGGTTGACGGACGGGGCAACAAATCACCCGCGATTTGCTCGATCGAGAACTCGTCGAAGGGCATGTTCGCGTTCAGGGCGTTGATCACCCAGTCGCGATAGCGCCAAGCCCACGGCCGGACCCAGTCTTTCTCGTACCCGTCACTATCGGCATAGCGCGCGACATCCAGCCAGTGACGCGCCCAGGCTTCTCCGTAATGGGGCGACGCCAGCAGCCGTTCCACCTGTTGTTCGTACGCCGCCGGACTCGAATCGGCGAAAAACTTCTCCAATTCTTCGGGAGTGGGCGGCAGTCCGGTGAGATCGAGACTGGCGCGGCGCAGCAGCGTGCGCGGATCGGCCGGTGGAGATGGGGTGATTCCTTCGCGTTCAAGACGCGCCAGGATGAAGCGGTCGATCGGGTTTCTAGCCCAGCCTTGATCCCGAACCACCGGAACGGCGGGACGCTGGACAGGTGTGGACGACCACGGCCGGCTCGCACCCAGAGCAACAACGGCTAAGAGGAAAATAAGCTTGCGCATCCAAACCAGCACTGACGGCTATCTGGCATTGTACTCCCGCGCACGGCTTCAAAACCAGGTGATGGTGTACCCGGCCCGGACGCCGCGTCCGATTTCGGGCGCAAACTCTTTTAGGAAACTCAGGTGGTTGCGGTACAGGTGATCGGTCGCGTTGAACAGGTTGACGTTGAAGATGTGAAGCAGGTGTCCCCGCGTCAGCGTGTAGTTGGCGTTTAGGTTGACCAGCGCATATCCGGCTGTCGGCGTCTCATAAGGCGAAACCTGCCACTGCCTGTTGCTGAGCACGACTTCAGGCCGGATGCTGAGCGACCCGCGGCGCCAGTCCAGCGCCACGCGGCCGCGTGGCGGCGGGATTCGCGGCAGGTTCATTACTGGCGCGGTCACCTGCGCGTCGACCGCGTCGAATGAAGCGAGCAGCCAGAGTGACGGACGGATCGCGGCCTCGGCTCGCGCCTCGGCGCCGAGAAAGCGCGAATCCGACTGGCGGTAGCTGGCCACGGGCAAGCCATCTTCGATCACCCCTTCCGGCCGCAAGTAGACAAAATCATGCAACTGGTACCGGTAAAGGCTGGTGCTGAACCGGAACCGGCTGGAGTTGTGCCGCAAGCCGAACTCGAAGCTGTCACCCATCTCGCGCACCAGGCCGGGATCGCCAATCTCGAAAGCATTGTTCCCGGGATGCGGACCGTGGTTGTAGAGTTCTTCCAGCGCCGGCGCCCGGTAGGAATGCATGTAGTTGCCGAACAGGCTGCCGCCGGTCCAGAGCGGTACGATCACGCCCCCCGAAGAAGACGCTCCTGTAAAGGACCGCTCCAGATACATGCTGGCCGGCCGGTACCGGTTGTGTTCGATTCGCGTGCCGAGCTGGAATCTGATCTTCTCGAAATTGAACTCCTCGAGCGCGAAACCCGCAAAGGCTCTCTGCCTGACCGGCGGGGACAAGGCCTCTATGCCTCTCGGTTCGTATCCGCGGTCCAATCCCCAGAAACCGAAACTGCCGCCGAGGGGTCCTTTCCTGCGTTGGTGAAAGACTCCCTGATAGGTCCATGTCTTGTTGAAGAACTCCGTGCCGGTCACGGGTTCGTCCGGCGGCTGAAGTAGCTTCTCGGCGTGGTTCCAATAAGCGTACGAGCCGTTGTATTCGAAGCTCTCAACGAAGCTTCCCAGCTTCTTGACCATGCCGTTCAGCCTCAAGTTGTAGCGGTTCCAGTCCAGGCGGGTGTGCTCGGCGTCCGGATCATGCGGCGGGTATGGAACGCCGTATTTCCCGGCCGACTTTTGAAAGTTGAAGTTGAACGATGCCTTCTCGCCGAAGCGGCCTACGCCAATCGAGCCGCTTTTCATGTTGGTGGCGGAGTTGGGCACCGGAGCGGCGGGGCTGTTGTAGTCGCTCGTCCGAATGCCGCCGGCGGCGCCATAGAACAGCCAGTTCTTGTGGCCGTAGTTCAAGCTCACGCCGGCCTGGGCCTGGGCGTTGTTGCTGCCGCCGAGCAGCGTCACCTTGCCGCTGAGACCTTCGTGCGGCCGTTCGTGGATCAGGTGCTCGTTGCTGATCACGTTCACCACGCCGCCAATCGCGTTGCTTCCATACAACAGCGTCGCCGGCCCGCGAACGACCTCGATGCGTTCGGCGGCGGTCACGTCAACCGGTTCGGCATGGTCGCCGGACTGGTAGGAGAGCGTGCCGGTTCGCATGCCATCCTGGAGCATGAGTACGCGGTCGCCATCGAACCCGCGAACCACGGGCCGGGACGTCCCCGGACCGGCGCTGCGTTTGGCGATCCCCGTTTCGCCGTCCAGCAGGTCGCCGAGGGAGGTGCCCTGGCTGCGCGACAGCAGCTCGTAGGAATCACGCGAAGTCACGGTCTGGAATGAATCGTCCACGGATGTTTCCGTGCCCGTCGCGGTTACCGTGACTTCCTGGCGAACGACGCTGAAACTCAAACTGAAGTTGACTGTGGCCGTTTCGCCCGCGCGCACCTCGACCTTCTTGCGGCTGTCGCTCATGGCCGACAGCCGGGCGACGAGTTCATACCGCCCTGGAGCGACGTTGGTGAACTCGTAATCTCCCGTTGCCGTGCTCATCGAGCCCTTTCCGGAGGGGATCAGCAGGATGTGCGCGTGATCGATGGGTTCTGACGTGCCGGCCAGCGTCACCTTGCCGCGGATGGCCGCGGTGTTCTGCGCGTGGGCGGCCGCGCTGACCGCTGTAAGGGAGATGAGAATGGCCAGGACCCGAACCACTTGTATTGATCGTCCGCTGGCGGAACACCTCAGCGCTAGCAAATGCCGCCGACCGGGTCCGGTTGGAGGCTGAGCGGGCCGAAATTGAGAGCCAGCGGCAGCCGGTGGTACGGCTGGTACAATCAAGCCGGATGGCTCGCTACTTCACACTCGAGCAGGCGCAGGGGCTTCTCCCGGAGGTTGGGACTCAACTGCGCAAGGCCATGGAGTCGCACAAGCGGAACCAGGAAAGCGAGGCTGAACTGGCGCAACTGACACGCCGGGTCGCCATGGCCGGCGGCATGCAGATCGATCCGGAGCAGACGCGCAGGCTCAAGCGGAATCGGGAAGCAGCCGCGACACAACTGGCCGAGGCGGTCGAGTCGATCACGGAGTTGGGCGTTCAAATCAAAGACATCGAGATCGGGCTGATCGATTTCCCGACGCTTTTCAAGGGCAGGGAAGTCCTGCTTTGCTGGAAGATCGGCGAACCGCGTATTCAGTTCTGGCACGGATTGGAAGAGGGATTCCGGGGGCGAAAGAAGATCGACCGTGAATTCATGGACCAGCACCGGGGCGACGAAGCTCAGTAGATCGAGCCCGGCGGCGTTTGACACCCCCTCCGGGTGAACCCTAGACTGGAAGAGTAGAAAAAGGCCAGGCCCCAACAAGGAGATAATGCTTCTCGCTAAAGAGTTTGTCGTCTATTTATCCAAGCAACTCGTTGCGAAATTGAGCCCGCACATCATCGAAATCTCCAACATCGGCCCGGTCGCCGAACTGATCAACAACATCATCGTCGAAGAACTCACAGTCGAGGACCGGCTTAACGACGAGGTTCGCGACCTGCTCGAACAGTACAGCGTCTACATGACGAACAACGGCATCTCGTACTCGGAGATGTTCCGGAAGATCAAGAACCAACTCATCCAGCAAAAGAAGGTTGTCCGGGCATCGGGCCGCGACACCGGCGACCAGATGAAGCTGTCTCGCGACAAGATCAACGAGATCTCTCACAAGCTGGTCACCGCTCTCAGAAAGTCTCGCGACTGCCGCCTCCGGCGGGACCAGAACGACGTCCGTTTGGAAATCGTCCGCACCATCTCGGAAGTCCTGACTAACGAGGACAAGGCGGACCGCGAAGCGCGCGCCAAAATCCGGTCGATGAAGAA
Source organism: Bryobacterales bacterium (assembly GCA_020851655.1). Taxonomy (GTDB): domain Bacteria; phylum Acidobacteriota; class Terriglobia; order Bryobacterales; family Bryobacteraceae; genus JADZCI01. The sequence goes on from JADZCI010000022.1 coordinate 16,213, forward strand.
AGAGCTGACCGAAGGGAGCGAAGAGTGGGATCTTCGCCACAAGCAGTTCTACGCCGAAGAGCTCAAGAAGTTCGGCATCGACATCCCCCGCTAACCCCAGACCGCGGGCGGAGGACGAAACGGATTTAAGTCTGGCGGAGAGGCAGGGATTCGAACCCTGGGTACCGGTTTAAGCCAGTACGACGGTTTAGCAAACCGCTGCTTTCGACCACTCAGCCACCTCTCCGTCTTTAACTCACCTGGTTTCAGTGAGTTGTGGTCGGTGCCCCTCCATTATACTGCAATCTTGTCTGGCAGTTGAAGCACGAAAAACTTCAGCGGCTTACCGCGCGCAGGATCAACAGCGTCATGTCGTCGTGCTGCGGCGCGCTGGCGGTGTGGCGGCGCACCTCGGCAAGGATGGTTTGAAGGGCTTCCTGGGCTGGCAGGAGTGGGAACGCGTGGGCCGCGGCAGCGGCCAGGCGCGGCTCACCGAACTCCTCGTTCCCGGGATTCATCGCCTCACTGATGCCGTCGCTGTAGACCGCCAGGACATCTCCCGGTTGCAGGACCGTCTCTCCCGTGGCATAGCTCGACCGGGGCGTCATACCGAGCGCCGGCCCCCTCACCGTCAGCCATTCCGCTTCTCCGTCCGCCCTGTGCAGCAACGGTGGGTTGTGGCCCGCGCAGGCGTACTCGACGCGCCGGGTTTCCCGCGTATAGCGGCCAAGAAATAAGGTCGCGAATCGATTCTTGGGCGTCGCCATGTGAATCAACCGGTTGAGACGCTTCATGGCTTCGCCCAAGTCCTGAACGCCGCCGTGCAATAATCCGCGCAGGGAAGACTGGACGCTTGCCATGAGCAATGCGGCGGGTATCCCTTTGCCTGCCACGTCGCCGACGGCGAAGTACAAAGCGCCGCTGTCGTCCAGGAAATAGTCAAAGTAATCGCCACCGACGCTTTGCGCGGGTTGACAGACACCGGCGTAGTCCAGCCCGGGAACCGGGGCGGGCTTCTTCGGCAGCAGTTGTTCCTGGACCTCTTTGGCGATCTCCAACTCTCGCGCGAAGCGCTCGCGCTGCGCCGTTTCCTGGGCGACGGCAAGCGCCAAGCGCGAATTCTCCAGCGCGAACGCGGTCTGTGTGGCGACCGATTGCAGCAATCGAATATCGGAGGTGGAGTAGGCCTCCTCCGACAGTTTCGGCCCGAGGCTGATCAGCCCGAGAAGTTCCGAGCGCGCGCGGACCGGCAGCAGCAGTTGACAGTCGAGCGCCTGCAACTGTTCGTAGTCGGGAGACGCCCGGAGGTCCTTGTGGACCCACGATTCCGGATCGTCCCAGTAGACACGCAACGCCTGCCCGGCGGCTTGAACCCGGACCGCGGCGGCGCCGTTGGCCGGCAGGCGCGCGTCCACGACCGCCGGGTATCCGGCGGCAAACTCGGTATGAAAAGCGCCGTCATTGCTCAGTAGGACCGCCACCTTCGCCACGTGCAGACTGTCGCACACGCGTTGCGCGACGGTCTTCAACAACGGCTCGACCCCGGCCACGTTCCGGATCTCGTCGCCCAGGTCCGACAGCACGTGCTCGGCGTTCACGCGTTCGCGAAAGAAGCGGCGGTCCGTCCAATCCTTGAGCCAGGCGACGCCGAAGCGGGACAACAGCACGGCTGTCACCAGGCCGCAGATGGCGATCCAGCGGTTCACGGCGTGCATCCCGCTCATCTTGCCCAAGTCGAGCGCCAGCAGAATTGCGGCCGCAATCAGCGCCAGGCGGAGCAGGGCAAGGCCCTTTGTCGCGAGCGCATACTGCAAGCCCTGGCGGACAACGACGCCAACGTCCAGTGCGCGCCAAACCACAATCACGTAGGCCAACGTGGCGGGAAACAGCATCAGCAGGACCAGCGGAGGAATCCAGATCCAGCTCGCAAACTGGGTGAAGTCGCCGCGCTTCCACGTAAAGGCGGCGATCAAGAGCAGGAACATGGGCGTGAGGCTGGCGCTGGCGCCCCACAGCAAGAGCCTGAGTTTGCGGCGCGCGTCCGGCGCCCGCTCCAACCCCACTTTGTATCCAAGGTTGGCGAAAAACAGCCCGATCGGGAGCAGGCTCAGCCAGAACCACACAGGCGCAAGGTCAGTGGCCAGTCTCACCACGGGCGCGGAAGCGGACAGGTCAAAGCAGACGCCGATTCCAGCCAGCACCCGCACCGCGGCGATCAGTATCAATGGAATCGTCAAAGGCCAGCGCAGATAGGGCAGAAACTTCCTTCGAGAGTGTGGATCGGGAAAGTCCAATCCAAACCAAAGCATCCACGCCGGCCACAAAGTTCCCGCCAGCCGCCCGAAAACCAGGATCGCCATGGCCGGCAACCGGGAGTGATATTGCGCCAGTGCCTCGGCGCTCGAAAGCGCCTGCGCGAATCCCAACAGCAGTGCGAGCAGCAGCCACGCCAGCCTGTCGCCGGGACGGCGGAAGACGACGAAAGCACCCAGCAACACCGACAACCATGTCGTCAACAGGAACACGCCGGCGAGCAAGATTTGAGTAAACCGGTTAGCCGCGCGCGCGCCTTCCGGGACCAGCGTGACCTGCCGGTCGAATGTCGAACCATCCCGCTCGACCGTGATCCTGACCTGTTGCCCCGGACGTTTTTTCGTCAAAGGGTGGTACAAATCCGGCAGTCCACGCACCTCGCCGCCTTCCACCCGGCGGATGAGATCGCCGGTGCTGAGTCCGGGCGCCAGGTCAGGCTGCGCGATTCGCTCGAGGCGCGGTTGAAGGCGGTCGATCTCGAAGGGCCAACGCGCGATGGTTTCCGGACGGAACAGGGCCTCGAGAATGTCCCAGGTATGCAGACTATGAAACCAGGCCGCACAGGCGAACACAATGGCGAGCACAGCCAATCTTCCGCGTGGCGCAAGCCTGGGCTTCATAATGGAATAGGTTCACTGTATGCCATTTGCTGATATTCCGGCAGCCGTCGAAGACTTTCGCGCCGGCCGGATGGTGGTTGTCGTCGACGATGAAGACCGGGAGAACGAGGGAGACCTCACCGCGGCCGCCGAGCTGATCACGCCGGAAATGATCAACTTTATGGCGGTCCACGGACGCGGTTTGGTGTGTCTGGCCCTGGACCCGGCCACCTGCGACCGGCTCCAGCTTGCGCCCATGTCGGTCCGTAACACCTCGCAGTTCGGCACCGCTTTTCTTGAGGCGATCGATGCGACCACCGGCGTGACGACGGGCATTTCGGCATCCGACCGCGCCCGAACCATTCGCGTGGCGATGGATCCCGCCTCGAAGCCCGCCGACCTTGCCCGTCCGGGCCATGTTTTCCCGCTGCGGGCACGCTCGGGCGGTGTGCTGGTCCGCTCCGGCCAGACGGAGGCGGCTGTGGACCTGGCGCGCCTGGCGGGCCTACGTCCCGGCGGCGTCATCTGCGAAATCATGAACGACGACGGCTCAATGGCCCGCCGTTCCAACCTCGAGGAGTTCTGCCTCCGCCACCATCTTCGAATGATCTCCGTGGCCGACCTCATCCGCTACCGGATGGAGCACGAGCGGATTGTCAAACGCAGCGCGGAAGGCTGCTTGCGCAACGAGTTCGGCGAGTTCAAGACTCTGGCCTACCGGAGTTCCATCGACCCGGAGATGCACCTTGCCCTGGTCTACGGCAACCCGGCGGCCCGGTCATCCGTGCTGGTGCGAATGCACAGCCACTGCGTCCACGGCGATGTTTTCGGCTCCATTGAGTGCGACTGCCAGCGGATACTGCGTAATGCCATGAAGATGATTGCCGCCGAAGGCGCCGGAGCGCTGGTGTACCTGCACCAGACCGGCCCCGGAATGCGGATTGAATCAACCGGCTCCTCCGCCTTGCCGCACTTGGTCTCGCACAACCGCCAGCACATGCACTACGCCAGCCCGGCCGGGCAGAAACTGCTCCAGCACGAGTCGGGCATCGGCGCGCAGATTCTCTCGGATTTGGGCCTCCGGCGGATCCGCCTGCTGACGAATCATCCCCGCAAGGTCGTGGGACTACAGGGATTCGGGATCGAAATCGAGGCCCAGGTGCCGATTGAATAAACTTCGCCGGGGGAACGGAACTTTCGCCCCTTTGAGCGCGTACACACAACAGGAGTGGATACCCGCATGATCTCCAGACCCCTGCTTTGCGGACTTCTGGCCGCTGGAACCTGCCTGGCCGCCGATCCCGCCCTGCTCAACCTCATCGTTCGCGATCCGAAAGTGGTGGCGGGTATAGACATCCAAAGAGCGAAAAACTCGCCCTTCGGCCAGAAGATCGTCGCCGGCCTCAAGGACGATGATCAGGATTTCCAAAAACTGCTCAACGCTACCGGGTTCGATCCGCGGCGCGACCTGCGCGAAGTGGTGCTTTCCTCGGACGCCGGCAACGCTCATGACCGCGCGCTGATTGTGGCCAGCGGCACGTTCGATGCGGCCCGGATTGGACGCTACATCGAGTCGGAGGGCGGAACGTCAACCACCTACCGCGGCTTTGATCTCTGGAAGAGCAAGAGCGCCGGGGAGGAGCACCGGAACGGGTCGATTGCCTTTCTCAGTGGTTCGACGGCTTTGATCGGAAACGACGAGTTGGTCCGGCAGGCCATCGACCGGCACCTGGGACAAATCCAGACCGTGCTCGACCCGCCGGTTGCGGCCAAAGTCCAGGAATGGAGCGCCAACAACGACGCGTGGTTCGTATCGACAGCCAGCCTCAATCCGCCGGCCCGGCGGCCGGGCGCGCCGGGCAGTTCGATGATCCCCACAATCGTGCCGCTTGAATCGATTCAAAAGGCGTATGCCGGTGTCCGGTTTGGTTCAAACGTGGAGATCTCGGGCGAAACCCTGATGAGGTCGGAACAGGATGCGGCCTCTCTCGCCGACGTGATCCGGTTTGCGGTGAGCATGATCCGGATGAACCAGGATAAGCCCGGAATGGAGGAGCTTCAGAAGATCGCCGACACGGTCCGTGTCTCGACCTCCGGCGCCAGCACGCGCTTCTTCATGGCGCTACCCGAAGAAGCCCTCCAGAAACTGCTCGACTCGAAGCCCAGAATACGCACTGAACGCAAATCCCGCGCGGCAAGGATATAAGAAGTCCGGCATCTTAGTAAGGTTGATCGCATAAGATCGAGGTCAACGCAGTAGTGGATAACTGGAGCGAAGTTGGGCCCGATGATGTGTTTGTGCGACCGAAAGAAGACTACTTCAGCGCACGGGACGTGGCGCGTTGTCTATTCCTGGGGGTCGAACTGCCGTAACGTTCCAGCAGTGGAATACTCTTGGTTGCGAGTTCGATCCCGGCTTCGCTGAGGCCAAGCGGTGTATTCGCACTTATGGGTGCGGCGAGTCCCGAATATAGAGTTTCCGCAACCTGCTGCCAGTTCGATGTAGCGCCAGCCGCCAGCGTCTGGGCCGGGACAGGCTTGCCGGCGCGTTCCAATTCACGGCGGATGGCAAAGGCATGGTCGTGCACCATCGATGAGATCAACTGGCGCGAGTGAATGGGCATTGTCGGCGTCCTCAGAGCGGGGAATTGGGCAGCGAGAAAGTGTAAGGCCGCGGCGTGGCGCACTATGATTGGCACCGTGGTTCCGGAACCTCCAGAGCTTGCAGAAGCCGCTGGAGATCCCCGCATGACGGACAACACGTTTAGGACGTCACCTAACCCTGTTTCTGCGAAAACGCCATTCGACTCGACGGAAGAGACGCCGCTTCCCAACCGCCAGACCCGAGCACCACCTGATTCTCCAGTTACACGAACGGCCTCGCCCAGGCAGGCCCCAGCGAGATGCAGGACATAGTGAGCGGTTACCTGAATTGAGTCCGATTCGGTGTCAGTAGATGGGGCAGGCACAGGCACAGGCGCTTGAAGCTTGTGAGGTTTGGGCGGCGCGAAAGTGATGGTTGGGTGGGCCAGCGCGACCCGAACCGGATCAGCACTTTGCACGGCGGCCGCGACATCCCGGGACGACACTGAGTTCACAGCCAGTGCCGTTAGGCTGAGTTCCACCGTGTGTTCCGGCGTCTCGAAGCGGATTTTCTGCAATCGTGGCCGGTAACTGCCCGCGTCGAGTTCCACATTGAGAATCGCCACGAGGCGCCGCGAACGGCGTTCCGCGGTAACACGAATCATCCTTTCGTTCTTCGATCCGAGAATCTGTTCCGCGTGAGCGGTGGTCCCGTCAGCGGAAACCCAATTGGATACGCCAGAGGCGAAAGAGATCGGCCGCCATGACCGGCGCTCCAGCCAGCGCAGAAAGCTGGCTTCAATTTGTGCAGGCTCCAGTCCGCCTGCGGCCAGATCCGTCAACGATTCGTCCTCTACGCGATGCCGCTGCTCACGGCGCGCGTTTGCTGCGGACGAAGGGCGGTAGATGTACTCGCTGCTGGGGGCGTCCCGCCATAAAGCCTGTTTAAGTGATCCATTCGCGTCGCTGAATCGCGAGACGAACTGTCCATCAGCTCCGTCAGACCAAATTTGCAATTGAGATGTTCGCGTGCTGCCCGCGGGCCGAATTTGGACGATCTGGACTGAGAACTCCTGGCGGACGGGCTTGAAGTACAGAGCACGTTCAAAGCGCGCGGCGCCTCGAATCGCCTCATTCGGCGTGACACGTGGAGAGCGAGTCCAGAGAAACGCTCCAATACCCGCGGGTAAGAGCAATGCAGCGGCTGCCACGTACGCAAGAACTACCCACCGGAACGGCGTACGCCGCAAAGGCGCCGCGGCGTGCTGGACTTCGAAGGCACGCATCTTCTCGTTCAAGCGCTGTTTCGCATCCTCTTGCCAGCCCCACACCGGGAAGTTCCATTCGTCCATCGCCTGAGTGAGGCGATGAATCTCGTGTTCATGTTGAGCCAGGCGGGTCCGGCAGGACCAGCAGGACTTCAGGTGCGAAGAGACACGGCCGCTGTGCAGGGAAGAAAGCTCTCCATCGAGATGCGCCAGGAGTTCGTCATCAGTGCAATGCATCTGATTACTCTCCTGTCAGCGAATTAGCACTTACGGTTTCAGGTAAGTGGGAGCCGCTGACCATTCGTAGCTTCTTCAATGCCCGTGCCAGGAGCGTACATACCGACTTGGAGCTGATGCCGAGACGTTCGGCGATCTCCCGGTACTTCAGTGATTCCAGCCGCAGACACAGGGCCTCTCCTTCGCGGATGCTGAGAATCGATAGATCGAGCGGTGGCGGGCTAGCCGTGTCCGACTCGACGTCGGGCCACGATGGATGTGCGGGCATCAGGTCGAGCAGGGCGTCGGACATGAGGTCTTCCGCGCAGCGAAGCTGATTACGTGCTCTCTTTCGAATTTGGTTACGAACAACAGCGAACATCCATGCCTTGGGGTTGTCAATCCGCTTACCTTCCCTCAACTCTCGATAAAGGGCAAGGAATGCCTCCTGAACGAGGTCATCGGCAACTGTTGGGGACTTTGCCTGGTGAGCCGCGTAGCGCAAGAGGAAAGGTCCCGAAGTTTCGAAGAGTTCGTTAACAAGCCGGGCTGCATCTTCCTGCTTCATGCCGTTCGCCACGCAACCCCGAGGCCGGTCACGTCAATCTGAGTATATATCCACAATTCGATGCACCACAATTCAATGCACCGTAAGACCACCCCAACGATTTGAAAGGGGGCCAGAGTTAACATGGGCTTGGAAGGTCAATACAAGGGATGGAGCACAATGCTGCTGCTTCAGGACTCGTGGAAGAATGAGGAATGTTTGGTTAGCCGTGGTGGTGGTGCTGGTCGCTGTGGCCGGGCAACTGTACGCTCAGGCGGACCGCGCCACGATTGAAGGGGTCGTCTGTGACTCCGGCAACGAGCCCATCCCCGGCGCGCGCGTTGTCATCCACCGGATGGAGACAAATGACGAGGTTCTCCTGTGGACCAACCAATCTGGCCGTTACTACCTGCCCAACCTGCCGATCGGAACTTATGGCGTCACAGTTGAACGCGAAGGTTTCCAGCGTGCGCAGCGCGACGGAATCAAGCTGCAGTCGCAGATGACCACGCGCTCGGACTTCCAGATGGAGCTGGGCTCGCTGACGACTACGATTGAGGTGAACTCCGACGGCACGATGCTGGACAATTCCACGCCGGGCTTGACTTCGCAATTGACGACCAAAGTGATTCAAGATTCTCCATTGATCACGTTTGGTCGCAAGCGTGACATCACCGCGTTTCTTCAGCAACTGCCCGGGGTGACGACGGCGTCGACATGGGCGGCTCGCGTCAACGGTTCCAATCCGGGGAATTCAGAAGTCTTCCTGGACGGCGCGCCTGCGAGCCAGACCAATGCCCGCGGGGCGATCCAAGAGAATGGTCCCGCAATTGAGCATGTAGGCGAGTTCAGCGTCGTGGCGAACTCATTCAATGCGGAGTACGGCCGGACCGGAAGCTGGTTCACCAATATCACTATCCGCTCCGGCGCCAACGCGGCTCACGGAAGCGTTTTCGACTATTTCAATAACGATGCCCTCAATGCTCGTTCATTCTTCCAGAAGAAGAGGACCCTGCTGCGGCAAAACGAAGGGGGCGTCACTTTTGCCGGTCCGGTGCGGCTGCCTGGCATTTACAATGGTCGCAACCGGACGTTCTTCTTCGTTGGACAGCAGATTGTCTACTGGAACCAGTCGCGCAACGGAGCATTGATCACCGCACCCAGAGGCGACTACCGGCAAGGAGATTTCAGTTCCTTGTTAAGCGCTTCGGGAGCAGTGATTCCCTTGTTTGACCCGGCGACTTCCAGGGCGACGCCGAACGGAGAGGTCATGCGGGATCAGTTTCCGAGCAACCACATTCCTGCCAGCCGCATCAGCCCGATATCGCGCCGTATCCTGGCGTTGATCCCCCAACCCGACGTCCCATCACTGGCGGTGAACAATTTCTACGGCCGAACTGGTGGAGGTTCTTACGGGAACTACGTCACTACCATCAAGGTGGATCACAGTTTTTCGAACCGTCACAAGCTGTCGGTGACATATATCGACCAGTTCAACCCGAGGGTGATTTCCGGTCAGGGCTGGGGGACCGATAGCCCGCTTGAAGGATCCCAGTCGCCGAAACTCATCCACGATCGCACCGGGCGCCTTAACTACGACTTCATCGCCCGAAGCAACATGTTGAATCATCTGACTGTGGGCGCTGACCGCTATCGGAACCAGACACGGCAGGTATCGCAGTTCGAGGGATGGAACGATATGCTCGGGATTCGTGGGGTCACCTGGGATCAAGGTGCATTCCCGGTGGTGAGCTTTTCAGGAGGGGCGGCGAGTCCGCAGGGACTGGGCGGCCCCGACTTTTCGACAAACACAAGCGGCCGGATCACCTTGTCCGATACATTGGCGTGGATTTGGGGGCGCCACAGCCTGAAGTTCGGCGCAACCTACTGGCCCGAATATGCCAACGCGACAGAAGGCTACCTGAGCAGTGGCAGCTTTTCGTTCACTAACCTGACGACCAGCCAACCGAATGCCGCACAGTACACCTCATGGGGTAGTTCTCTGGCGAGTTTTCTGCTGGGAGATGTTTCAACAGGTTACATTGCTGAGCCATATAGCCGTGGCGCGCGCTACCGGTCCGGCGGCGCTTTTGCACAGGACGAGTGGCGGATGAACAATAGCCTGACGCTCTCCTATGGCCTACGCTGGGAGTGGAACGCGGCGCCGTTCGAGCCGCTGGGGCGCGCCAGCGGATTCGATTCTTCAGTGGCGAATCAGGCCGCCGGTGGATGGCCTGGCGCTCTGGTGTTCGCCGGCAAGGGAGCCGGCCGCAGGGGGTCGAACGCGTTGTCGGACGGCTGGTTCAAAGGATTCGCACCACGTCTGGGACTTGCCTTTTCGGCTACACCCAGAACCGTTATCAGGAGTTCGCTGAGCCTGTACTACGCCCCCGGCTTCCGCACAAGGATGATCGCTTACGGTTTCACGAACAGCAGCGCAGTGAACTCATCGAACGGATACACTGCCGCTTATCAATGGGACGAGCGCTTTCCACCCACCTCAGCAAGGGCTCCTCATATCGACCCTTCCTATCAGAACGGCCGGTCGGTAAGTTCGATACTGCCTGGCACATCACGGATGCCGCAGATCCTCTCCTGGACATTCGGCATACAGAGGGAACTGACGCCGGACATGGCATTTGAGGCGACGTACATCGGTAGTCATTCCACGCACCTCATTCTGAGCCAGGCGCAATCGAACATGAATACGCTGGATGCGGAAAACTTGGCGCTCCAGAACCTGCTGTTTCAGGACATTGAGTCGGGCGCGGCGGCGGCCGCCGGATTCTCACCGCCATACCCGTCATTTCTCAACCAGCGCAATAGAACAGTGGGCCAGTCGATTCGACCATATCCGCAGTACCTGGATGTGACGGAGGAGTGGGGTCCTCACGGCATTGCGCGCTACCATGCCCTGCAAGCCAAGCTGACCCGGCGGTACTCGAAAGGCCTGGCGCTGTTGACGTTTTATTCCTGGTCGAAGAACATGACGAACGTTGAAGGTGGACCGATCGACCTTGGTCCTTCCGACGGCGCCATTCAATACCCGCGGAATCGCGCCGGCGAAGTCTCGGTGAGCACGGATGGATCACCGCATGTCTTCGTAGCCAGCGGGACATGGGAACTGCCCGTCGGGCCAGGGAGGAGGCTCTCTACGTCGAGGGGGATCGCCTCCGCATTCCTGGCGGGATGGCAAGTATCGTTCTTCCTCCGATATGCCGCGGGGCTTCCACTGACCATATCTTCAGGCAACCCGCTGTCTGCGCTCGGATTCCCGGCGGTACGCGCCAATTACAGAGGCGGCGTGGTTTACGTTAAGGCGAATCCGCGCGAGTTCGACCCGGCGGCACATGTCTATCTCAACCGCGCAGCTTTTGCTCCGCCGCCAGCGTTTGAATTGGGCAATACCGCCCGGGTTTTGAGTTGGGTCCGAGGTTTCACACAGAAAAGCGAAGCGATCTCAGTTGCGAAGACGATCCCGATTCGGGAACGCGTCCGTGTGGTCTTGCGGGCGGACGCACAGAACCCATTCAACTTTGTTCGCTGGAACAACCCGGTGACGAACATCACAGACACCCAATTCGGGCGGGTGACCAGCACCGCCTCCGGGCGGGCGATTCAACTCTATCTTGCCTTGGCATTTTGATATCGTCAAAGTTTTTCCGAGGCTTGTCAGGAAAAGCGTCCTCCAGGGTACTTAAAGGGTGAGTAGTCTTGCTTGCGGAATGCCCGTGACTGCGGCCACGGGAGCGTCCGTACAGCTTACACGTTCCTGAGTGTGGGCGTGGAAAGGGGATCTCCATGAGTAGCTTCAAAGGCGCCATCTCTGTGTCGCGGCCGGCGCTCCGGACTTTGCTAGTGGTTCTGGGCGTGGCCGCCGGCAGTCAGATCTACGGTCAGGCCGACCGCGCAACTATCGAAGGCATCGTTACCGATGCCACCGGGGCCGCCGTCCCCGATGCGTCCGTGATTGTGACCCGTACTGAAACCAACGCGGGCCTGTCACTAAGAACGAACGAGTTGGGGCGGTACTACGCCGCCAACCTGCCGCTTGGCACCTATCGCGTCACTGCGGAAAAGACTGGTTTCCGGCCGGCACGTGTTGACAACCTCATCCTGCAGTCACAGATGAACGTGCGGGCGGACATCAGCCTTCAGGTTGGTGCGGTTGCGGACGCCATTGAAGTGACTGCGGAAGCGCCGATGCTGGATGCGTCCACGGCGACCATCACGTCGCAGATGACGAACAAGCAGATTCAGGAGTTGCCGTTGATCGTTATCGGTCGCAAACGCGATATCACGGCGTACCTCCAGTTTCTGCCAGGCGTGACCACAGCCTCTACGTGGGGTGCGCGTGTGAATGGTTCCAATCCCGGCAACTCCGAAGTCTTTCTCGATGGCGCGCCTGCCAGCCAGGGCAACGTGCGGGGCGGAATTCAGGAAAATGGTCCGGCGGTCGAGCAAGTGGGTGAATTCAGCGTGGTCACCAATTCTTTTAATGCGGAATACGGAAGGACCGGGAGTTGGTTCACCAACATTACCATTAAGTCGGGGACCAACCAGCTTCATGGCAGCCTGTTCAACTATTTCGACAATGACAAGTTGAATGCGCGCTCGTTCTTCCAGCAGATCCGTAGCCGTGTCCGCCACAACGAGGGTGGCGGGACCATCGGTGGTCCGGTTTACATACCCAAAGTCTACGATGGCCGGAACAAGACCTTCTTCTTCTTCGGACAGCAACTTGTGTATTACACCAACACGGAAAGTGGCAGCCTTTTCACAGTTCCGCGCGACGACTTCCGGGCTGGAAACTTTAGCCGCTTCTCGGACTCAGCCGGGGTTCAGATTCCTGTCTTCGACCCTCTGACGACGCAACCCGATGGCAAAGGCAGTTTTGTGCGCGGTCAGTTCCCCGGTAATGTGATCCCGGCCATCCGAATCAGCCCGGTTTCGCGCAAGATCGTGGACATCATCCCCTTGGCGGATCTGCCGTCTGAGCAGCTAAACAATTTCAGAAACCGGACAGGCTCAGGAACGTACCGCAATTATGTGTCCACAATCAAGGTTGATCATAATTTTACCGATGCGCATAAGCTTTCGGTGACGTATACCGATCAGTACAACCCGCGCGTGATCGCCGGTCAGGGATACGGCGTGGACAATCCGCTGGAAGGTTCACAATCCCCCAAGTACATTCATTCGCGAACTGGGCGTATCAACTATGACTGGATTGTCCGGCCCAACCTCCTTAGTCACTTTACCTTTGGCGCGGACCGCTACAACAATCAGACACAGCAGTTGACGCAGTTCGAAGGATGGAATCAGCAACTCGGAATCCAGGGCGTGCTCTGGGATCAGGGCGCCTTTCCGGTAATCGGCTTCAGCGGTGGGACCGCCAGTCCGCGCGGCATGGGCGGCGGCGACTTCTCCACGAACGCCAACGGACGCTACACATTCACCGAGACAGTGGCATGGACCAAAGGCAGGCACACGATCAAGTTCGGCGGCAACTACTGGCCCGAATATGCCAATGGCCGGGAAGGATATCAGAGCAGCGGTGCGTTCAACTTCAGCAATTTATTAACAAGCCAGCCGAACTCCAACAGATATACGTCGTGGGGCAACTCGTTCGCCGCAATGCTGTTGGGCAACCTGTCGAGCGCGAGTATTTCGGAACCCTATGCGCGCGGCGCCAGGTTCCGCTCGATGGCGCTTTTCGCGCAGGATGAATGGCGTGTGACCAATACCCTCACGTTGAGCTACGGGCTGCGCTGGGAAGGCAATACGGCGCCGTTTGAACCCAACGGAGCAACTAGCGGATTCAGTCGCGGCATCGCGAACCCCGTAGCAGGTGGACGCCTGGGTGCGCTGCTGTTCGGAGGTGAGGGAAGCGGCCGCTCCGGCAGCCGCGCACTGTCCGACGGCTGGTTCAAAGGCTTCGGCCCACGCCTGGGTATTGCGTATCAGGTGACTCCCAAAACCGTCATCCGCGCGTCGGGCGGCATTTACTATGCGCCTGGATTCCGCACCCGCCTGATCGCCTATGGTTACACGAATAACAATAGCAGAAGCTCTTCGACGGGTTACGATGCCATCTACAACTGGACCAACGACGGATATCCTTCCGACTTTCCTCGTGCGCCGTTCATCAACCCATCATTCCAGAACGGGCAGAACGTGAGCTCGATTTTGCCTGGCACATCACGCATGCCGCAGATCCTGACCTGGACGTTCAGCGTCCAGCGCGAACTTGCGAAAGACCTCTCCTTCGAGGGCACCTACATCGGCAGCCACTCGACACATCTCGTCCTGGGCGGCGCGCAATCCAACCTGAATACGCTGGATACGAGCTATTTGTCTCTGGGCAACCTGCTGTTCCAGGACATTTCCTCGTCAGCGGCAGCGCAGGCGGGTTTCACACCGCCATATCCGGCATTCACCCGCCAGCCGAATCACACAGTGGGCCAATCACTGCGCAGTTATCCGCAGTACCTTAACGTGAACGAGGAGTGGGGGCCGCACGGAGTCGCCCGGTTCAATTCCATGCAGCTCAAGCTCACCAAGCGCTACTCATCCGGGCTGACCTTGCTGGCCTTCTACACGTGGTCAAAGAATATGACCAATGTCGAAGGTGGGCCGATCGATCTTGGAGCAGGTGACGGGTCGATTCAGAATCCAAACAATCGAGCGAGCGAGGTTTCGGTGAGCAGCGAAGGCCCGCCTCACGTTTTTGTGGCCAGCGGCTCCTATGAACTACCTTTTGGCCCTGGCAAACCGTTTCTGAACACCGGCGGCTTCGCCGGGCATCTGGTGGGAGGCTGGCAGATATCAGCCTATGTCCGCTATACGGATGGAGCGGCGCTGGCGGTTACAGGCGGCAATGCGCTCTCGGCGCTGGGCATTCCGGCCATCCGCGCCAACTATGTCGGCGGTGATGTCTACAAGGACAAGAATCCGCGTGAGTTTGATCCAGCCATCAACCTGTACTTGAACGCTGCCGCGTTCCAGACCCCGTCCACCTTCAGCCTGGGGAACACTGCTCGCGTCCTTGACTGGGTCCGTGGCTTTACCGGCAAGAGTGAATCCCTGTCGGTAGCCAAGCGTTTTCGGGTTTCGGAGGGCGTCCGGGCGCTCATCCGCGCGGATGCTCAGAACCCGTTTAACTTTGTGCGCTGGAACAATCCCAACACCAGCATCACGAGTTCGAATTTCGGCAAGGTGACCGGCGCTGCATCGGGACGTACAATTCAGTTGGGCGCCTCCATCGAGTTCTGACGCTAATTTCGAGGGCGGGCCGCGCGCCCGCTCTTTCCATTCAAGTCTCAGAGGGTACTGTGATGAACCGTCGCGAATTTGCCGGAAGATTGGGCTCGTTCTCCGCCGCCGGCCTGATGCATTCCGAAGAAACGGCTGCGCCAACGCTCTATTACGTAGACGGCTACCATGGGGGGGTGCGCGGGCACATGCCTCCGGGCTCCTGGCGGGATATCCTGAACCAGCTCCGTAAGATCCCAGCGTGGAAACTCACATTCGACATCGAGCCTGCATCCTGGGAGGTACTGCGTAGGGAGGATCCGCAAGCATATCAGGAAATCCTCGAGTTCTTTTCGGACACGGCTCTGACAGCACGGCTCGAGTTGGCCAATGGGACTTTTTCGCAGCCATTCGGGTGGGCCCAGGGGGGCGAGAGCAACATCCGTCAGTTGCAACGCGGCCGCCAGGTGATCCTGGAGCACTTCCCCAAGGCAGTACTCGACACGTATGCCGTGCAGGAGCCGTGCTGGGCGAGTTGCCTGCCTCAACTACTGCGATCGATGGGTTTCAAGGGCGCTTCGCTGAAGAACCCCGGAACCGCCTGGGGCGGTTACGCAGCAGGATTCGACGCCGAGGTCGTCAACTGGACCGGGCCGGACGGCACATCGATTCCAGCCGTGCCCCGCTATGCCTGTGAGGAACTTCGCAATGTCTGGGAGACAGAGTCTGTTACAGGTTCGGTTGAGTTCGCCAAGAAATGCGTCATTCATGGGATCGTGCATCCGGCCGGCAACTGCTTCCAGGATCTCGGCTGGGCGGCCAAACCCAAAGTGACTGGTTCACATATCCGTTACGTGACGTGGCGCGAGTACCTGCAGACGATCGCCGCTAAACCAACACAAGAGTGGCGATTCACCGCCGAGGATATTCTCACGTCGCTGCCCTGGGGCGAAAAGACCCTGCAGACTCTTGCCCAACAAGTTCGCTCGGCCGAAAACAAGGTGCTGGTCGCTGAAAAGATGGCCTCGCTCGCAGCGGTCACGTGCGGAGCAGCCTATCCGGAGACGCGTCTCCAACGCGCATGGGACCAGTTGTTGTGGGCACAGCATCACGACGTATGGATTACGGCCACGACGCGCAGTGGGCGCCAAGCGTGGGCTTTCCAAGCTGCGGCGGGCACGTTTGAGACCGAGGAAATCTGCGATGAGATCGTCGCCGCTTCTGCGGAGTTGATGTCTCGAGGGACACCAACGCGGCTGGCCGAGCCTTTGGGGCCACAGTGGATCCGCGTCTTCAACACGCTCGCCATCGAACGTGAAGATGTGGTCGAGTTGGCCTGGACGTGTGACGTCGGAACCCGGCGAGCCCGCGTTTTCGATTCTTCCGGAGCCGAGATCCCGTGCCAGTTGCAGCGGCCCCGTAAGTTCAATGGCGGTCAGGCAAACCGTGGCCTTGACGGCAGCACTGCCGTGCCGGGCGTTCCCGACCTGGCTGCAGGGGAGAGCCTGAACGCCGTTACTCTGGTTTTCCGCGCGAAGGTTCCAGCAATGGGTTACAGCACATATCGCGTCGAGCCAGTCTATGACGAGTCCAAGCCGCCGGAATGGCCAGCGAAAGCGTTGGCGTCACGTGTGGATGGTGGGGTGATTCTCGAGACTGACCTGTACCGCCTGCGAATCGACCCGGCCAAGGGTGGCGCAATTACCAGTCTGCTAATGAAGGCGGGCAATATCGAATTCACCGATCCCTCATCGGAGCGACTTTTCAACGAATATCGCGGTTACTTCATCACCGAGAAGCAGTGGGCCAGCAGCGCGGATAATCCTGCCAGGGTGACCATCGTTGAGAATGGGCCTGTACGCGTGCGCGCCATGATCGCCGGCCAGATTCTTGGAAGGCGTTTTCAGACTATCATCTCTATGGCGCAGGGACAGCGCCGTATCGATCTCTCGGCGCGTTTCACATACGACCAGGAGACATGGATCGGTGACCCCTGGGACATCAAGCCCGAAGACCGCCGCCGTGAGCGGCGCAGATCCAGTAATGATGGCCGCTGGAAGCTTCAGGCCTTCTTCCCGACACCATTCGAGAGGCGCAGCATTTACAAGAATGCGGCCTTTGACGTTTGCAAGAGCAGAAATGAAGACACTTTCTACCAGCGGTGGGACGAGATCAAGCATAACATGGTGGTGAACTGGGTGGAAGTTGCCGATGAAGAGAAGAAACTGGGGCTCACCGTCTTTTGCGATCATACTACGGCCTACACCCACGGGCCTCAACACCCGCTTGCCCTGGTAATGGGCTGGGGATGGGAGGGCGGGTTCTGGTGGGGAAAATGTCCACTCAAGGGTACGACGCAGGTGGGCTATTCCCTGGCGCCTCACACGGGATCCTGGAGCGAAGCTGGAATATCGTCTGAGAACTCCCGGTGGAACGAACCGCTGCGGGCTCAATTGATGGATGGCGCGGCAGATCGAGGAGGCGAGGCTCTGTCGCTGTTCCAGGGCGGGGGGCGCGGTCTTGAAGTACCCACCATGCAGGCCGGGAGTGACCATTTATTGATCCGTCTCTTCAATGCGGAGGGCGACGGCTCAGTGAGAACCATCTCGTTACCCACGCGGACCGCGTTCGTTGATCTCGTTGAACTCGATGGACGGGTAGCGCAAAGGCTCCCTGTGCGTCCAATTGCGGGAGGTCGAACCGAGGTGAGGTTGGCGCTACCGAGATTTGGAGTACGCACCTTGCGCGTGTCGCTCAAGGAGGTGTAGAGTCCAATCATCTGCTGAAGGCCGATGCCCGATATAGTCCAGACAGTTGTGGTGAGCCTGATGCTGGCATCGAGTGTGGCGGCCCAGCCCCCCTCCTCCCCTGAAGCGGCACAGTTGCTGCAGCGGGCCAACGAGCAGTACCGCAACCACAACCCTGCTGAAGCGGTGCGGTTGTATGAAGAGTATCTGGCGAGCTACGAGAACCGTGCCGATGTCCGTGTCTTTCTGGGTGCGGCGCTACTGAATGAGGGGAAAGAGGATGAAGCCCTGAAGCAAGTGCGACGCGCGCTGGAACTGGACCAAAGGCTTGCGCTTGCGTACGTTCTGGCAGGCCGGATTTATGCCGGACGCAGCGAATGGGATCGGGCACAACGCGCGTTCGCCGACGCTCTGCGGCTCAACCCGAACGACCGGGAAGCGTCGTATTTCTCGGGGCGAGCTTATTACGAGGAGAATCGGTTCGAGAAATCAATCGCCGCACTGCAGAAGACATTGTCGTTGGGTAGTGAACAGAGCCGGGTCTACGAGATCCTGGCATTGGCGTATGACGGTCTTGGCGATACGAAGAAGGCCGAGGCGGCCTACCGGCGCGCCACTGATCTGGCCGGGGCCGCGGCGCGTCCCTATCATGCGTATGGTGCGTTCCTGCTGAGACAAGGCAACACTGCGAAGGCCATTGAGGCGCTACAGGACTCTCTGCGGCGTAACCCGGTCTCGGTGGACACGCGATATGAGCTGGCCAAAGCGTATCTCAGGGATTCGAAGCCCGGCGAAGCAGTACGTCTACTGCGCGAAGCTCTTGCGGTGTCAGACGAGTGCCGCCTCCACTGGCTGCTGGCGAAGGCTTACGCGCAGCAGGGGATGGAAGAAGATGCTGGGCGCGAGGCGGTTCACGTGCGAGGCTGCTGGCAGGAAATCTCAACCGGCTATTCGAGAAACCTGCAATGAAGGAGCTCGCGACGGGATCAGAATACGCACTGAACGCAAATCCCGGCCCGAGGTCATCTGACCTTCCGCGCTATCATGGTTCTTTGGTGCATCCGCACCGGAATCCAGCCGGAAGGAGGTGAGTAGGAATGGCAGAAGTGATGATTCAGGATGGCGAAACGCTTGAAAGCGCATTGCGCCGGTTCAAGCGGAAAGTCCAACAGGAAGACATCATTAAGGAGATCAAAAAGCACTCCTACTACATGAAACCCGGCGAAAAGAAGCGCGTCAAGCAGGCGCTGGCGCGCAAGCGGAATCGCAAACGGCGAGTCAAGGACGTCGATTAAGCGGGTTCTTAAATCCGGCAAACAAGCATCAGGGCGCTCCCTTCAAACGGAGCGCCCTTCGTGTGTTGGTCCGGTGTGCGGGCCGGCCAGCGCGCTACGTTTGCGCCCGAACACCCAATAGAACGCCAGCCCAATCGCCGACCAGGAAAAGAACCTGAGCCAGGTTTGCAAGGGCAGCGCCAGCATCAGCACCAGGCAGCAGACAATCGACAGGATCGGGAACAGCGAGCCAAACGGAACCCGAAAAGCCCTGGGACGGTCCGGGTCGGTCTTGCGCAGGACCATCACGCCGATCGAGACGACGACAAAGGCGAACAGCGTCCCGATGTTGGACAGTTCCGCAAATGTTCCGATGTCCCAGACGCCTGCTGGAATGGCAACGGCGAATCCGGCGATCCAGGTGCTGACATGAGGGGTGCGGTGCCTGGGGTGAACGCGCGAAAAGAACTTCGGCAGCAGGCCATCGCGGGACATGGCGAACCACACGCGCGCCTGGCCGTACTGAAACACCAGCAGCGATGAAAGCATGCCCACCACGGCGCCGATGCTGACCCAGCGCAGGATGCC
>JADZCI010000023.1 GCA_020851655.1 Bryobacterales bacterium
CTGACAGTCATGCTTCCGGTGAGTTGCAGCGCCGAAGGGTTGCCGAGATCCACATAGCTGGTCGATCCATTAAAAGACAGGGCTCCCGCATGCCTCCCCGCGGCCGTCCAGGACGCGCCCTTGAGCGTACCGGCCAGACCGCTTCCTGACGCGTCCGCCGCGGTCGTGCCGGAAGTCTCGTTCAGGCCGTAGGCGGCTACAGGCCCGGTTTGCGCCGGTGCATTCACACTGAACAACACCAAGCTCGCGACCGCCACCGCCGGCACGCCGGTACGGCTTGCAATGATATCCCAAAGATGAGGAATCCTAAACGTCATACAAGTTCTTCTTCGCCTCGCTCGAGGTGCGCTCGCAGATTGGCCGCTAACCTCGCCCTGCTTACTGCAACACGACTGCGCCGCGGCCGGTTGCGCCATTCTCAGGCGCGAAATGGCGTCAGAGAAATCCCTTCACGCTGAACGGGCCCGAAGCCCGGTGTCGTCGGCCATTCGATAACTCCTGTGGGTTGCCAACGGCCTCCCTCTCACGCAAAACCTTCGAAAAGCCAGACTCAACACATTCAAGACAGTGTGGATCGTCCAGAAAGCGTCGAATGAACCATTAGTACCATAACCCATCGACCGCCGCCATCGCCAATTCCGAAATTATATTAAGGTTTAAACCGCTTAATTATAATGATGTTACGGAAGACTAATCAAGCAAAATCAGGTCTTCTACGTCCATCACGACGATTGTTTTTTCATCCGATGAGATGAATCGAAGGCGTCTAGTACTAGTCGTCCTAGGACTCATTCGGATATGTCGATTTTTGGCCGCCGCTGCTTCATTTCTGGAATTCTTTGTTTGATCTCAATTTCCGCTCTTGTGTATGGTCAGAACGCGACTCTGGCCCTTGCTTCGGGTTCCGCGCTACCCGGGGGAACAGCTTCCCTCAACCTCCAACTTTCCGGCGGTGCGCAGCCGGCCGGGGTGCAATGGAACCTGGCTTATTCCACGGCGGATTTCAGCTCGGTTCAAGTTACGGCGGGTCCCGCGTCCGTTGCGGCCGCCAAAGCCGTAGATTGCTACGGCGTGGCAGGATCGCACAATTGCGTTCTGAGTGGGCTCAGCACATCGACGATTGGCGATGGCGTCGTCGCCACCGCGACCTTCACGCTGGCGGCGGGAGCCAATGTGAGCCGCCCCATTCAAGTGACCGGGCTGGGTGCGTCAATAAATGGGAGTTTAGTACCTGTAGCTACGGGGAACGCCGTAGTCACCATGATTGTTCCGCCTGTCACCCCCAGCCAGGTGGGATGTTCACCCGCTTCGGTTGTCGCGCCGGGAACGTCGAGTTGCACGGTGACGCTCAGCGCCGCCGCCCCGGCAGGTGGGCTGGCCATTACGCTCGCCAGCGATCACTCTTCGGTTACGGTTCCGGCTTCGGTCACCGCACCGGCGGGAGCGACGGCTGTGCCCTTTACCGCGACGGCCGGTTCAATTGGCACGGACGGAGCGGCCAGGCTCATGGCGTCGGCAAATGGAGGATCAGCCACTTTCCAGCTGGGCTTGGTCGCGCCTCCTCGCGTTTCCAGTCTGTCCTGTACTCCGGCCGCCCTCACTTCTGGTGAGAGCGGTGCTTGCACCGTGACGTTGACCAAGGCCGCCCCGGCGGGTGGGCTCACGGTGGCGCTATCGAGCAACAACGCCCTTCTGAGTGTTCCCGCATCACCGGTTGCCGCCGCGGGAGCGACGGCTGTCTCTTTCACGGCCACGGCGGCCACGCTCACCGGCGACGGTACGGCCCTGTTGACCGCATCCGCCAACGGAGGACAGGCCACCTATTCTGTCAGCCTGGTTGCCCCTCCCGTGGTGTCGGCCTTGGCCTGCGCCCCGGCGACGCTGACGGCCGGCGGAAGCGCGACGTGTACGGTTACTTTGAACAAGACGGCCTTGCCCGCGGGCCAGACGGTGGCGGTCACCAGTACGGACGCCTCTCTCACCACGCCGGGGTCTGTGACGGTTGGCGCGGGCAACTCAACGGCTCAATTCACCGCCTCAGCCGGAACGATTCCCCTCAATTGCACGGCCGTCGTCAGGGCCGAAGCCAACGGCGCGAGCGCTTCTTCCAACATCAACTTGGTCGCCGCTCTCCAGGTGACCAATCTCGCTTGCAGTCCCGCGACGGTCAACGCCCCGGGAACCTCCTCCTGCACAGTCACCCTCAGCGGAATCGCCCCTGCCGGCGGCGCCTCGATTCTGATGTCGAGCAGCCATGCCAGCCTGACGGTTCCGTCGCCGTTCCTGGCGCCCGCCGGCGCCTCCAGCGCCTCGGCCGTGGTTACCGCCGCAGCGGTGTCCGCCGACGAAACCGTCACGGTCACGGCCACCTATGGGGGCGGCTCGAAGTCCGCATCCGTTTCGCTGGTTGCCCCAACCCAGGTCTCGAACTTGGCCTGCGTCCCGGCAAGTGTTCCGGCGGGTGGCACGGCGTCCTGTACCGTGACACTCTCGAAGGCCGCGCCAGCCGGTGGCGCCATCATCTCCCTATCCTCGAGCCACAGCCTCTTGACGGTTCCCGCCTCGATGGCTGTCGCCGCCGGCAGTTTATCAGGGACCTTCACGGCCACGGCAGGCGCCGCCACCACGACGCAGACCGCGGTCATCACCGCCTCTGTCAGCGGCGCCTCGCAGACCACTTCCGTCTCCGTGATGCCCGCCTCCACGTGCCCGTGCTCGATCTGGACCTCCAGCGCCGTGCCCGCCGTCGCCGCCGTCACCGATAGCGCCAACATCGAACTGGGCATGCGATTCCGCAGCCGGGTTTCTGGCTACGTTCTGGGCGTCCGTTACTATAAGGGGCCGGGCAATACGGGAACTCACGCCGCCAGGATCTGGACCAACAGCGGCAAGCGCATGGCCTCAATCCAGGGCTCGAACGAAACCGCGTCCGGCTGGCAGCAGATCAACTTTTCCTCACCCGTTGCCATTACGGCAAACACGACCTACGTAGTCAGCTACCGGGCATCCAAGGGGCACTATTCGAGTGACCCATCCTACTTTGCCAGCGCGGGCGTCGGCAGCGGTCCACTGTACGCCCTTCGCGATGGGGAGGATGGCGCAAATGGCGTTTACAGGTACGGTACGGCGGTCTTCCCAACCAGCACCAACCAGTCAACCAACTACTGGGTGGACCTGGTTTTCAATACTGTGCCATCGATGACTCCGACCGTGGTGCCTTATAACGCCCAGGCGCCATTAATGAGCCAGCCGCTTTCCAGCGCTGGCCAAACCCAGTTGGCCAGGACCCCGGCGCCGCCGGAAAGCACGCTCGCCTGCTCGCCAAAGACCGTGCGGGCTGGCGACTCCTTTACCTGCGAGATGAGGCTGCCTGCTGGCGCGGCCGCTCCACTGGCCCTGGCAGCTAGCAGCAGCGATATCCGGCTTCCAGCCTCTGTGCCGGTCCGCGCGGGTCAACGTTCACTCACCTTCCGCGGGTCGGTGAGCGAAACGGCGCCACAGTCTACCGCCGTCATCGCAGCCGGTAACGGTGACAGCCAATACCTTGAAGAGCGAATCACAGTCGTGCCTTCAACCAGGCTAATTGTGAGTGCGCCGAATACCATCTTCGTAACACCCGGCGATCCGGTGCGGTTCCTGGTCACGGCCACGGACTCCCTCGGTCTGCCGGTGCGGATCGGCGCCCAGGATCTTCCGTCCGGCGCCACCTTCCGCCAGGACACGAGCCGCTTGGAATGGATCCCGGCGGCCAACCAAGCCGGAGAGCACGTTGTGACCTTCGCGGCAACGAGCGCAGCGGGATTCCAAGGCGCCGCCGTGTCCCGAATTGTCGTCGGCACGGGCAAGCCCACGCTGGCGGCGTCCCAAAGGGTAGTGTGCAGTCCCGGATCGGCCGCGACTCTCAAGGGCGGATGGCTGAGTTCTTCGGACGGCGAATTCTCGGATCCGTCGGGCTCTTCGTTAGAACTCGGCGGCACGATGGTTCGAGTGAACGGCAATCTCGTTCCGGTCCTTTATGCCAGTCCGGAGCGAGTGGACTTCCAGTGTCCGGCATCTGGCGCTGGTTCCCTCAGCCTGGCGCTTGAGGCGGCTTCCGGTTCAACCAGCCCGATCGAGGTCACAATGGCCGAAGCCAACCCGGCTCTCATCGCCGCCGAGGGAAGGGACGGCATTCAAGGCGCCATCGTGAGTGCGGTAACGAACCGGCTGGCCACAGTCAGGGACTTCAGCGACGCCGGCGAACCTGCCCACCCTGGCGACCTCGTTTCCATCTATGCCAGCGGCGTCCCCCTGACCAGCCGGCTGTCGGTCCAGATCGGCGGGTTGGACGCCCCGGTGCAATCCGTGCAACCGGCGCACGGCACAGCCGGAGTGGTCCTGATCAACGTCAGAATTCCAGCCGCCGCGTCTGCCGGGGAAGCGGTCCCCGTGCGAATGGATATGACCTCGGCGATGGGACGGCGCTATACAAGCAACACGGTGACGATTGCCATCGAGTGATCTACCTGATCACGACATCGACCCAGTAGTTGCGCCGGTTGTAGCTGGCTGTTGGGAATCCACTGCTCCCATACTTGTACAAGCCGTTGGGCGCCTGTGTCGAACTGTAGGGCGCGCTCAGTGAAGCGTTGCTGATTGTCTTGGCGAAATGGTCCTCGGTCAGAGCGTACCTGCCGCGCGGCGCGTAGTAAGAGACGATGTAAGCAGTATTGGCGCTGATCGGGATGGGACTGGTGAAATTGGCTTGTTGCCAGCCGGATGCGGTTTCGTTCGTGAAGATCACGGTTCCGAGAAGGGTTCCTGACGAAGTCCAGAGATGGCCAAAATGCGTGCCGGTATTCTCGAAGCTCTTAAAGAACCGGATCCCGGTGACGACGGCGGCGACGTCGGATTCGAATCGAACGCCCAATTCCACAGCACTGGAATCCGTAGCGCCGGCGATGGCAGGCGTAGAGGAGTCCGGCCACAACGACAAACTCGAGTTCTGCGTAAACTCGTCCGGATCGGGTACGGAATCGGGCCATACGACGCTGGCGCCGGTTGAGTCTGCGCACGTGATCCGGAAATAATACTTCGTGTCAGGCGCCAAGCCCGTAATCAGGATCTCGTGAGATTTGGCCAGCGAGGTTTCCGTGATGGTTCTGTTCAGCGACGTGGGGCTGGTTCCGTAGCGGATCGTTCCCACTGTCTGCGTGTCGGTCATCCAGCTCATCCTGGTGGCGGTCGTGCCGGTGGCGGTTCTGGGCGAACTGATGGTCCGGAAGTTCAACGGCGAACTGCCCGTCAGCGGGCTCACTGACAGGTTTCCGGCCGCATCGCGCGACAAGACCCGGAAGTAGTACGTCGTACTCCGAGCGAGGTCCTTCAGCCGGACACCGTGCGCGGTCACCATCGTCCCGTCGCTTGCGGTCATGTTTAGTCCGCTGGGCGATGTTCCGTAGAGCACGACAGAATCAGACAATTTGTCCGTTTGCCAGGAGATAACGGCGGACGTCCACCAGGGCGATACCGAAACTTCGGAGATCACCGGCGGCGTTACGTCGGGAACGAGCGTGATCCGCGCCGTCGCCGTCTTCGACGGCGTCGCCACCGTGGTTGCCGTCACGGTCACGGCCATTGTTGCCGCAACTCCCGCCGGGGCGACGTAACGGCCTGAGGTCGAAATGGCGCCTATCAGCGGACTGATGGACCACACGACTCCCGTATTGGTTGTTCCTGTCACCGCCGCGGTGAACTGCTGGCTCTGGCCGGCGCCCAATGTGACGGTCGAAGGACTGACCGTAATGCCGATCGCGGAACTCACCTGCAAAGTTGCCGTACGCGTCACTCCGCCCTGGCTGGCCACTAGCGTGACGGTGGACCCCGCTGTGGCGGAACCCACCTGCGCTGAAAACGTGGCGCTGCCCGCTCCGGATGCCACCGTGACGCTGGACGGTATGGTCACCGCGACGCCGTTGGTGCTGGTATAGCTCAACGCGACGGCGAGCCCGCCGGAGGGCGCCGCCGCCGACAGAGCCGCTGTGCACGTTGCGGTTCCAGGACCCTGGATCGACGATGGACTGCACGACAGGCTGCTCAGTTGAACCAGTGTGACCTGAGCCGTGTGAGACTTGGCGGGAGTGGCAACCGTGGTTGCTGTGACCACGACCGAGGTTGAACCTGTGACGCTGGCAGGCGCCACGTAGAGCCCGGAGGCGGAAATCGTACCCACTTGAGGGCTGATCGACCACACAACGTTTGTGTTGGTGGTCCCCGAGACGGTGGCGCTGAACTGCCTGCTTTGGCCGGCGGCCAAGGTCGCGCTGGAAGGGCTGACGCTGATGGAAATTGCGGCGGCCGGGGTCACGGTCACCACGGAAGTCTTCGTCACGCCTCCCGCGCTGGCGCTCACCGTCACCGACGAGGTCGCCGTGGCCGTTCCCACTTGCACCGCGAAGTTTGCGCTAGTGGCGCCGGCGGAAACGGTCACCGCCGAGGGCATCGTCACGCTGGCGCCGCCGGTGACTGTGTTGCCCAGAGACACGGAGACGCCGCCCGCGGGTGCGGCCTTCAGCAGCGTCGCGGTGCAGGTCGACGTGGCCGGTCCTTGGACCGTCGATGGACTACAGGAGAGGCTGTTCACCTTGGGTTGATCGATTGTGACAGTCGCTCCCATGGAGGTCGCTCCAATGGTCCATCCGGCGGGCGATGACGCGCCAGGCTGCGAAACCTGGATCGCAGAAGAGGTGCTGCCCGTTGTGCTCGACACGGCGAACGTCGCCGTGGCGACCGGGCCGTTGGGGATGACGCTCTTGTTCATTCCCGAAAGGAGGCACACCAGGCGGCCGGCCGAGGGGCGGTCACACTCCAGAGACTTGCCCGCCGAAGCGCCGCTCGAACCCAGCGTGATGGTCGCCCCACTGAAGTCCGTGGCTGAGTACGACACGGTCCACTGCAACGCCGCGGGAGTCGCGCCGGCGGAGGTGGACAGCGAGAGAGGCAGGGAAATGGACGCGCCGGGTGAGGATGAGCCCGATGCCAAGGCAAGAGAAGCGGTTTGCGCAAAACTGATACCCACGCAGAATACAAGCAGGGAAGTAGTTCGGATGACGCTTGGAGGCATTTGGTTCGGAACCTTGTGTCTAACTGCAAAGTTGCCGCTTCATGTTTTCCACCGACTGGAGGATCGCCCGCGGCGGCGTCGCGGGCAGTTGGCCGGGCAGGGCACTCTTCCTGGTGCTTCTGTGTTTTTCTGCCCCTGACGAACTTTGACGAACTGAATCGTCTAGGCCATCAGTATTGTGAAGCTGTATTGAATCAATCGCCTGCGCAAACCGTCCACAACCCGCTGAGCTTGAGGACGGAAACTGTCAGGCCCAAGCATCAATAAACCGGAGGTACTACTGGTGTTGCGCAAACGGGGCAGCTTTTTCGTTAAAATTCTCACCATTTGCTCCTCTCTGGGGTGATAAAGTGTACCATGACTTGGACATAGCTAGACCAACGGATTTCGTCTTGGGGAAACAGACGTACCGGTACTTTTATCTAATTGATTCTTAAGCTGCTTCTGCTCGCGGTAGCCGCCGTGCGGCTCCGGGCTTCGGCTGCACACGTGTCTCTCCGCTGAAGCGTGGAAGGTGGTTGATTCCAGACCAAAAGCCTAATGGCTAGTAGACTTCAGGTACTAGAGCAACAGGGCTAGCGATGAACGTGGCGGGTAGGGCCCGACCCCCGAACAGCCCGGCGGCTCCAAATGGTGGTTCCTCAGCCGCTCATCGAATCCTCCGCAGCGGACGATAAGCGTGTTCAAAGGGGAAGTACACTAAGCGTTTCAGGTGATCGGCTGCGCCAGCGGGCAGCCGGACACTGGTAGCCCTCGGGAGGAATGACGTGTGTGGTATCGCGGGATTCGTCGCTGCAAGGCAGGCTGTCGATGACCCCAAGTCGCTGCTCGCAACAATGGTGAAGGCCTTGGGCCATCGCGGACCCGATGGCGCCGGTGTGCACCTGGACGACGGAGCGGGGTTGGGGCATACACGGCTCGCCATCCTCGACATCGCTGGTGGATATCAACCCATGTCGAACGAAGATGGCTCGCTATGGATCACGTTCAATGGCGAGATTTTTAACCACGTTGAACTCCGCCAGGAGCTACTCGGAAAGGGACACGTGTTGTCCACGCGTTCCGACACAGAGGTCATTCTCCATCTCTTTGAGCAAGAGGGTGAGGACTGCGTGCGGCGGCTCAACGGCCAATGGGCGTTCGCCATCTGGAACCAACACACTAGGACGGCGTTCCTCTCGCGAGACCGTTTTGGCGTACGGCCGCTCTTCTACACTTCCGGCGAAGGACTTTTTCTGTTCGCCTCCGAGATCAAGGCGATCCTCGCCGCGCCGGGCGTTTCCAGGAGACCGGACCTCGCGGCTCTCGATCAGATCCTGACGTACTGGTGCACGCTGCCGCCGCGCACGATGTTTGAGGGCATCTGGGAACTGCCTCCCGGATGTTCGGCGACGGTGAAGGATGGCGAAGTGCGGGTTCGGAGGCACTGGCGGCTTCAGTACGCCGGGGATGGGGGATACGGGAAAACGCCGGAAC
>JADZCI010000024.1 GCA_020851655.1 Bryobacterales bacterium
ATTCTGGTGGCGTGCGGTCCGCCGGGCTTGCAGGGCGGCAAGAACATCCTTTTCCATAACAACGGCGACGGTACGTTTTCCGACGTGTCGGCGGCTTCAGGAATCGAGAAGACCCAAGGCACATTCGGCCTTGGTGTCCTGGTCTCGGATTTTGACAACGACGGCTGGCCCGACATCTATGTAGCCAACGATTCGACGTCGTCTGCGCTGTATCGCAACAACCATGACGGCACGTTCAGCGAGATTGCGATTGAAGCCGGCGTGGCGTACTCGGCCGATGGCAAGCCCCAGGCGGGCATGGGCGTTTCAGCCGCCGACTACGATTGCAATGGGGCGTTCGATATCGTCAAGACCAACTTCGCGGGCGATACAGCGAGCTTGTACCGGAACAACGGGAACGGCACGTTCGAGGACCAGACGTTTCAATCGGGTCTGGGCAGGGTCACCCGGTTCCTGGGCTGGGGCGCAGCCTTTATCGATTTCGATAACGATGGATGGGCCGATATCATTCTGTGCAACGGCCATGTATATCCCGAAGTCGGCGAGAGCGCCACCGAGTCGGGTTACAAACAGCGCAAGGTCGCCTACCGGAATCTCAGGAACGGGCGTTTTCAGGAGGTTTCGGAAAGCCTCGGCCCCGGGATTCTGGAAAAGGCTGCCGGACGCGGTATGGCGGTGGGTGATTTCGACAACGACGGCGACGTGGACATCCTGGTCAATTGCATCAACGATTCCCCGCAGTTACTGCGCTGCGACTCGGCCGCCGGGAATCACTGGATCAAGATCAAGACGATCGGCGTCCGGTCGAACCGTACCGGCATCGGCGCGCGCGTTGTCTGCGTCACGCAGGTGGACGGCAAAGCACACCGCCAGATGGACGAGGTCCGCAGCGGCGGCAGTTACATTTCGCAGAACGACCTGCGAGTCCATTTCGGGCTCGGCAGCGCCCAGGCGGCTGACATTGAAGTTCAATGGCCCAGCGGCGCGGTCGACCGGCTGAGCCTGACCACCGTTGATCGCGTGGTGGCGGTGATTGAGGGCCAGGGTGAGGGCCAGTGGCCGAAAGCTCAATGAGCGGGCTTCATGGCCGGTAAATCTCGGGTGGCCGGACCCATCACGCCCAGGCGCCGGGCCTGGCTGTTTTCGAGTTCCTTCTTGACTTCAGCGGCTTTCGCGAATAGTTTCTTCGCCGATCCCGCATCGCCCTGCGCCTGCTTGATTTGCGCCAGCGTGTTGTAGGGGCCGGGAGTTCCCGGATTGAGCCGGATGGCTTCCTCGAGCGCATCAGAAGCCTCGGCGAGGTCGCCTTTCTGCTTCAATGCGGTGCCCAGCATGTAGTGCGCTTCCGCGTAATCCGGGCGGAGGCGGATTGCGTTTCGCATCGCCTCGGCCGTCTGTTCAAAGTCGCCGTTCTGCCAGGCGGTGATGCCCAGCGTGTAATAGGCTTCTACCATGCGCGGTTCCAGGCGCAGCGCTTCGCGAAACTCAACCAGCGCCTCCTCAATGCGATCCTTCTGTTTGTAGGCGAGGCCCAGGTCATAGCGGATGACGGCCTCGCCTGGAAACTGCTTCTTCAGCCGCTCGAACTGCTGGACCGCATTGTCGTAGTCTCCCGATTGGAGGTAGGCGTAGCCGGTGTTGACCAGCGCCGCGCGGTTGTCAGGATCCCGCTTCAGCACAATTTGAAACTGCCGCAGGGCCTGGTCCGCGGCGCCCGTATCCACCATCACGAAGCCCAGGCTGTTGCGATAATCGGCCGACGAGGGATTTAAGTCCACTGCTTTCTGGAAAGCGTTCCGGGCCGCCGGCAGGCTGCCTGCTTGCTGCAAGGCCAGACCAAGCTGATGCCAGACTTCGGCGCGCCGCGGATTCAGTTTGGAGGCCGCCGTCAGTTCGGCGACAGCCTCATCGAAGGGGCCCACTTCATAGAGCATGGCTCCCAGGCGATAGCGGTACTCGCCATTGTCCGGCGCCAGACGGACGGCTTCCCGGGCGGCGGGAATCGCGCGGTCCGGGTCCTGCAGCAACCAGCGCGCCACACCTAAATGAAAGTAGGCGGGCGCATAGGTCCGGTCGAAGGCGATCGATCTTTCAAACCGGACGGCCGCCTCACGCTGGTTGCCTCCGACGGCCAGCAGAAACCCGATCTCATCCTGTAAGTCGGCTGCGCGCGGTTCGGTTTCGGCCGCTTTCTCAAATGCGGCCAGCGCTCCCGCCGCGTCGCCCCTGGCTTTTAGCGCCTTGCCTTGAGCGCGCCACGAAGCGGGAGTTTGCGCGAGCGCCAGGCCCATCGCAACCCACGGAAGAATCCGCATGAGATCCAAGACGTATTATGACGCCCCGGGTTCTTGGTCCGAAATGGTTATGGCAGAAGCGGCGCCGCTTGTTCGGGTGAGGTCACGCCCGGAGGCAGTTCGAGAATCCGGATGTTGCGAAAGTGGATCTCGGCGCCCTCCGATTCCAGGCAGAGGTAACCTTTCTTCTGAGTCGAGTGGCTGATGCCGTTGACAAATTTGCCGTTGACGGAGAGCTTGATCACCCCGTCGACCGCCACGACGTCGTACACATTCCATTCGCCGCGCCCTTTGCAGCGGTTCTCGATAGACATGCTGCGCTCGCCGCGCGGATTGTCGGGCGTCGTCTTGACTCCTCCGACGCCAAACAGTTCACCGTGGACGTATGCTACCGGCGGCACGACGCCATTGCGTGTGTTCAACCGCGGCCATTCGAGTTCGAGCATCTGCACTTCAACACCGTCGGGCAGCCGGCTGGAAGGGTTGGGCCGCGCGCTGCTCCACACGAAGACCCCCGAGTTGCCGCCTGGCTCCATGTGCATCCACTCGATATGCAGGATGAAGTTCTCGTACTGCCGTTCGGAACGCATGACGCCGATGGGATGTCCGGAGCAGACTAGCCGTCCGTCCTGCACGTGCCATGTGCCGGCGCCGGTGTTGACGTTCACCCACCCGCTCAGGTCTTTGCCGTTGAACAAGTCGCGGAATTGCGCCACCTGCAGACCGCCCACGGTCCCCACGCTGATCAGGAACCCCATGAGGCCCAGAACGAGAATTCTCACGTACACCTCCCTGTATTGAGTCGATCGTATCTCAACGATAGGTCAACCGATGGTGTGTGCGCCCGGGAGCCCCTACGGTTCAGCGGATGGGGTATGGTGGGGATGAGGGTTCTGGCCAAAACGATACATTACTCCGAGATGTGAAAAAATCTTTGTATGCCTGTTGTTTTTGGGCAGGGGGCCTCTTCGCCGCAAGGGGCACTGGACGCATTCGTTAGCTTAACCGATGCGGCATTTTGCATCATTGATGGCGGAGCCAACATCCTCGCGTTGAACGCGGCGTTTGCTCAGTGTTTCGATCTTGACGAGGGTGGGGCCAAACCGGGGACTTGGGGCGAATTCACCTCGCTCGTCCGGGCATTTCGAATGGACGGCGAGGCTTTGCCGCCGGACGGCTGGCCAGTGGTCCACTCGCTGCGCACCGGGGAGACGGTTTCGGACGTTCGTGTTCGCGTCCAGAAGAGGCACTCGGCGGCGCACACGATCATCTCCTGCCGGGCCGCCCACTTTGTGGACGGCGGCAAACGGTGCGCCGTCATGCTGGTTACTGAAGTGGCGGATGCCGCGCTTCTGGACCCCAGGGCTGTTCTCCACACCATCGATTCCGCAATAGCCATCTTCGACAACCATTGCGGGAAGGTCCTGTACGCCAACCCGGCGTTTCGGAGGCTGGCCGGTTTCGAAGAAGGTGTTCCCACTCACCCTCAATCAGTTGATGATTGGGCGAAAGAATGGGAGCAATACGACGCCGCGGGTAAGCCGCTCCCACCCGATGAATGGCCGGTTCAGAAGTTGATTCGCGGAGAAGAGATGGGCGCGGTCGAAGTGACTTCGCGGAACCGGCTCACAGGCCGCCGGTTCACGGCAATCTGGAACGGTTCCTGGCTTCGGAATCCGGCGGGCGAAAGAGCAGGTCTGCTGCTGAGCGCCGCCGATGTCAGCCAGCGGAAGGAAACCGAACTCGCCTTGCGCCAAAGTGAGGAGCGCTACCGGC
>JADZCI010000025.1 GCA_020851655.1 Bryobacterales bacterium
GTGGATGTTTCCACGGTGTCGCCGATCTTGACGAAGGACGCCGCACCCGGCGCCGAAGATTCGTAGAAAGTTCCCACGATCGGCGATTTGACGGGAACCAGCGTCGGGTCCGTGAGGTCCGTGTCCTCGCTGGCCGAGGCGGGAGATGGCGCGACGGCAGCCGCATGCGTGCTCGCCACGCCCGCGACCACCGCTGGAGCCAGCGTCACTTCCTGCGTCAGCGCCTGCGAGGCTCGTTTGATCCACACTTTGTTTTCGCCGCGCTGAACCTCGATTTCGGCAACGCCGGTCGACAAGACAAGGTGCACCAGTTCGCGAATTTCTTCAATGGTCATGATTAGAGGGCCAATAATTCCTTTGCAGCCGGCGTCAGGACTTCCACACCGGTTTTGGTCACCAGGACCGTGTCCTCGATTCGCACCCCGCCAAACCCCTCCAGATAGGCGCCCGGTTCCACAGTGACGACCATACCGGATTCCAGCGGTGTTTCGTCCTTCTTTCCCAGCCTTGGATTCTCATGGATCTCGAGGCCCAAGCCGTGGCCGGTCGAGTGTTGAAACGCCTTGTCGAGATGGTGTTCCTTCAGGACCCTGCGAGCCACCGCATCAACTTGAGCCGCGCGGATTCCCGGACGGATGCAGTCAATGGCGGCCAGTTGCGCCTCGAGCACCGCGTTGTAGAGTGAGCGCGCCTTGCGGCCCGGCGTCCCCGTGTGGACCACGCGCGTCATGTCGCTAGCGTAGCCGTTCAGGCTGGCGCCCATGTCTATCAATAGTATCTGATTCGTCCGGATGCTCTGGCTCGTGGGCTTGGCGTGCGGCAACGCCGACCGCGGGCCCGCCGCCACGATCGTCTCGAAAGCCGGTCCTTCCGCGCCGGCCTTGCGAACCTGGTGATCGATTTCAGCGGCCAGGTCCTTCTCCGTCATTCCGGGCCGGAACGCTCTCAGACTCCGCGCATAGGCCTTGGCCGCCACCTGGACCGAATCCTGAATCTGCCGGATCTCATCTTCCGACTTCACCATTCTGAGGCGCTCCACCAACCCGCAAACCGGCTTGAGCGGCATGATTTTGGACGCCGCCATCCACGCCGCGTGCGTCAACTTGTCCGATTCAAAACCCAGGCCGCGGACCGGCGCGACGGCGTCCCAAAGCGAGCCTCGAACGATCCTTACCGCGCAATCGGTTTCCTCGTCCGCCTGTAGCGTGTACCGCGGATCCGTGTAAAGAACAGTCCTTGAATGAGTAACAACCAGGAGCCCGTTACTGCCCGTGAACCCGCACAAGTATCTCACGTTCGGCAGGTGCGAGACTGCCAGGCCCGGAAGTTTGTGCTCAACCAGTTGATCGAGCAGGCGCCTGCGGCGCTCCTGAAAGGGAGGATTCACTTAGGCGGCAACTTTCCTATTCTACCGTGTAACATTTCGCTTACGCAGTCGAGTTTCGTTCGAGATCTCGCACCCTCCCGGTGTCCGGAAAAACCCTACCAGTCTGTCACGCTGCCGTCGTCGGCGTCGTACGACTCCGGGTTCCGCCAGTCATGGCCAATCTTGTCCGCCATGGCGTTGTCGTCGAGTTCGATGCCCAAGCCCGGACCTTTAGGCAGGTCGAGATAACCCGCTGAAACGCTGAACGGCTTCTTCAGATATCCCTCGCCTAGCGACACCTGTTCCTGGATCAGGAAGTTGGGAATCGAAGCGGCGAGTTGGACCCCGGCGGCGAGCGAGATCGGACCCAGCGGATTGTGTGGCGCGACGCTGGCGTAGAAAGCCTCCGCCATTCCCGCGATCAGGCGAACCTCGGTGATGCCTCCGGCGTGGCACAGGTCGGGCTGGAGAATCGTGGCTGCCTTCTTCTCCAGGACCTCGCGGAAACCCCACTTCGTGAAGACGCGTTCACCGGTGGCGATAGGCAGATACGTGCTACGCGCAATATCGGCCATGACGTCGTGATCCTGGCACTGGCACGGCTCTTCGATAAACATCGGATCGTAGGGTTCCAATTTCTTGATCAGCACTTTGGCCAGCGCCGGAGAAATCGCGCCATGAAAGTCGATGCCGATGTCGGCGTCCCGTCCGACTGCTTTGCGCAGCTCGGCAAAGCGTTCGGCGGCATAGTCCACCGCCGCCGGCGTTTCGACATAGCGTGCCGGGCGCCGCTTGGCCGGACCTGTCTTGAAGGCGTTAAAGCCCCTGGCCATCGCGCTCTTCATCGCCTCGGGACTGCCCGCGTGGGCGTACACGCGTACGCGGTTGCGCGTGGGTCCGCCCAGCAACTCGTAGACCGGCACGCCCAGCGCCTTGCCCTTGATGTCCCACAGCGCCTGATCGATTCCGGAGAGCGCGCTGGTCAGGATGGGTCCGCCGCGATAGAACGCATGGCGGTAAATGGCCTGCCAGTGGTGCACCACCGCGCGCGGGTCCTTGCCCACCAGGTATGGCTCCACCTCCTTGACCGCGGTTGCGCAGGTCAGGGACCGGCCTTCAGTGATCGGTTCGCCGAGTCCAACGATCTCTTTCACGTTGGTGTGGATCTTGAGAAACAGCCAGCGCGGCTTGACCAGAAACGTTTCCAGCTTTGTGATCTTCAGCGGGTCGCGCGGCTTGATCGGCGCCTCTTGCATGGCTGACGCCGCGGCCAAAGACGTGGCCGAGGCCAGCGAGCCCAGGGTTACCCGGCGCGACAGATCGGACTTGGAATTCTCCATATGGGTTGATTCTATGTCGAAGCCGGAGCGCGCGGGCGCAAACAGGCCCACATGTCACAATGAAAATGTTGTGACTGGACACGAGATACGGCAGAAGTTTCTGGATTTTTTCGCGGCGCGCGGGCACCGGGT
Source organism: Bryobacterales bacterium (assembly GCA_020851655.1). Taxonomy (GTDB): domain Bacteria; phylum Acidobacteriota; class Terriglobia; order Bryobacterales; family Bryobacteraceae; genus JADZCI01. The sequence goes on from JADZCI010000025.1 coordinate 2,839, forward strand.
GGTGCGGAGTTCTTCGCTCGTTCCGGCGAACGACCCCACGTTGCTGTTCACCAACGCCGGGATGAACCAGTTTAAGGACGTGTTTCTGGGGCTCGAGAAACGCGATTACTCCCGCGCCACCACTTCGCAGAAATGCGTGCGCGCCGGCGGCAAGCACAACGACCTGGAAAATGTCGGCTACACCCGGCGCCACCACACGTTCTTCGAAATGCTGGGCAACTTCTCCTTTGGCGATTACTTCAAAGCCGAAGCGATTGAATACGCCTGGGACCTGGTCACACGGGACTACGGTATGCCCAAGGACCGCCTCTACGTGACCGTCTTTCGCGAGGACGACGAGGCCGAACTGCTGTGGCAGAAGGTCGCCGGAGTGCCCAAAGACCGCATTTTCCGGCTCGACGAGAAAGACAACTTCTGGCAGATGGGCGAGACCGGACCCTGCGGTCCGTGCTCGGAAATCCATTACGACCTGGGCCCGGACGCCGCCGAACCGGGCCGCGAGAACGAACAGTTTCCCCTGGATGGCGGCGGGCGGTTTGTCGAGATCTGGAACCTCGTGTTCATGCAGTTCGACCGCGACCTGTCCGGCGCGCTGACGCCTCTGCCGCGCCCGTCCATCGATACGGGAATGGGCCTGGAGCGGGTTGCGGCCATCCTGCAAGGCAAATTATCGAACTACGAATGCGACCTGCTGAGCCCGATTGTCGAACATGCCGCCCAGTTGTTCGGCAAGAATCCGGGCGAAGACGCGCGCATCGATACCGTGCTGCGCATCTGCGCCGACCATGCGCGCGCCTCCGAGTTCCTCATCTACGACGGCGTGCTGCCCTCGAACGAGGGCCGGGGCTACGTTCTGCGCAAGATCATGCGCCGCGCCATGCGGAACGCCAGAATGACCGGCATTGCCGAGCCCTTCCTCTACAAGCTGGCCGGATTTGTCGCCGAGTTGATGAAGCCCGCTTACCCGGAGTTGATGGACGGGGTGCAGCGCGTGGCGCGCGTCGTCAAAGACGAAGAGCACCGCTATGCGACGACGTTCCAGGTTGCCGAGAAGGTGTTTCACGACGAGGCCAAATCGGCCGCCGCCGGCGTTCTGCCCGGCGCCGCCGCGTTTAAGCTGTATGACACCTACGGCATGGCCCTCGACGAGCAGCAGGAGATGGCGCGCGAACTCGGGCTGGCTATCGACGTAGCCGCCTTTGACGAAGCCATGACCCGGCAGCGCGAACGCGCGCGCGCCAGTTGGAAAGGCGCTGAAAAGGCCCAGATCGCACCGGTGTACCAGGAGTTGGCCGCCGCGGGCCGCACCCGCTTCCTGGGTTATGACTCGCTCGAATCCGGCGCCAGCGTTGTGCTCGCCGTTCTGGCGGATCAGAAACGAGTGGAAGACCTCCAGCCAGGAGCGCACGGCGAAGTGATCCTGGACCAGACGCCGTTCTACGCCGAAGCCGGTGGCCAGGTGGGTGACTGCGGCGTGCTGTTAAACCCGGAGACCGGCGATGCCGTCGCTGAAGTCGAGACCACTTACCCCGCCGTGCCCGGCCTCAGTGTTCACAAGATCAAGGTATTGGGACCGCTAAAGGCCGGTGCGACAGTGGCCGCGCGGGTGGACGCTGAAGCCCGCTGGGCGACCATGCGGAATCACACCGCCACACACCTTGCCCATGCGGCGCTGCGCACGGTTCTCGGCAAGCATGTCAAACAGGCCGGCAGCGTTGTCGAGCCGTCCCGCCTCCGGTTCGACTTCAGCCACTACACCGCGATGGATCCCGAAGAGGTTGCCGAAGTGGAGCGGCTGGTCAACCGCGAGATCGTGCGCAATACGCCGGTTGAGACGCGGTTGATGGACCTCGACCAGGCGCTCGAGACGGGCGCCATGGCCTTGTTTGGCGAGAAATATGGCGACCGCGTCCGCGTGGTGAGCGTGCCGGACTTCAGCCGCGAGTTGTGCGGTGGCACCCACGTCCGGCGTACCGGCGACATCGGCCTGCTGAAAATCGTATATGAAGGCAGCATATCGGCGGGCGTCCGCCGCATCGAAGCCGTGACCGGGAGCGGCGCTCTGGAGCGATTCCAAAATACGGCGGATTCCCTCCAGCGCGTGTCTCAGATGATGCGCACCTCGGAGAACGAAGTCTTCGACCAGCTCGACAAGCTGCTGGTTCAGCAAAAGACGCTGGAGCGGCAGATCGAGCAGTTGAAGGATAAGCTCGCTCACGGCCAGATCGGCGAACTGGAACAGCAGGCGCGAACCGTGAAGGGTGTCAAGGTGCTTTCAGGGCAGTTGGCCGGCGCCGACCGGGCGCAGATGCGAAACATGGCCGACGCGTTGCGCAACAAGTGGAAGTCGGCGGTTATTGTGCTGGCGTCCGCCGAAAACGGCGCCGTGTCCATCGTGTCCGCGGTAACCAAGGACCTGACACAGAAAGTCCACGCGGGTAAGCTCGCCGGAGCGGTCGCGCAGGCCGTGGGCGGCAAAGGCGGCGGCCGGCCCGACTTGGCCGAAGCCGGCGGCAAAGATCCAGCCGCGCTGAGCGCCGCGCTCGACAAGGTGTATTCCGACGTGGAAGCGATGCTGTGACCGCGCTCGATGCGATCATCGCCGGCGCGGGGCCGACGGGTCTGGCGTGCGGAATCGAATTAAAGCGCCGCGGCTTGAACGCAGTCCTGTTCGATAAGGGGTGCCTCACCAACTCGCTGTACAACTACCCCACCCAGATGGTCTTCTTCACCACCCCGGAATTGCTGGAAATCGGCGATATTCCGATGACGTCGCTCAACGAAAAGCCGGTTCGCGCTGAAGCCCTGAAGTATTACCGGCGCGTGGCCGATCACTACCAGCTCGCCATTCACCAGTACGAAAAGGTGACCGGGTTTACCGGAGACGACGGCGATTTCACCGTGCTCACCGAGGACCGGAACAACCGCGCGCACTCCTATTGCGCAAAAAAGATCATCATCGCCACCGGCTACTACGACCGGCCGAACCTGTTGAACGTTCCCGGTGAGGAACTGCCCAAAGTCCTTCACTATTACCGCGAACCTCATCCTTACTTCGGACACGACGTGATGGTTGTGGGAGGTAAGAATTCGGCCGCGATCGCCGCCCTGGAACTGCATTGGACAGGCGCCAGGGTCACCCTCGTCCACCGGCACGCCGAGTTGTCCAGCAGCGTGAAGTATTGGATTCGCCCGAATATCGACAACCGCATCAAGAGCGGCGAAATCACGGCCTACTTCGATTCCAGCGTCACGCGGATCACCGAGGACGCCGTGGACCTGAGAACCCCGCGGGGAGAGATCCGCGTCAAGAACGACTTCGTCTTCGCCATGACCGGGTACCATCCCGACACGGACTTCCTCTCGCGGCACGGCATCAATTTTGAACCGGAAACGCAGCGCCCCTACACCAATCCGGACAGCCTGGAAAGCGCCCGCAAAGGCGTCTACCTGGCTGGGGTCATTGTGGCGGGCATTCACACCAACGAGATCTTCATCGAGAACGGGCGGTTCCACGGCACGGTCATTGCCGAGGATATCGCCAGGAAGCTCTCAGGGGATGCGAAATAGATAGACGCCCTCGGTTTCCTCCACCGCCTCGACACCCCATGCCTCGCGCGCTTGCATCATGGCCAGGCCAATGACGCCGTGCCCCTCGCCGCTGGATGAAACCACAATCCAGCGGACTCCGGCGCCTCGCAGCGCCAGCACCGCTTGCCGCCGCAGCAGTGGCGTGTCAACCGGAGCGCGGCGCGACTCCAGGACGGTCCAGGCTGTGTCCTTGCCTTGCACCCGCGCGACGGCGCCGGCATGGTCCGACTTCGACAGCGTCACCGCGACTTCATCCGCCCGGAGTCCGGACGGGCAGGAGACTTCGAGAAACTCGCCGCCACGAGTTGCCATCCACGTCTGCCACCTTGTGGCCGGATTGCGGTCGAACGCGCGGGGCGTGTCGCCGCGGTTTGGCTTGCCTTCCAGTTCCCACGTCGTCTGCGCGGGCACGGCCACGCCGTGGCTGAAAAATTGAACCTCGTGGATACCCCAAGGGCCGCCGGTTGGCTTTTCGAGTTCGAACCGGATCCGGGCAACCTCTGATTGCGGCAGCGTGGCGCGGAGTTGGTAGAGCGGCTGTGGGTCATCGGTCGCGGCAACCGCCAGAGCATCGGCCATGCCGTCAAACTGCGCCGATGACAGCGGGCCGGCCGGCACAACCGGAGTGTAGGCCGATGGGATGGCAAACAAGTCGAGCACCGTGTCTCCGGGCTTCACGTGACGGGAAACCATCTCCGCCAGGCGGTACTCCCACAGGTTCTTGCGCAGGTAGTCCTCCTCGGGTTCAAGCCGGAACGCGGCGCGCCACGGAAAGCCCTTCAAACGCCATGACGCGGGGGGCGTGTATCGGTCGAGCACAGGCGGCAGGCTCAGCACGGCGTGCGCCACCGCCATCGGCGCGGCCACGGGCGCGGGAATGGCCAGCGCCACAAAAGGAATCGCCGGCATCAGGAACCGCGTGCCGTGGTTCAGCCACCAGGGCAGGCTGACCACCAGGGCTGCCGCCAGCAGCCACCGCCCGGCGGCGCGCCGTAACGAAAGCAACGCGAGCGGCGCCAGCAGAAACGCGGGACCGATCAGCCCTTGAAGCGTTCCGCCGCGTCCCAGCAACTCCCACGGAATCCGTGCCCAGGTGATTCCTCCGTAGGAACGGAGGTACTCGGAAAGGTACTTCTCCGGTCCGTAGTGGAAGTAGTCGTTCGGAAAAACATTGTTGAGCAGCGGGGCAAACGGGTTGCCGGTGAGCCAAAGCGCTCGCAACATCCACGGCAGGATGCTCATCAGGGAACCGGCGAGGAACCACGCGCTTCCGCGCCATTCCTTCCGCCAGAGCAGCCATCCCACGGCGAAGGGCAGCACCACAAGGCCCGGTATCTTGATCGCATAACAAAAGCCGCTCGCCAGGCCCGCGTGGAACAGCAACTCCGTCCGGGGTTCGTCTTTCCAGATCACCAGCAGCAAAAACGCGGCGGCGGCAAAGAACACAAACGCGGCGTCGGAGTAGGCGCTCGTCCCCGTGATTGCCACCACCGGGCTGGCGAAGTACAGGAGCGCAGCCGGTCCCGCCGCCAGTTGAAAACGCCGGCCCGTGGCGAGTATCAGTGGCACGGTCAGCACCAGAAACCCGAAGTGCACCAGTTTGGCCGCTGAATGCCGGCCAAACGCGAAAGCGAAACCGAACAGCATTTCCAGGCCCTGCGGCAGCAATTCGTAGAAGCCAATGCGCGAGGGAAAGCGGCGCAGCGACAGCCATTCCTTGACGAGTCCCAGGTGGTACGTCACGCCGTCGGGTTGTATTTCCGGCGCCAGCGCGTGCACGGCGTAGTAGGCGCCGAAGGCCGCCATCAGCCACCCCGTCCAATGCGGGATGGCGAGCCGGGGCCGCCGGACGCCGGCGAGCCCGCTACAGCACAGCATTCCAATCACGGCGAAACTGCGGCGGCCCGCCACACCCGCCAGCAGCGTCAGGTAAACCAGCAGGCTCAGCACCACCGCGCCCGAAGCCACGGCCAGCGTTTCCGACGGAGGACGGCGCCGCCAGAGCCAGCGGCCCAGTCCCCACGCCGACGCCAGCGTGAACAGGGCCGGTGCAACAATGCCGAGGACGCGAAGCAACCGACTATTGTAAAGGTGTTATCCTCTTGGGTTGAAGCTGTTCCCCGTCCTTGTCCTCAACTCGTAGCGCGCCTGCCGCACGCTAGCGGTGCTTAGCGCGGGCGCTGGCCCGGACTCCCGGCTGGGGGTCCCCATTACTCCCAAGCTGTGTTTGCTGGTTGAGGAAACTCCATTGAATTTCGAACAACTGGGATGGAATTCGTTTTTCGTGCCGGCGTTTGCGCCCTGGCGGGAACAGGGTTGCGCTCCGGCGCGCGTAATGACGCAGGAACGTGGGGCCTGGCTTGTCGAGTCGCCGGTGGGCGAGATCCTCGTCCGCCATTGCCGCGGGGAAGTCTCGCCCGTGACGGGCGATTGGGTGGTCCTGAGGAGTGACCTCGCCAGTATTCAGGCCGTTCTTCCGCGCCGCGGCAGTCTGGGGCGGAAGGAAGCCGGACGCCGGTCGCAGGAACAGGTGCTGGCCGCCAACGTCGACATTGCCTTTGTCGTGATGGGACTGGACGGCGACTACAACCCGCGCCGGTTGGAACGGTATCTTGTCCTGTGCCGCAACAGCCGTGTCGCGCCGCTGGTCGTCCTGAATAAATCCGATCTATGCGAGGACTGGGACACGCGAATCGCCGAGACCCGGCGTGTGGCGGCAGGTGCGGATGTCCTGCTGATGAGCGCGCTTCAGAACGAGGGTGTGGAGCGCCTCGCTTCAGCGGTCGAGCCCGGGCAAACCGCCGCGTTGCTCGGTTCGTCCGGCGCCGGCAAGTCCACCATCCTGAACCGGCTGCGTGGATTTGAAGCGCAGCGTACCCAACCGGTCCGGGAAGGGGACAGCCGGGGACGCCACACCACTACGCAGCGCCAACTGGTCCTGCTCAAGTATGGATGGCTGCTCATGGATCTTCCCGGCTTGCGCGAAATTCAGCCCTGGGGCGAGGCCAGCGGGATGACAGATGTGTTTCCCGAAATTGCCGAGCTTGCCGGCCGCTGCCGTTTTCGCGACTGCCGCCATCAGGGCGAACCCGGCTGCGCCGTGGTGGCGGGCATCGACGCCGGCCGCCTGGAAAGCTACCGTAAACTCATCCGTGAAGCGGAGTTCGAAGAACGCCGCCACGATCTGTCCCTGCAGGCAGTCCAAAAGGCCAAGTGGAAGAAGATTCACAAGGCGATGCGGAACTTCGAAAAGAGGTGAGGGCTCGATTGCAGCCGGCGCATCAGTAATCCGGCAACTCGATCCGGTCGGCGAGGTCGCGGCCTACGGCCAAGTCCGCAATCCATCCGATGCTGAGCAGGTCGAAGATGCGGTTTCGCACTGCCAGTGCCAGGCGCGACTTCGGCGCAAACGTGCCGGCAAATCGCAGAGCCGCCTCTTGCTTGGCCTCAATGAGCGGTCCAAGGAGCGCGTGGTATCGCGCGAATGCGATGCGATAGTCGCCATTGGCCCGGTGGAGCTCCCCTGCCAGAATGTACGCGCCGGCCATGCCGAGCGCCGAGCCCTGCCCCGCCAACAGCGAGACACAATAAGCCGCATCGCCCACCAGAGCCACGCGCCCGCGCGACCAGGCATTCATCCGAATCTGGCTGACCCGGTCGAAATAAAATTCTCCCGCCCGGTCGAGTGCCTCCAGGATGGCGGGACATTCCCACCCGCTCGAACCAAAGCGTTGCCTCAGCAGGGCCCTTTGTGCGGCGAGATCTCCCGTATCCGGGTCCGGATCGGCAAAGGTGAACAGGAACACAGTCCGGTCGCCGCGCATGGCGAATCGGGCCGCTTGCTGGCCAACCTCGGTGTACATGACATAAACGAGTTCGTCTCTGGGACGGTAGCCGTCAATTTCAAATGCGGCGGCCTTGTACCCGAGGAACCGTTCGAACTGGTGTTGCGGTCCGAAGACGAGTTCACGCAGTCGAGAGTGCAAGCCGTCGGCGCCCACCACCAGGTCAAACTCGCGCCGGACCCCACTGGCGAAGTCCACGCGAACGCGGTCTGCTTCCTCGGACAGCGCCAGGATGGAATCGTCGAAGATCGTTTCGACCCTTCCTCCGAGCCGCGCGAAAATCGCCGCGGCAAGATCGCCTCGTGGAAGGCTGACATAGCGCCCTTTGGTGGCCCGGGCAAACGCCGCGGCTGGAAATCCGGACGTTCGCCGCCCGGTTCGATCCACTACCCTTACTTCATCGAGGCGATATCCCTTACGCTGTATCTCCTCCAGCAGGTCCATGCGCTGGGCAACGTCGAACCCTGAGCCCCAGAAATCGATGACGTAGCCGCCAGTCCGCAGCCTCGGAGCCTTCTCGACAATGGTCGTCTCAAATCCGTAATGATCGAGCCAGTAGGCCAGCGCCGGTCCAGCGATCCCGGCGCCGGATATCAGCACCCTCATGCTTCCAGCCTACCGTCCCAGGCGGAAGACGAATGACGGAGAATGAGGCTATGGGCCGCATCGCCATCGCCCTCATTCCACTCCTTGCCGCTTGGGCGCAAGCCCCACCAGTCATTGGCTACTGGGAAGGTACGCTCGCCGCTCCCTCTGGACGCTTACGCATTGGCGTCCATGTTTCGCAGGGTGACGGCGGGCTCACCGGGAAACTCGACAGCATCGATCACGGCGCCTTTGGACTGCCGTTGCAGGACGTGGTTCTCGACAACAGCGAGTTCCGCTTCGTTCTGAAGGTGGCCGGAGCTTCGTTCAAAGGAACACTCAACGAAGCGGGGACCGAGATCTCTGGAACATTCACCCAGGGTGGTGATTTGCCGCTCGTGCTGAAGAAGACCGTCAAGAGCGCCGAACCTCCCAAGCGCCCGCAGGTTCCCGCCAAGCCGTATCCGTACAAAGAGGAGGAAGTCACTTTCGAGAACAAGTCCGCCGAAGGGGTCACGCTCGCCGGAACTCTGACTTCACCTCGGGGCCAGGGTCCGTTTCCGGCAGCCGTCCTGATCAGCGGTTCCGGTCCGCAGGATCGCGATGAGACGCTGATGGGGCACAAGCCATTTCTGGTGCTCGCCGACCACTTGACCCGCCAGGGTATCGCGGTGCTGCGCTATGACGATCGCGGCACGGCCCGGTCCACAGGCAAGTTTGCCGAGGCAACCACCCAGGACTTTGCCACCGATGCTTCTGCCGCGGTCGACTACCTGAAATCGCGCGAGGACATCGACAGCGGCAAGATCGGTCTTGTGGGACACAGCGAAGGTGGAATCATTGCTCCCATCGTCGCCGTCAACCGTCAGGACTTGGCGTTCATCGTATTGCTGGCGGGCACCGCGGTTCCCGGCGACCAGGTAATCGTGCGCCAGGAGCAGGCGCTCCTCAAGGCGCAGGGGGTGGGAGAAGAGGTAATGGCCCGTCAGATGGCCATGCAGGAAGCCATATTCGCCGCGGTCAAGGAAAGCAAAGATGCGGCCGAGGCGGCCGAGCGGGTGCGGAAGATCGTCGGAAATTCCCCACAAGCCGAAGCCAGGATCCGGGCCGTCAGTTCACCGTGGCTCCGGAACTTTCTCGTCTACGACCCTGCGCCGACACTGGCCAAGGTCAATGTTCCCGTCTTGGCTCTCAACGGCGAACTCGACCTCCAGGTCTTGCCCGGCCAGAATGTCCCGGTGATGGAAGCGGCGCTGAAAGACGGAGGCAACCCCGACTACCGGGTTGTTCGTCTGCCAAACCTGAACCACCTGTTCCAGACCGCCACGACCGGCTCGCCTTCTGAGTACGGACTGATTGAGGAGACGATGGCTCCCGTTGCGCTGGAGACCATCTCGAAGTGGATTCGCGCGCATACTGGCATTCAGTAGCACGCGGTTCGGCCTATCCTGAGATAACGGCAAATGATGATGCGTTGGTTTCCGCTCTTTGCAGTTCTCTGCCTTCCCTCGTTCGGCGCCCTCTCCCGGCAGATCGCGTCTTACGACATCAAAGTGACTCTCGACACCAAGACGCACACGCTGCGCGGCTCGGAAGTCATGACGTGGGTCAATGCCTCGCCCGACCGGGTCGCGACGCTTCAGTTTCATCTCTACATGAACGCCTTCAAGAACGAGAGCAGCACGTTCATGCGCGAATCGGGAAGGAGATTCCGGCCTGATCGCTTTCAAAAGAAAGAGTGGGGCTGGATCGATGTCAACAGGATGCAGGTCGTGGGCGGCGCGGACCTCACCAAGGCGATCCGCTTTATTCACCCCGACGACGGCAACGCCGCCGACCAGACTGTCATCGAAGTGCCGCTGCCCGAGCCGGTGCCGCCCGGAAAGTCCATTCAAGTGGCCATCGACTTCACGACTAAGCTGCCAAAAGTGGTTGCCCGGACCGGTTATCACGACGAGTACTACCTGGTGGGGCAGTGGTTCCCGAAGATCGGCGTGTATGAGAAGGCGGGCTTCCGCTACGCCAAACAGGGACGGTGGAATTGCCATCAGTTCCACGCCAACAGCGAATTCTTCGCGGATTTCGGGCGCTATCGCGTTGAGGTGACCCTCCCCGCCCAATTCGTCGTGGGCGCCACCGGAGTCGAGAAACTGCGCAAGGACGACGTCAAGAGCGGCACGTCGACATATGTCTTTGAGCAGGAAGACGTCATCGATTTCGCCTGGACCGCCTCACCGCTGTTTCAGCGTATCGAGCGCAAGTTTGACGCTGAAAAACTCGTCTCCGCCCAGGAACTTGCCGAAGTGAGCCGGATCCATGGCATCTCCCCCGCCGAGGCCAGGCTCAAAGACGTGAGGATGATCCTGCTGATTCAGCCCGAACACTCCGCCACGATTGAACGGCACTTCAAAGCCCTCGAGACGGCGATTAAATATTTCGGACTCTGGTACGGTAAGTACCCTTATGACACGCTTACCTTTGTTGATCCGCCATTCGGAGCCGGAGGCTCAGGCGGAATGGAGTACCCCACTTTTATTACTTGTGGCACGCCGCTGCGCCCGATGCCCGGCGAATTGGATCCGGAGACGGTTATCATTCACGAGTTTGGGCATCAATACTGGATGCAAATGGCCGCCACCAACGAGTTCGAGGAGCCGCCTTTGGACGAAGGCTTCAATACCTACTCGACCACCAAGATATGCGATTTGGCTTATGGCGCCAGCCGCCTGCCGTTTCGCGCCATGACCTTCAACCTCGGCGATATCCTGGACATGCCCAAGATGAAAGCGGTCCAGCTTGACCGGGCTGGCTATCTTCTCGACCCTGTCGTTGACGACTTAGTACGAAACTCCTGGAGTTACTATAATTCACTCAGCTATAGCCTGAACGCTTATGTGCGTACCGGCGTTACGCTCGACACCCTTGAGAATATCCTGGGCGGCGATGTCATGGCCCGTATCATGAGGACTTATTTCCAGACGTGGCAGTTCAACCACCCCACCATGGACGACTTCATCAAAGTGGCCAACCAGGTATCAGGCTCGGATTTGAGCCCCTTTTTCTCGCAGTTTGTCCGCGGCAACCGCCTGCTGGACTACATGGTGGCTGATGTCACCAGCAGCAAGGTGCGCACGCCCCTTGGAGTTTTCGATAAGGATGGCGCCAAGGTCACCGTCGATTTCAAGGAGGCCGGTAAACAGGAATCCTCCCAGGAAAAAGGCAAGGGTTACAAGCCCATGTACGAATCCGTGGTCAACATCCGGCGTGAAGGAGATGCGATTTGGCCGGTGGAAGTTCGCGTCGGATTCAAAGACGGCTCCGTGGAACGCAGGCAATGGGACGGACAGTATCGCTGGACCCGGTTTACGTTTGTGAAGCCCTCCGAACTGGCTGACGTGGAAATTGATCCGGAGCGCAAACTGCTGCTCGACGTGAACTGGGCAAACAACAGCTACGTCATGAAGCCCGAGTCCGCCGTCTTGTCGAAATGGGCGTCGAACGTCATGTTCTGGATGCAGAACACCGTGCTGTGGCTCGGGTCGGTGCTGTAAGGAGTGGGTATGACCGCGAGGAAGGCAATCTGGCTGGGAGCGCGAACGGTAAGCCGCGCCAAACGCTTGATCCTGGTTCTCTGGATATTCCTGACTCTGCTGGCGGCATTAGCCACGACGCCGGTTGCCGCGGCGATTTCAAAAAGCCTGGGGCACAGCAAGTGGGCGGCCGAGTTGATTCGCGGGCTCGACCCCTCGTGGATCATGGAAACCTATCGCGACACTCACGGCTATGTGCTGGCGGCAATGCCGGTCATGCTCGGGCTCAGTTTGCTCGCGGCGCTGTTGGCGCACCTCCTCATCGCTGGTGGCGCCATCAGCGTGTTTGCCTCCCAAGACCGGCGCTACACCGCCGCGCTCTTCTTTGAAGGGTGCGGACGGTATTTCTGGCGCTTCTTCCGGCTGTTGCTGGCGTCGTCGTTGTTGCTCGGAATCGTGCTCGGCATCAACGCGGGGCTGAAGGCGCTGGAAACCAGGCTGTGGGGCGAGGGGATGATCGAGACCCCGATCTTCTACGCCAGCCGTGTCAGGCTGGCGCTGCTGCTGTTCCTCCTCGTCGCCGCCGGAATGGTGGCGGACTATGCGAAAATCCGGCTGGTCGTCGAACCGGGCCGCAGCGCGATTCGCGCTTTGCTTTGGTCGATGCGGTTCGCCTCCCGCAATTTCGGCCGCTGCTTGCGGATCTGGGTGGTCCTCATGCTGGCCGGCGCGCTTTTCTACTTCGTGTACGATCGCATTTCCAGGGCCATCCCTCAGACGTCCAGCCCGGGCGTGTTCCTGCTGCTGATCGCGCAGCAACTCTACATCATGAGCCGCCTCTGGCTGCGTCTGACGTTCTGGGCGTCGCAGACTGAGATGTATTTCGGGCTCAAACCTCCCGCGCCGGCTTCGGCGCCGGAGCTTTTTGTCTGGCCTCCAGAGCCGCGCGCCGTGCTGGCCGAACCCGCTCTCACCATGCCGCAGGCCGATGAGGAGGCCGCCGGACCCGCTTGAAGAGGCAAGCATGAACCGGAGACACTTTGTATCACTCACAGGAAGCGTGATGACGGCCGCGGCCGCGCGCCTCCACGCTCAACGATCTACCATGGCTGCTACACTCATTCGCCCCAAGGCGCTCAACCCCGGCGACACGGTCGCCCTGATCACGCCCTCCACCTATGTATCCGACCCGGAACGGCTGGAACTCGCCCAGCGCACCGTCGACTTTCTGGGCCTCAAGCTGAAAATGGGCAAGAACGTCGGCAAGAGGACGGGCTACCTGGGCGGCTCCGTGGAAGAGCGTGTCGCAGACCTGCACTGGGCCTTTTCCGATCCCGAGGTGAAGGCCGTGTTCGCCATGCGTGGCGGCTATGGCTCCGCCCAGATTCTGGACAAGATCGACTTTGACCTGATCCGGCGCAACCCGAAAATCTTCACCGGCTACAGCGACATCACCGCCATGCACCTGGCCATACACCAGCACACCGGACTGGTGACGTTCCACGGACCCACCACCCTGTCGCGCTTCAGCGACTACACGCTGAACCACTTCAAACGCGCCATCTTCAATACCGCGCCGCTTGGCAAGCTGACCAACCCGGACGAAGCCCGCGAAATCCGCCCGCGTCACGTCACCCGCACGATTCGCCCGGGAACGGCGCGTGGACGCCTGACCGGCGGCAACCTCACGCTCATTTCGACCACCATGGGGACGCCGTTCGAGATTCAGACGGACGGAAAGTTGCTCTTCCTGGAAGACGTCGACGAGCAGCCTTACAGCATGGATCGAATGCTCACGCAGTTGCGCCTGGCGGGCAAGTTCCGCAACATCGCCGGGCTGATCATCGGCGAGTGCGCCGGCTGTGTGCCGCGCGACTATAAGCCCTCCTTCGAGTCGACCTTCTCCTTGGGTGAGGTGCTGCAAAACATCCTGGGAGGGCTGAACGTTCCCGTCATGTCGGGGCTGACGATCGGCCACACAGAGGACCAACTCACGCTGCCGCTCGGTGTCATGGCGGCGATGGACGCCGGCAAACTGGAACTGACAATCGAGGAGTCCGCCACAGTATGAAGTTCGTATTCCTGACTCTTTTCGCGAGCCTTGCCGTTCTGGCGCAGACAACCGAGTTACTGTATCCGGATGGTGCACCCGGCGCGGTTGGCGCCGAGGACCGGGACAAGCCCAACCTGACGTTCTACCCCGCGCAGAACCCGAACGGCGCCGCCGTGCTCATCTGCCCCGGAGGCGGTTACGGAGCCCTTGCCGTGGACCACGAGGGCAAGCAGGTGGCCGAGTGGCTGAACTCGTTCGGCGTGTCGGCTTTTGTTCTGAGGTACCGTCTGGGACCCCGTTATCACCACCCCGCGATGCTCGATGACGCCAAACAGGCGATGCGGATGATCCGGCGGCGTGCGCCGCGGGCGGGCATTGATCCGGCCAAGGTGGGGGTCATGGGCTTCAGCGCGGGCGGACACCTGGCCTCAACTCTGTCAACTCACTTTGATGAAGGCGCCCGCCCGGATTTTTCCATCCTCTGCTACCCGGTCATCACGTTGACCGCGCCGTACGTCCACAAGGGATCGTCGCGCAATCTGCTAGGACCCGCTCCCGGCATCAAGCTGGTCCTGGACCTGTCGAACGAGCGCGCGGTCACCTCCAACACCCCACCTACGTTTCTGTTTCACACCGACAACGACGCCGCCGTGCCGGTGGAGAACTCCGTCATGTATTACACGGCGCTCAAAGCCGCCGGCGTGCCGGCCGAAATGCACATCTATGCCGAAGGGCGTCACGGCGTCGGGTTGGCGCAGTCCGACCCCGTCTTGTCCTCCTGGCCGGCGCGGCTCAAGGATTGGATGAAAGTTCGAGGCATCATCCCAAAGTAGCCGCCTTGGGCGTAACCTGGAACCAGGGATCGCGTCTGGATTCGAGGGGAATATGCGACTGCTGCTCATCGCCGGGATAGCTGGATTGCTGTGGGCGCAGAGCGACCGTCCCCCCACGATTCGCCGCAAGCCGGCCACGCCGCCCGCTGAAGAGAAGGCCCCGCCGGAAAAGCCCGCCGCCAAGCCCGCCGAACCGCCGCCGGAGAATAAGACCGAGCCTGCGCCCGAGCAGGCCGCCAGCCCGGACGACGCGAATTACCCGCGGACGCAACACCCCGTCAAGCCCGTCGCCGATCCGCGCGATTCGGGGCCGCCTACTCTGAAGCGCGGCGCCCCGGCCAAGGTCAAGTCTCCCGAATTTCCGGACACCGGCCCCGAACCCGCGCCGCCGCCCGCTCCAGCGGCCACCAGCAATCCTCCGGTAACCGTGCGAACCAGCCGCGACTCCGACCGCCCCAGCGTCGAGCAGGAAGCGGATGCCGAAGGCAGGACCATCCGCGAATCCAGCGACAAAATTCAGCCTCCCGCCACCGGCGACCCGGTGATCGGCAAGGCCCAGGAACGCGCCTTCGAGTTCATCGAAAAGCTGCCGAACTTCATCTGCGACCAGCTCACCATGCGCAGCGTCAGCAAGACGCTGAAGCCGGATTGGAAACTCCAGGACCGGATCCAGGTGGAGCTTGTTTACGTCAACGGAAAGGAGGACTACCGCAACATCCGGATCAACGGCAAACAGTTGAAGAGAGGTTCGCCCGAAGACAGCGGCACGTGGTCCACCGGCGAGTTTGGCACCGTCCTCGCCGACCTTTTCGCAACCAACACCGACGCGCAATTCACCTTCAAGAAGGTGTCCGATATCGCCGGCATTCAAGCGCGCATGTATGACTTCCGGGTGAGGAAAGAGAATTCGCATTGGGACATCCGGATCGGCCGGAGCGTCAAACCGGCCTACCGCGGGTCTGTGTGGATAGACCCCGCCAACGGGCACACGCTGCGCATCGAGATGAGCACCAGGTCCTTGCCCCAGGACTACCAGGTCGACACCGTCGAAACAACGATTGACTACAACTGGGTTCTCATCAGCGGAAAGAAGTACCTGCTGCCAGTCAAGAGCGAGAACCTCGCCTGCTATCGCGGAACCTTCAACTGCACCCTGAACGAGATCGATTTCCGCAACTATCGCAAGTTCTCGGTCGAATCGCAGATCCTGCAGGTGGAGTCCGACGTGAGCTACCCTGAAGCCGGCGATCCGAAGCAGCCGAAGAGCGAAACCATCCCGCCTTCGCTCACCGACCCGTCGATTCCGCCCAAGCCGCGCAAGCCTTAGCTTCCGGCAAACCGCGCCGGCCGCTTTTCGAGGAACGCGGCGACACCCTCGCGAAAGTCCGCCGAGCGGATGCAACCCTCCTGGCCGGCCGCTTCCGCCGCCAGGGCATCGGATAGATGGCCTGCGTCGCCGGCGTTCAGAGCCCGCTTGATCCCGGCGAACGCCAGCGCCGGACCTTGGGCGAGACGGTGCGCCAGTTCGTCCACAACCGAATCCAACTGCCCGGCCGGCACAACCTGGTTGACCAGCCCCATGTCACGGCAGCGCTGGGCATCATACAATTCCGCCGTCACCATCCACTCAAAGGCCCGCGCATAGCCGATCATCTTCGGCAGAAAGTAAGTGCTGCCGCCGTCCGGCATCAGGCCGATTCGCGCAAAGATCTGGCCGAACCGCGCCTCGGGCGAAGCGATGCGGAGATCAGCCGCTAACGCATAATTACAGCCTACTCCGGCCGCGACGCCGCGCACCTTGGCAATCACCGTCTTGGGCATGGTCCGCAGGCTTTGGATCGTCGGGTTCGTATAGGTCCTCAGGAACTCTCCAACATCGCCCGGATGGGTCATCCCGCTTGACTTCAGGTCGGCTCCGGAACAGAAATCCGTTCCCGCGCCGGTAATCACGACCACCTTCGAGGAATCGCGCGCGGCCTCTTCCATTACCTCTTTCAGCGCCATCGTCATTTCCCTGTCGATCGCATTCTTCTTGGCTGGCTGGTTGAAGCAGATCGTCTTGATGCCGTCTTCCAGGGTTACAAGGAGCTTGTCTCCGGCTGGCATAGGATGGTTAGTCTATCACCGCGCTGGTGCTACCCTGTAGTTGTTCGTCCCACCTCGATGTCTCGAAAGACTCTCGTTTTCCTCCTTGCCGCGCCGGCAGCCTGCCTGCTGGCCGTCTCGCCGTTGTCTCCTTCCGAAGAAGCGCTGCTGAAATCGATCTCGGCGGATTCGTTGAAAGGCCACGTCTCGTTCCTCTCCTCGGACCTCCTCGAAGGACGCGACACGCCATCGCGCGGACTTGACATCGCCGCCGAGTACATCGCCACGCGTTTCCGCGCCTTGGGCCTTGAGCCAGCGGGCGGCGACGGCTACTTCCAGACCGCGAACTTCGCCACCGTCATCCAGCCGATGGATTCCTTTGAGATGACCATCAAGCTCGGCGGCAAGGACATGGCGATCCCAAAGGACAAGGCTAACGTCAACACCCAGCGAGCCGCCGAGGTCAAGGACGCCGCGTTGTTCAAGTTGGACCTTGACGCGGTAGATACACTCACGCCGGAACAAATCGAGGGAAAAGCCGTCGTGTGGACCATGCCTGAAAACCTGTTTTCGATGGCGGACGACGACCGGGCCAACTTCATGCGCAAGGCGGCCCACGCCCGGACGGTCCTCGCCAAGCTCAAGCCCGCTCTCGTGCTGACAACCGGCTTCGGAGGCGGGATGAGCGGTGTCCGTCTGCGCGAACTGGCTGACGGCGGCTCAACCCCGCCGCCCGGCGTGTTCGTCCGTGACCAGGATGCCGCCAGGATGCTCGGCGACCTTCCTGCCGGACCGGCGGCAGGTTCCGTGACCGCCCGGATTCCCGCCCCGGAAGAAACGCCGGTCAAACTGAAAAACGTGGTGGCGCTGCTGCGCGGCGAAGACCTGGTGCTCAAAGACACCTACATCCTCTTAACCGCGCACTACGATCACATTGGCACGCGTACCAGCGGTGACGGCGACCGGATCAATAACGGCGCCAACGATGACGCCAGCGGAACAGCCAGTGTGCTCGAGATTGCCGCCGCCTTCGCCAAAGCGCCGCAGCGGCCCAAGAGGAGCATCGTCTTCATGACCTATTTCGGCGAAGAGAAGGGACTCTATGGTTCGCGCTACTACGGCAAGCACCCCATCTTCCCGCTCCAGAAGACCATCGCCAACCTGAATCTCGAACAGATGGGACGCACCGACGATACCGAAGGCTCAACGGAGGGTAAACTCACCGCGTCCGGCTTCAACTACACCACGCTGGGAGAGGTGCTCACCGCGTCGGGTAAGCTCACCGGGATCACGACCTGGTTCCACGAAAAGAACAACGACGCATTCTTTGGGCGCAGCGACAATCAGTCGCTGGCCGATGCCGGCGTGCCCGCGGTTACCTTGGCCGCCGCTTGGATCTTCCCGGACTATCATCGTCCCGGTGATGAGTGGAACAAGCTGGACTACGCCAACATGGAAAAGCTGGACAAGACGGTTGCGCTCACCCTGTGGCGTGTCGCCAACGATCCGGCGCCGCCCAAATGGATCGAGTCGAATCCGAAAACCGCAAAGTACGTCAAAGCTTACCAGGCTTTGCACGCCGTCGAACAATAATGGCGCGCCGAAAAAACAGGTTCCTTTTCTGGATGTGCCTCGGCTTGGGCGCTGTCTCCTTGACGGTGGGCACATGGTTGGCGGTCGGATTCCACAGCCTCTTCGATCCAGTCACGTTCGGAAACCGGCTCGGCGAAAGCCTCGATGATCCCGCTGTTGCCGACTACACAGCCTCCAAGCTGACCGACGCCATCATCCTCTCCAACGCCGACCTGGTGGCGGCGCGCCCGCTTGTCCTGATGACTGTCCACGGCATGATCCAGACACGCGCGTTTCATGCGCTGGCGGCTACGGCGGGCGCCCGCGCGCATCAGGCCGCCTTCTCGAAGGGCGCGCGCGAGGTGGTTCTGTCGCTTCCCGATTTGCAAGTGCTGCTGCGCAGCGCCCTGGCGCAGGCCAACCCGCAACTGGCGGCGAAGGTGCCGAAACAACTCGAGGCCGTTGTCGGCAAACTCTCCGGCGGCAAGTCGACGCAGTTGATCATTGACGCGTGGCGGTTCGGAGTCCGAATGAAATGGATCGAGCGCGCCCTGCGCTTCGCCGGTCCGGTCCTGCTGCTGCTGGCCCTGTGGTTTGCCCCCACACTTCGCATCGGGTTCTTCCGCGTCGGCATGGCTCTGGCGATGTCCGGACTCGCCGTCATGGGAATGGTGCCACTCGCGGGTCTCTCAGCCCGGCTGATGTTCGCCGATAAGGCTCTGGGCCTGGCAGCCGGCGGCGTCGCCAAAACCTTCCTTTCCGAAAACTGGACCTGGGGCATCTTTCTCGCCGGACTGGGCGTCCTGATTTGCGCTGGCGCGGCGTCCCTTTTGGAAACCGTGGACGTTCGCCGCCGTTTGCAGGATTCAGGACGCTGGCTCGTCACCCCTCCCCAGACGCGTGCGATGCGCTGGCTTTGGGCGGGAATGCTTCTGGCGCTGGGCATTCCGGCTCTGCTATTCCCACTCGAAATGGCCCGCGGCATTCTTTTCCTCGCCGGCGGGCTGGCTGCTTATGTCGCGGTCCGAGAGTTCTTCCGGCTGGTCATGGAAGCCGTGGACGAGGCCGCCGCGGTCAGCACCTTCAGCGCAGAACGCCGCTGGGCGGTGCATGTGGTCTTGGTCGTCATCCTGGGCGCCGGCGCCGGCGCCGGGTGGTACTTTTGGCGGGACCCTTCTGTTCGAGCCGCAACGCCCGCGCAGCGCGCCTGCAACGGCATGGTCGAACTCTGCGATAAGCGGCTCGATCAGGTCGTTTTCCCAGGCACCCACAACTCAATGTCGAACGAGCAGGCCGCCGGCTGGATGTTTCCTCATCAGCAGAAAGACATTTTGGGACAGCTTCGCGACGGCATTCGCGCCCTTCTCCTGGATATTCACTACGGCTTCGCCGGCGGAACGAGGATCAAGACGGATCTCACCGCCGGACAGAGCCGCGACCGCCTGATTCAGGCGCTCGGCCAGGAAGGCTTCGATGCCGCGATGAGAATCCGCGGGCGCCTGGTAGGAGTCGACGAACAGAAGCGCGAACTGTACTTCTGCCACGGATTCTGTGAAATCGGCGCGTACCCGGTCGGCCCCACCCTCGAACAGATTCGCGACTTCCTCATCGAAAACCCCGACGAGGTGGTCATCATGATTGTCGAGGACTATGTGACCCCGCTCGATCTGGCCGCCGCCTTCGATCGCGCCCAACTCACCCCGCTGGTCTACCACGGACCCGCCGGTCCGCCGTGGCCCACTCTCGGCGAACTGATTGGCAAGGGCGGGCGGCTCGTCATGTTCACCGAAAGCGGCCGTCCGGGCGTACCGTGGCTTCACCCTGCCTTTGAAAGTTTCCAGGAGACGCCCTACTCCTTTCACTCAGTCGAGGAAATGTCGTGTGCGCCGAATCGCGGCGGGACATCCGGGTCGCTGTTCCTGCTGAACAACTGGATTGAGACGACGCCGGCGCCCAAGCCGTCCAATGCCGCTATCGTCAACGCGCACGACGCGTTGCTGCGCCGCGCCAGAAAATGCCAGGCACAGCGCCGGCATCTGCCCAATATCATCGCCGTCGATTTCTACGGGACCGGCGATGTGATTGGCGTGGCGCGCGAGATGAACCGCGCCCAAGTCAAAATTTCAGATGCAACTGCGCAGCCAGCCCTTCAAGCTGGGAACCGAACCCCGGCAGACACGGCAGCAACTCCTTAGCTCTTTCCGCAATCCAGGGGTCCGCCCGCGGCGCCGGCTTCAATTCACCGTCCAGCCCGTGCAGTTGTTTCCAGACACCCTGCCACCGGTCGCTGTAAGCGGACAACTGGTGTACCGGCGCGGCGCTCTTCACGATGCGCGCCAGCGAACTCGCCAGGTCAAACGCCTCAAACAGGCCCACGTTCATGCTCTGCACGCCGACTGGTCCGGTCAGGTGCGCCGAGTCGCCGGCCAGCCACAGACGTCCCAAGCCGTAGCGGTTTGCCATACGGCGCTCAAACCGCACGAGCGTGTGCCATCGAATCTCATCGACGCTTCCGTCAAACCACGGCGCGCGCTCCGCGATCATCGTCTTCAGGTCCTGCAAGGCTCGCGCCGCTTCGATCGTCGATTCGCCGGTTCCTTCCCGGTCCTTTGGCCGCTCGGTTGGAAAGTATCCGAACCCCGATTCGAGCAACCGGTCTTTGAGCGCTTCCGATTCCGGGTCCGAGTACCCCGGCAGTTGGAAACTCCAGCGGCAGCGCCCCCCGGGCAGGGGCCAAAGCACTTCCTTGCTCCTGTCTCCCAGAACAACGCGCATCTCATGGCCGAGATCGGCATTGGAGTCGAACTCGAAAACGGCGAAATATTCGGCGGGACCGACTTCGGGGTAATCCAGGCCGAGCGCGCGGCGCACGCGCGAGTTGTATCCATCGGCGCCCACCACGTATGCCGCCTCAATCTCGGTTTTCTTGGCAACCACCCACTCGCTGTGCGCCACAATGTAGCCACGCGATTCCTTTTCGAGCTTGCCCACGATTGCCGAAACCCCTTCGCGGGATTGTGTCAGGTTCGACACCTCGTGCCGCCAGCGGACTCGTACGCCGTGGGCGCGCAGCGCCTCTTCCAGTAGTCCTTCCAGCCGGTCCTGCCGCAGCACCATCATCCCATCCGGAGCCTCCGCAAGCCGCACCTCGGAGCGCCGCAAGCGCCGGTCATACAACCCTAGAGTTCGGACCGGGTAGGCATCCGCAACGACCTGATCTTTGAGACCAACCTCGGCGAACAGTTGAAGAGTTTCCGGATGCAGCGCCAGCGCGTAACTGCGCTGGCACGCCCACACTCCCGTGTCGGCGATTTCGACTTGCACTCCGCGCCTGGCCAGCAGTAACGCAGAGTAAAGTCCAACGGGTCCAGCGCCAACCACGAGTACTTGAGGATTTGTCATAACCGGCGCCTCCTTTCTAAGCCGCGTTAAGCCGACTCAAGTATACAACTCTTTCCAGTCAAAAAGACCCGAAACGGATGCTACCCTGAATTACGCGCGGCCAAGCAGGCGCAGCGCCGCCGCCGCCGCCGCCACGCCGCGGTATTGTGCCTCCTCAAAAAGCGGCAGGCGGCTCACATCGGAATTGGCAAAGAAGAGCGACGGCGCGTGGCTGGAAGGGACAGCCGCGAACATCGCGCCCGGCCCCGGCCGCGGCATCGCGTGGCCCAGGCGCATGATGTCCACCCGGCTAACGCACGCGCGTATGTCCGGGTGCGCCCTTTCGAGGTCGCGCAGAATGAATTCCTTCCAGTAGCTCCAGTCGCCGCCCAGCAGCAGCCGGCGCTGGTCCCGCGCGCTCCCCTCCGAGAATGAGTGGTACCAGGTCCACACGGTGCGCCTCTGGTGAACTTTAAGACTCTGGTGCGTCGCCACCACGTAACCCAGCGACTTGGAGTCGTAGATGACGTTGTCCCACGCCGGCTCGGTGTCCTGCTCCTCGGGCCAGCGCTCCAGCGTGAGATTGGCCGTCAACCACGGCGAGTACTCGAGTGGGTACTTCGGTGGCGCCGGATCGATCAACCACGCGCCAAGAAACGTCGGTGCCGCAAAAATCACCGCCTGGGCGTCGAACCGCGTCTGCTCGGTGAAGACCTGCCACCCGGCGCCCCGCTTCACGATACGGTACACCATGCGCCCGCGGTGAATATGGGGCCGTAACTTCTCTTCAAGCCGCTGTACGATCCAGCCGTTACCCTGCGGCTGCACGATGGGACCTTTGTCGTCCGGCTCGCGGGAAGCGAAATAGTGCAGCCCCGCCCACGCCGACGTAGCCGCGCTGGAAGCGCCGTAATCGTCCCGGCACGCGTAGTTGGCATACCAGCGCACCTCGGGTGAATGAAGACCGTTGGCCGCCAGCCACTCCTCCATCGACATCCGGTCCAGCGCGCGTTCCCTGGCGCCGCACTTGCGCCACCCTTGCTCCATCGGAATCGTGAAGCAGCCGGTCTGGCGCAATTCGCCGGTCAGCGCTTCGAACCGTTCCCACTGCTGGTGATCGGTTTGTGGCGGAAGACCCTCCTGCCAGCGTCCGTGTATGAAAATGCGCTCTTGCGGTGAATGGCAGAGGTAATGCTCGTCCCACTGGCCGTTCTTCAGAATCCCGAGTTCTTCAAACAACTCGCGGACCAAGGCCGGCCCTTTCCCCAGAACCGGGACATAGTGCGCCGCCCACGGGTATGGGGTGATCTCGTTCCGTCCCCAACGCGCGTTCCCGCCAACTTCACTCTCCATCTCGAGCAGCACGAAATCGCGGAACCCGCGCTTGTCGAGCCGCCAGGCGGCAGAAAGACCCGCGATGCCGCCCCCAACAATCACCAGCGGCACGCGCCGTGTTTCGGCCGGCGTCTGGAACCGCGCATGGTCGCGTATCCGGTGCCCCATGTCCACCGATTCGTTCGCCAGCGCCCCCTGGATTGCATCCGGGCTCTTTGACGCGAGCCCCACGATGCCGAACGTCAGATCCCGCCGCGTTAACGGATGATCTCTCGCCATTCGCGGTCGTAGTAGCGGACCAGAGTCTGGTCGTTCAGCCGGTTCGGTTCCACCGCGACAGGTCCCATGTCGGGCGGAAACTCAAACATGGAGTGCAGGTAACGCGCCTCCAGAAACTTCAGCCCCGGCGGAAGCCGCGCGGGCATCTCCCACCCGTGCCGCGAGCCGAGAACAAAGCCCCATTCCCCAAACGACGGGACGTACACATGGTAGGGGCGCGTCTGGAAACCCGCCTGTTTCAGCGTCTCGTTGATGCACCAGTAGGACTGCCGCGCAAACATCGGCGACGTGCTCTGCACCGCCGCCAGTCCATGGTCGCTCAAGTGCCGCAGCAGCAGCCGGTAGAACGCGGTGGAGTACAGCTTGCCCAGCGAGTAGTTGTTCGGATCGGGAAAATCCACCACCGCGAAATCGAACAGTTCCGCGGACGCTTCCAGCCACGGAAAGGCGTCGGCATTGATGATTTTCACTTTGCTCGAGCGGAGTGATCCCTGGTTCAGCCCCGCCAGCAGCGGATGCGATGCGAACTGCCGCGTCATTTCCGGGTCGAGATCCACTAGCGTGACGGATTCAACCGCAGGGTACTTGAGAATCTCGCGTACGGCCAAGCCATCTCCGCCCCCCAGCACCAGGACCCGCCGCGCGCCGGGCAGCGACGCCAGCCCTGGATGTACCAGCGCTTCGTGGTAGCGGTATTCGTCCTTCGAGCTGAACTGCAAATGCTGGTTGAGAAAAAGCCGGAAATCATCCTTCCACCGCGTCACCACGATTCGCTGGTACGGCGTGCTCAGCGACAGGATCACCTCGTCGGAATATAACGCGGCGTCGGCGGTGTCCGTAATCCGCCCGGCGCCCGCCATTCCGCCGCACAGCAGCGCCAGCACAACCGCGCAGGCGCCCCGCTGCCACGCCGGATTCGGCAGGTGCGGCTTGAACAGGAACGTCGACCAGAGCGCCACCCCGGCGTTCACGATCCCAAACAGCAGCGCGCTCCGGACCAGGCCAAGTCTGGGCACAAGCAGCAACGGAAACAGCAGCGATGCTCCCAGCGCGCCCAGGTAATCGAACGTCAGCACGTTCGACACCAGCTCCCCAAACGCGAACCGCTCCTTGAGGATCCGCATCAGCAGCGGTATCTCCAATCCCACCAGAATCCCGATCAGGATCACCAGCCCGTAGAGCAGTATCCGGAAGCCCTGTACGTAGGTGAACGCCAGAAACAGGATGCTGGAAGAGAAGCCACCCACCAGCCCCACCATCAATTCGATGGTGATGAAACGCGACACCAGGCCGCGGTGGATGAACCTCGTCAGCCAGCTTCCGATACCCATCGCGAACAGGTACGCCCCGATGATGGTGGAAAACTGAAGGACGCTGTCGCCCAGCAGATAGCTGGCCAGCGTTCCCGCTATCAGCTCATAGATGAGCCCGCAGGCGGCAATGAGAAAAACCGAAATGAAAAGGACAGCGGCCATGCCGTGCGCCGCGCGCTTAGTGGACGGCCGCCGCGACGATGATCGCGATCCCCAGCGCCATGGCGCCCGCTACGATCGCCAGCGCGACGTTCTTCTCCTCAATGATCTGCTTCCACAGGTCGTAGGGCGTCATTTTGTCCCAGATGACAAAGCTGGCGACCAGCAGGATGACGCCAAGGACGGCGTACATAACCGCATTCAATAACGATTCGAGAGCCATTCACTTGCCTCCAAAGATGTGTGGAAAATAGCCGTAGCTGGGACGCGAGGAACCCGGGTTGTCGCGGACGGTGCGCGGAATGTGCTTGGCCTGGTTCAGCCCGGCCATCAGCGGCAGACCGCGGTATTCGAAGAAACCGGATAAGAGCAGCACCAACGCTCCATAGGCCAGGTAGAAAGGATGCTTCATTGCGCGTAGTCACTTTCCTGCCAGCGCCGCGCTTCAAAATTGCCGCCGCGCATCGACTCCAATACCGGCGGTATCAATAGAAACGGCAGCGCCAGCCAGATCCAGAATGTCTGCGGCACGTCCCGCCGCACCGAAATACGTCCCATGAATTTCCGCCCCGCATCGATTTCCGGGTCAATGCGGAGATAATACCGCCCCGCCGCCACGTTCGGCACGATCACCGTGTCCTGCGCGCCGACATTCCGGGCAAATTCGATGGCGCGCCCGGTGCCCTGGTTCACCAGACCCAGATGATAGTATCCGCTGCCCTCCGTGCGGATCTCGATCGCCGCGTTCGAGGTGCGCCCGGGCAAGTCAAACGTGCCCGTAATCACCTGCTGCCCGTTGGCCAGTTGCAGGGCCGAATCGTAAACCTGCTTGTTCTGCGACAGAAAGCGCAAGCCGGCCAGCAACGCCAGCCAGATGAGAAAGAATTTGAAGAACACGCCCCACAGCGATCCGCCGCTGGTTTGCGGAGCGGGCTGGTTTGCGAACACGCCTTGCGCGGGCGGCGGCGCACCCGGCAACTGGAACGCCTGCCAGACCGCCGCACCCTCGATGTACTCGCTCCGCGACCAGGTCACCTCGTCTTCGGTCGTCTCCGCCGACAGCATGAGCGGCGGCGCGATGAAATCTTCCGTCTGCACCTGCTCACCCGTGCGCACCTGCCACGGAAATTCGCCCATCACAAACGTCGTCGTGGCCAGCGCGGTTTGAAAATGCCGGAACGTGATCCCGCGGTGAACAACCGCTTTCCTGCCTCCGGCGGTCGTGAACAGGGGTACTTCAGGCAGCGTTCTGACGTCGTTCCAATGGCCGTTGTAGACCGTCAAGTAACGGAACCCCTCATACGGGTTGAACAGCAGATATTCGTGCCAGGAGTAGTCCGTCCCGTCGATCGTGACCGTCCGCACCTGGAAGCCGATCACCTCGTACAGCGTGTTGCGGATCTTGCCGCGCTTGCCCAGCGGGATGAGGGGTTGCACCCGCGTCCGTTCGTCGAAGCGCTGCAGGATGGTGACCTCCGGCGTGCTCGCATCGAGGATTGAAAGGCACTGGATGCATACGGCCGAACGCGTGTGCGCAAATCCGCGAAGCTCGACATTCCCGCCGCAGTTGGGGCAGGTGAGGGCGCGGGCGTGAACCACCGGCTGCGACCCGGTTACCATCCTTCAAACTCCCGCAATCCCTTCATAGACAACTCTTCGAAGCCCACGGCGCGTCCCAGATAAAGCAGCGGCGGCGTTTCGGAATAGTCGATGGTCCCGAAACGCCCGTCGGACGTGCGCAGGTCGGCGAACAGCATGGTCGAGTGGTCTTGCGTCGTGAACGGCAGGTCGCCCTCGAATCCTTCGTAGCGGGCGCGCGTCAGCGTTGTCGCAAAGTACTCGGCGCCGTGCAATGCGAAGGCTTGTCCCCGGCGGATTGCGCCCGGCTCGGGCAGCGTCCCAGGCTGGTCCACAAGAAACGATACGGCGTACTCGGCCTGCGCGTCACTCAGCCAGCCCGACCGTCCGTCGTTGAACACGATGTGCCACTCGTTCCAGCGGCCCTGCTCCCAGGCATACGCGATTCGCCCCACCACCACGAAGGCCCGGTTCTCGAAAATTCCTTCGGTTCGCAGTTGAATCGGCGAAGCGTCGGGCGGCAGGTCCGCCACCGTGCCAATCTTCTCCAGGTCCACGTCGTGACGCACGATAATGGCGTGGCAATAAGGGCATGCGGTTTGAACCGCGCTCGACCACAGGAAACTCAGCGGAGCACCGCACCCGGGACAGAGCGCGTTTTGCGCCGTCATGAGTAGGGCCTTTCCAGCCTCCGGACCTGTACGTCCTCCGCCCCGAATTCACGGCGGAGATACGCGGCAAAGTCCCATTCCGGCCGCGGACGGCAGCAAAACACGTTGAGGCATAGCGAGCCATGTTCCGGAAACGTGTGGCAGGCTACGTGGGATTCAGCCAACAGCGTCAGCCCAGTGATGCCGCCGGGCCCGGCAAACTGGTGCCACAACGGGGCCTCCACCGGATGCAGCCCCAGTTCCGCGATCAGCGCCGCAAACAGCGTGCGCAGTTTCCCCGGGTCCCTTAGCGAGGCCGGATCGCACTGGTGCGCCTCGACCACCCACTCACATCCAGAATCCATGACCGGTTGAGATGAAGCGCGATCAGACTTGCGGCTGCGCGGTTCCGCACTCGCCGCAGAACTTGGAAGCGCGCGGAATCTTGGCGCCGCAGTTGAAGCAGAACTTGGTATCCGGCGCGGCGGCAGTCGCGGACGGCGCCGCCGTGGGCGTAGTTGGTGCGGCCGGCGTTGCTGGCGCGGGCGGCGTTGCCGGTGCGGTCGGCTGCGGATTCATTGCGCCGGTGAAGGCGCCCGCCATGGTTTGCGCCAGCCCCACGCCCGCTCCCAAACCCACGCCCAGCCCGGCCATTCCGCTGCCCTCGTTGGCCGCGGCAATCGGCAGCGACTGCGCCGCCTGGTACTGCGTGTACTGCTGCATGTTGCCGATCATGTTCATGCCGATGCGTTCGTCCAGCCGCTTCTGAAGTTCTTCCGGCAGCGAGAGGTTCTCCACCACAAACGTGTCGAGCGCCACGCCGAAGCCGGCAAAGACCGGAGTCAGAGCGGTCTTGATGACCTCGCCGACTTCCACCATGTTCGCCGCCATGTCCAGAAACGGAATCTTCGATTCCGCAAAAGCATCGCTCATCCGGCTGATGATCGTATTGCGTAGCTGCCCCTCGAACTCGGCGGTGCGATAGATGTCGCGTGTGCCGCTGACCTTCAAGTGGAACTGTTTCGGATTCTCGATATGCCACGAGTAGATGCCGAACCCGCGGAGGCGGATCGCGCCAAACTCCTTGTCCCGAATCGTCACCGGCTGCGATGTGCCCCACTTCTGGTTCACCTGTTGGCGGGTCGAGAAGTAGTAAACGTCGCTCTTGAACGGCGACTGGAACAGCTTGTCCCAGTTCTTGAGATAGGTCAGCACGGGCAAGGTCTGCGTGTTGAGCGTGTACAGTCCGGGGCCGAAAATGTCCGCCGCCTGGCCTTCGTTGACAAACATCGCCGCCTGGGACTCACGGACCGTCAGCTTGGCGCCGTTTTGGATTTCCAAATCCTGCATCGGATACCGCCATGCCAGAATGCCATCCTCCGGTTCCGTCCATTGGATGACGTCGATGAACTGCTTCCCGATGAAGTTCTTGAGAGTGTCGCCGATGCTCATAGGGTTTCTGAGTCAGTATACGTCCACTTTCCGGTGGTTGTTCCGAAAATCGGCGCCGCCGGCCAAGCCTGCCCGCAACCGCCGCTGAATCAATAGGTGGACGGAGGATTGCTTACGGGACATCGAAGACCGCCAGCACCGGAAAGTGGTCCGAAGGATAGCGCGCACCCTGGTGGCTGGTGATGGCTTCGGCGTACTTCACGGTCCACGGCGCGCGAAACAGGATCCAGTCGATGCGGCTCGTCCGGGGTGTGCCGCGGAACCCGTGAAACGTGCCTTCCGGCCCTTTCCGTTCGGCGGCTTCCTTCCAGGCATCCTTCATCAAGGGTGCGATGATGCCGTACGCCGGCCCGCCAGCCGGCGCATTGAAGTCGCCCGTAAGCACCACCGGCATCGATTCGTCGTACAGCGCAATTCGCGAGGCGATCAGGCGCAGACTCTTTTCCCGAGCCGCCTCGTCCACGTCGCGATGCGCCAGGTGCGTGTTCAGGTGCAGAAAGCGCTTGCCGGATGGCTTGATCTCAAAAAGCCCCCACGTCACCATGCGCGGCAGGCTCATGTCCCAGGACACGCTGCCCGGTTTTTCGGGAGTCTCGGACAGCCAGAAGTTCCCGGAGTCCAGCAAATTGAGGCGGTCTTTCTTGTAGAACACGCCCATGTGCTCGTCCTCCTGATTCCCGCGCCGGCTCAGGCCGAACCACGCATACTCCGGCAGTTTCTCGACGATGTACTGCCCCTGCTCGTAAAACAGTTCCTGCGTGCCCATCACGTCGGGAGCGTTCGATTTGACGGTCTCAACCAGCAGGTCGCGCCGCGCCGTCCACACGTCCGCGCCATCGTTGGGATTCGGATAGCGGACGTTGAACGTCATCACTCGCAGCGGTTCGGCGGCCAGCGAAGCAGCCAGAAGACACAAGAGCAGTCGCCTCATGCTGCTATTCTGCAACAGCGCCACCCTCCTGATCTCCTAGTCAAAACGAGAATCGCGCGCCTAGCTGAAACTGACGCGGCGTGCCCACCACCGCCGAAATGATCCCCGCCCCGGTGCTGCCGACAGCGGAGCCAGGCAGATCGAATTGCGGCGTGTTGGTCAGATTGAACACTTCAGCCCGGAACTGGATCTTCGTCCGCTCCGTCGGCGAGAAATCCTTGAACAGGGAATAGTCGATCTGAAAACGGCCCGGCCCGCGCAGGATGTTGCGCCCGCCGTTGCCGAACGTGAAAGTCGCCGGCACTCCCCACGCCGCGCCTGGTGTGTTGAACGACGTGTCGTACCACTTTGCCGGGTCGGGATTGTCGATCTTGCCGCTCTTGAACCGGTTGGGACGGCTGCCGCCCGCATTGCTGACCGACGTGTTCAGAACCGGAGTAAACGGCAGGCCGGTCTGTGCCGTCAGAATCGTGTTCATGTCCCAGCCGCCGGCGATCGCGTTCACCACGCGCGAACTGGAGGAAAACCTCCGCCCATTGCCGAACGGAATACCGTAGTTGGCCGACAGCGTGAAGCGGTGCGCAATGTCAAAGCCGCTCAGCCCGCGGTCGTTCCGGATATAGCGGCGGTCCTGCGGAATCGGACCATTATCGGCGCCGCCGAACGCGTTGGCCACGTCGTCAATTGACTTCGCCCACGTATAAGCCCCCAGGAACCCAAGTCCATTGCGAAAACGGCGCTCCAGCGTGGCTTGCAGTGAGTGATAGGCCGACAACCCGTCGAACACGTTGTAGGTGGCGCTCACCACGTTCGGAGCAATCGTGTACGGCGGACGGCGAGGACCCGCCGCGCCCGGTCCCGGAACCGGCTGATTGTAGTCGTACGTGTAGTCCAGCCGGCGGCCCAAATTGCCCACGTATCCAATCTTCGCCACCATGTCCCACATCACTTCCTGCTGAACCTGCAAACTGAACTGCATGGCATAGCCCGAGCGGAAATTCGGATCGATGGCGATCATCCCACCCGACGGATGGTCCGCGACGAAACCGAAATCCAGGTTCGGAATCGGCGGCAGCCCGTCCTGCACCCGGCGCGGGTTGTTCACAAACTGGTTGATGTCGATGATGTTGATCGGACCAAACGGAAGCTGGCGGTGCCGCCGGAAATATGCCCCTTCACTGCCCGA
>JADZCI010000026.1 GCA_020851655.1 Bryobacterales bacterium
AGTCGAGTCAGAGGCTTTACTCGGACTACCTCTTAACCGTTCAGGGCGATACGGACAGCTCCGCAAATCGAGTGCGCCGCGCGGAGATTCTCCGAGGGTTGCTGTTCAGCCTGTTCGATCGGAAGGACAGCAAGCGAGCGTTCTCTCCTGAACAACGGCGACTGCTTTGGAACGGCGATGACAAGAAGGTTTGCCCATCGTGCAAAGAAACGCTCACATGGGAGAACTTCACCGTGGACCATGTCCTCGCCCATTCAAAGGGAGGACTCACGTCGCTCGGCAATGCCCAGTTGATGTGCCGGCCTTGCAACAGCAGGAAAGGCGTCCGATAGGGTCCCCTGTTCCCCTCGGCGATCGGCCGTCCCCCCCCCATGCTCTCCATCAGGGATCTGTTAGCTCCAGACAGGGTGGGGCAATCAACGCGGATGATGGCGCCTTGACAGCGATGTCTCTGGCGGAGAGGGAGGGATTCGAACCCTCGATACAGTTTCCCGTATACACGCTTTCCAAGCGTGCGCCTTCAACCACTCGGCCACCTCTCCTTTGGGCTGGGCATCGACGCGCACGTGCCGCGCGGCTGCCGCGTTGACGGGACTCTTGTAGAATACCATGCGGGTGCGGCGGGCCCTGTCAATTGCGGGCGATACCGCCGCTTGCGCGTCCGTTACAAAGCGATAATATCGGGCTATGAGAAACGCGAGACGTTGGGGCATTTTGGGGGGCATCGCCGTGGCCCTGGTTCTCATCGCGGTTTGGGTGTTCCGCCAGCAAGCGGCCAGCAAAGAGCAGTCCGCGGCCATGGCGCGCCTGGAAGCCGCCAACCGGAGCCTGCAGGAGCGTACCGCGCAGCTCGAGCGCGAGTCCTCCTCGCTCCGGGAGCAATTGATTGCCAGCGGTGTCGAGCCCGTCAAGCCCGCCGCGCAACCGCGTCCCGCCGCGGTCGACGAATCATCGCATCTCGAAACCGTCCGCATGCTGGCGGACGTTCAGTCAAAGCTTAACGCCGCCAACACGGCCATCACGGACCTGCGCAACCGGCAGCAGGAGCTTGAAGCGACGATCGACCGGCTCACCGCCGAAAACAAACGCGCCGGCGCCGAATCGGCCGACCTGCGCGACAGCCTGACCGCAACCAAGTCCCTGGTTCAGGCACTGGAAGGCGAGATGAAAACCAAGTCCGACCGGATTGCGCAAATGGAGACTGCCGCCCGGAAGCTTCGCGAGGAGAGCCAGGCATCGAGCCAGAGGGTGGCCGATTTCGCTAAAGCAGCCAAGGACCTGATAGACGTCAACCGGCGGCGCGAGAACTATTTCAACAGCCTGCAGCGGCGCTACCGCGATCTCACGGACCAGTACCGGGCCCTGGCTGTCCGCATGGAGACGGAGCGCGACAACCCGGTCGCTTTCGCTCCCGACGTTTCCCGTATTCAGAGCACGATCCAACTCGCCGAAGACGACCTGCGTCAGATCGCGAGTTTGAACACCCAGGCTCAGCGGGTGACGGACAAACTCACCGGCCGTTAGGCACACTCCTTCGGCTGGCTCAAGGCCCGGCCGGAGATCCGCCCTTAATTAGCCCAAAGTCGTATTTACAAAGCTTAACCTCTTGGATATCTTCAGGTTTGATCTGGCTGCAGAGAACAATTCACGCAGCAGTTCCTCGACCGGAGTTGGTCAGGCAAAGGAGTAAGAAAGTGAAAGAAAAAGGCCAGGTGAAATGGTTTAACGCCGGTAAGGGCTACGGATTCATTCAGCGCAATACTGGCGAAGACGTTTTCGTTCATTACAGCGCGATTGAAATGGAGGGCTTCCGAACTCTTCAGCAAGGAAGCGAAGTAGAGTTCGTCGTCAAGACCGGCCCAAAGGGTCTGCAGGCTGAAAGCGTCAGCTTCCCAGCGCAGTAATTCCTGAACCAGATTCGGCTCTTCTCTTAGTCCATCGACTCCAAGGAAAGCAAAGCCGCGTCCACATCTTCTGGTGACGGATTGGGCGAAGCCAGGTTCAAGCCGAACTCGTAGCCTTTCTCGAACGCCTCCAGGTTCAATTCTTTGAACCGCGCGGGAACGAGGTCGGCAATGGCTTTGCGGCAGGCTTGGTGGCCGACGACCTTGCCCACCGCGCACAGAAATCCGGTCATCACCACGTTGAGGACCATCTTCTTGCCCAGGCTTTCGGCGATCCTCGTGGCGGGGATGCCGTAGACGCGCCGCCCGGCGACGAGATTGTCCAGGTGCACGAGGTCCTGCTCTACCAGCAGAATGCCGTCGTCTGTCAACTCAGGGGTAAAGCGTGTGTAGGCTTCCTGTGACATCACCACCAGGATGCCGGGGCGCGTGACGTAGGGATAGAGGACGGGATCCGTCGAAAGAATCAATGTCGCACTAGCCGCGCCGCCGCGGGCTTCCGGGCCGAAGCTCTGGATCATGGTCGCGTAGTTGCCTTCGTACAGGGTCGCCGCGCGCCCGACAGCGATCGAACTCAGGATCACGCCCTGGCCGCCGAATCCCGCGATTCTCAGCTCCTTCAGCATGTCTGGCAGCCTCTTTCGTGATAGTGCGATCCCAACTGTTGACGCATCAGCGCGAGGTAGTCCAGGCGCTCGCGGTCGACAAACTTGCCGACTATGATGTCGCCGCCGGGCACGATTGCGATCTCGCCCGTGGGCGCGCCGTTGCGAATCTTGCTTCGCTTCTTGTAGTCCTCCATGGCCGCCAGACCGTCGCCCATGTTGTTCTTTCTCTGAAAATAAGTCGGACACGGGGAAAGGATCTCAATGAAGCTGAACCCCTTCTTTTTCAGCGCCTCACCCATCGACCTCTCAAGCTGTTTGACATGGTAGGTCGTCCAGCGCGCCACGTAGCACGCGCCGGCGGCATCCACGAGATGCGGAATGTTGAGATCCGGTTCAAAGCATCCATATGGGGTGGTGGTGCTGAGCGCGGCGCCGGGAGTTGTGGCCGCCGCCTGCCCGCCTGTCATCGCATAGATCATGTTGTTCACGCAGAACACCTTGATGTCGACGTTGCGCCGGGCGGCATGGATCAGGTGGTTTCCGCCGATGGACGTCAGGTCTCCGTCACCGGAGTAGACAATCACCGTGAGCTCGGGATTGGCGAGCTTGAGTCCCGTGGCGAACGGAATCGCGCGTCCGTGGGTGGTGTGAAACGCATCCAGGTCCACATAGCCGCTCACGCGCCCCGAGCAACCGATTCCGGACACGATGACGACTTTTTTCAAGTCGAGTCCCGAGTTCATCAGGGCGAAAGCAAAACTGTTGACGCTCGTGCCGATGCCGCAACCCGGGCACCAGATGGTGGGAATTCGGTCCAGGCGCAGAACGGACTCGACCGGATTGGCCGGCCCGATTGCGCACAGATTGCAGTCGGAATCGCTCATCGCGCTCCCCTTTCGATTGCCGCCAGGATGTCTTCGGGCTTGTGGACGGTTCCGCCGGGGTGGGGAACTGAAATGGTCCGGCAGCGTCCGGCTACGGTTCGCTCGACCTCCAGCACCACCTGGCCCATGTTCAACTCGGGCACTACAAACGCTTTGATACGCGAAGCCAGGGCCGCAATCTTGTCTTCCGGGAAAGGCCAGACGCAAATGAGCCGAAGCCTGCCAACCTTCATGCCTTTGGCTCGGGCCATCTGGATGGCGCGCTCAGCCACGCGCGACGTAATTCCAAACGACACCACCACGACATCGGCGCCTTCGGTCTGGTCCTCGTCGACCATCAACAAGTCATTCTTGGCCAGCTTGATCTTGTCGAACAGGCGCGTGACGAGTTCGCGCTGGGTGGCCGGATTCATAACGGGGTAGCCGCGTTTGTCGTGTGTCAGACCTGTGACATACAAGTGATGACCCTCGCCGGCGTGGGCCATTTCCGGAACCAGGTCGGGGCCGCATTCGTAGGCCCGGTAGTCGCCGGGGGCCTTCGCGGTTCGCCTGCGGGGTTCCACGTAGATCTTTTCCGCGGCGGGAACCACCACTTTTTCAGTCATATGACCCACACACTCGTCCATCATGAGCATCACCGGCAGGCGATATCGCTCAGCCAGGTTGAAACTCTTGACGCTTAGCTCGAAGCATTCCTGCGGGGAGTTGGGGCACAGCGCGATGACCTGGTAGTCGCCATGAGATCCGAACCGCGCTTGCATCATGTCACCCTGAGCGGGCAGCGTAGGTAGCCCGGTAGAAGGTCCGCCGCGCTGCACATCCATGAAAACACAGGGAGTTTCTGTCATCGCCGCGTAGCCGATGTGTTCCATCATCAGCGAGAATCCGGGGCCGGAGGTGACCGTGAACGACTTGGCGCCGGCCCAGACCATGCCTTGGATGGCGATCGAAGCCGCCAATTCATCTTCCATCTGGATGAACAGTCCGCCCACTTCCGGAACCCGCGACGCGAAGCGCTCGACGATTTCGGTAGACGGCGTGATGGGATAACCTGCGGCAAATCGCGCACCTGCGGCGAGAGCACCCTCGCAGGCCGCCGCATCGCCGTTCATGAAGTGCGTGCCTTCCCGCACGGCTGCCGGATCGGCATTCATGCTAGGCGGCCTCCTTTCCTTTTTGGGAGTCTCCGGTCCGAAAACCGAAGATGGCAAAATCCGGGCAGTACATGCCGCACAGGTTGCAACCCGAACATTTTTCAGGGGCAATCATGCTCGGTGGATGATAGCCTTTCGAGTTGAAAGCCGAGGAAAGCTGCAAGACGTGGGTAGGGCAGAATGCGACGCAGAAACCGCATCCTTTGCAGCGCTCGGCAGTCACCCTAACGGACCCTTTGGCCATGAAAGACCCCTCCTTAAGTGATTAAAGGCAGCAATTTGGATTCCACGTTAAGGCTGACTCATGTACGCGGATTCGAACGCGCGAGGCTCCTGCTATAGTTGCATCTGATGAATGACCTGATTCTGACCGAACGGCGCGACGGCATCCTGGTGGTCACGGTCAACAACCCTCCCGTCAATGCGTTGAGTCCGGGGGTTCCGGAAGGCCTCGTGGCCGCGGTGAAGGCCGGCAATGCCGAAGCCGCGGTCAAGGCGATCGTCATCATTGGCGGAGGCAAGACGTACATTGCGGGCGCCGACATCAAGGAGTTCGGCAAGATCACGTCCGGAGAACGCGGTGGCATTGCCCTGGCGCCTCTGCTGCGGGAGATTGAGGATTCCAACAAGCCGGTGGTGATGGCGATTCACGGGACTGCGCTCGGCGGCGGTCTGGAAACCGCGATGGCGGGGCACTACCGTGTGGCGGTGGCCACAGCCCAAGCCGGTCAGCCGGAGGTCAAGCTGGGCATTATTCCGGGGGCGGCGGGGACACAGCGGCTGCCGCGCCTGGCCGGCACCGCCAAGGCGATGGAAATGTGCGCGTTCGGAGAGCCGGTTTCGGCTCAGGACGCTCTTGCGGCGGGCATCATAGATGAAATTGTGGAAGGCGATCTGCTGGAAGGCGCCATCGCCTTTGCTCTACGCACGCCCGGCGTGAGGCGCACGCGAGACCTCACGGCGAAACTGGCGACACCGGAGGAAGCCGAATCGCTCGCCGTGGCCGTGAAGGCCACAGCAGCCCGGAAGATGCGCGGCCAGAAGGCCCCCCTGGCCGCGGTGGAATGCGTCGCCGCGGCCTCGCGCCTCCCGTTTGACGAGGGCTGTGAGTATGAGCGGGCGGCGTTCGAGAAATGTCTCTTCGACGTGCAATCGAAGTCGATGATTCACGCCTTCTTCGGAGAGCGTACCGTAGCCAAGATACCGGGCTTGTCGAAAGATGCCGCCATTGCCGGCGTGAAGCGCGCCGCCATCACCGGAGCGGGCACCATGGGTGGCGGCATTGCCATGGTCTATGCCAACGCGGGCATTCCGGTCTTGTTGAAAGACGTCTCGGAGGAAGCGCTCGAACGGGGCATGGCGACCATTCGCGGCAACTACGAAAACTCGGTGCGGAAAGGGCGTCTCACGAGCGCCGACGCGGAGGCGCGGCTGGCGCGCATCACCCCGGTGCTCACCTACGACGGGTTCGACCAAGCCGACGTGGTTGTCGAGGCCGTGTTCGAGAACCTGGAACTGAAACGGAAGACGTTCGCTGAGATCGATGCCGTGGCGCGTCCGGGCGCGATCCTGGCCTCCAATACTTCGACGTTGGACATCGACGCCATCGCCGGGGCGACGAGCCGTCCGGAATGGGTGATCGGCCATCACTATTTCAGTCCGGCCAATGTCATGCGGCTGCTCGAGATCGTACGCGGCAAAGCGACCAGCGATAGTGTGATCGCCTCGTCAATGGAGCTGGCGCGCCGCTTGCGCAAGGTCGGCGTGCTGGCGGGCAATTGCCGCGGATTTATCGGCAACCGCATGTTCGGCGCCTATCGTGGGGAAGCGGTGATGCTGGTCGAGGAGGGCGCCACGCCGTGGCAGGTCGACCAGGCGCTCTACGACTGGGGCATGGCCATGGGACCGTTCGCGGTGGGAGACCTCGCCGGGCTCGATGTCGGCTGGAGGATTCGAAAGGAATTCAGGCATCTCGAGATTGCCGGCAAGCGCTATCCGGAAGCCGAGGACCTGTTGTGCGAGCGGGGATGGTTTGGACAAAAGACGGGGCGAGGTTGGTATGAGTACGACGCGCAGCGCAATGCATCTCCTAATGACGAGGCGCTGGCATTAGCGCGCGACTACGCAGCGCAAAGAAAGATTAATCAAAAAAAGTTCACCACCGATGAGATTATCGAGCGCACGATTTACGCTCTGGTGAACGAAGGCGCGCGACTGCTCGAGGAAGGGATCGCCATTCGCCCAGTGGACATCGACATGGTGTACTTGCTGGGTTACGGATTCCCAGTCTGGCGCGGCGGTCCGATGTTCTATGCCGGCTGTGTGGGTCTGCCTCGCGTGCTGGATGCGGTTAAAAGATTTGAATGGGAACCAGCGCCGTTACTGGCGCAACTTGCCTCCGGACCATCGGGTTTCACCGGATGGAGTGCACGCTAGGTGCGCACCCTCTTCGCCCGCTAGATCCGCGGACCATAACAAGAGACGAGACACAAAGGGCGGGTAGGGGCACTCCGCTACTCGCCTCCTCTTGGAGTTTTAACCATGCTTCGGACTTTGATACCGACCGCTTTGTTTATTGGTTGTTTGTCCTCCGCTACCGGGGGCACGTACTACGTCGCTACCACGGGCAGCGACTACACCGGCAATGGATCGTCCGCCACTCCGTGGGCGACGCTGGCCTATGCGGTGGCCAAGATACCTGACGACGGAAGCACAGTTCACGTGAAGGCGGGCGTTTACGATGGCCGCGTCCGGCTGAACCGCCGCTTTGTGAACCGGACCTACTTGCGGGGCGACGACGACTACCGGACGATCATCCGGAGTTCCGATTCCTCACCGGTGATCACCGTTTACGGTGGCGCGAACTTCGAGTTGAGGGGCTTCCAGATCACACGTCCGGGCCCCAGCGCAACAGGTGTGATCCTGGTTCACATTCAAACCTCGGGCTTGCCTGCCGAAGACATCACGCTGCGCGACAACATTCTTCACGACAGCTATAACAACGACCTGTTGAAGATCAACTACGGCGCCCGGCGTGTCCAGGTGATCAGCAATCTGTTCTATAACCAGAGCGGATACGACGAACACATCGACATAAACGGCGTCACCGATGTCCAGGTGAGCAACAACATCTTCTTTAACGATTTTGCGGGGAGCGGGCGCTCGGTGGGAAACAACACCGGAAGCTTTATCGTGATCAAGAATTCGGGCGGCCTGCCACAGAACGCCAGAATCACGGTCAACCGCAACGTCTTTCTCAACTGGCAGGGCGCGGCGGGCGCCAGCGCGATTACGGTGGGTGAAGACGGCACGGCTCATTTTGAGGCCGAGGACGTGCTGATCGAAAACAACCTGATCGTGGGCAACAGCGCCAACACGATGAGCTCGGCCTTCACGGTGCAGGGCAGCCGCCGCGTCAAGATCCGCGCCAACACCGTGACCGGCAATCTGCCCACCCGCTCCTATGGCATGAACGTGTTCAAGAGCGGATCGAATCAGCCTAATGAGGACATCACGTTCTACAACAACATCTTTTCCGATCCCACGGGGACGATGGGCAAGTTCTCCAGAGGCAACCCGGGCACGGCCATACGGCGCGTGTTGCTGAACAACCTCTTTTGGAACGGCGGAGCGGCGATCAACGCCGACGGCGACGCCTACAACA
The DNA here is from genome assembly GCA_020851655.1 of Bryobacterales bacterium. Lineage (GTDB taxonomy): Bacteria > Acidobacteriota > Terriglobia > Bryobacterales > Bryobacteraceae > JADZCI01. The sequence goes on from JADZCI010000026.1 coordinate 8,215, forward strand.
TTAGCGAAGACACGGCCAAGGTGATTGGCGACCCGGTGCACTACACCCAGCAGGGCATCGTTCTTCCCAGGCTGAAAGGCACTCGTTTCCTCAGCGGTAACCAGACCATACGCGGCGAGTTCCGGCGGCTGGCTGAAACCTACGCGCGGCTAGGGAAGGGCAGCGCCGCGATTGGACGGGCCAACCGTGAGGAAATGCCGGAAGACGACATCCTGGGGCGGAAACGTGGCCCCACGTTTGACATCGGGTGCTGGAATTCGACGACGGTGCCCCCTGCCACAGCCGTGATTCCCCGCATCTCATCGGTTAGAGGCGCCAACAACGCCGCCCTCGCTCCGGGCGGCGCTGCCGAGATCCGGGGTCTCAACCTTGCGGACTACACCGCGAGGCCGCCCGAGCCCGCCACGGCGGTCTACGGCACCATGGTCCTGGTGGACGGGATTCCTCAAACGATCACCTACATTTCACCGGGGCTGGTGCGTTTTGTCATGCCGGCGGTGATGCCGTCGAACCGTGAGCTTCGCATCGATCTAGCCGGCGTCTGGAGCAACCTGGTCCCTTTCTAACCGTGAGCAAGGCTCAGTACCCGAGCACTCGCTCCTGGACCTTGCGCATCCCTGACAGCCAGCGTTCATAGTCAGCCGCCTTGTTCAGGAAGTACTCGCGCACCTGAGGGTGGGGCAGGATCAGGAACTGCCCCGCCTTCCGTCCCGCTATCCAACGGTAGACTAAGACAAGAAGCTGGGGCGCCCGCCATGTCTAGTAGCACTGTCAAGATGCCGCTCGCCGGGAGTGAACGTGCACAAGGCCAGTCCCTTATCAAGCCGCACCTGTGCAATCTATCCGGCAGCGCAACAGCATTGAACGGCATCATTGTCGAGCGCAACCTGGAACGTCCGCACGCAGAGCGTTACGGCTTGCCGGGCAAGTCCCCTAAGCACGTGGTGGTCTTCCCCGCCGCCGCGACGGCGAAGCTCGAGTGGTCAGACGATGGGCGCCGCCGGGAACTTCAGTTTTCCCGAGGCGACGCGATCATCAACCCCGCGGGTCTTTTCACGGCGCCACGCTGGAATATCGAACTCGAAATGGTCCTGGTTGGAATCGATCCCCACTTTATGAGCCGGGCGGCGGAACAACTCGGCAGCCGGCCGCGGGTTGATTTGACACCCCAGTTCCGGTTTAGAGACCCGCTCTTAGAACAACTGGCCACCGCGCTGGTCCGGGAGTTCGAGCGAAAGGACCTCCCGCCTGACCATCTCTACGCCGAATCGCTTGCGTCCGCCTTCGTCGCCCACCTGATCAAGAATTATTCGGCCGCCGGTGTTCGGGAGCTAACCGTGCGCGGGGGCTTACCGTCACAGCGGCTCAGGCGCGTAATGGAGCATATCAACGGCAATCTTGGCGCGAAGATCACCATTGAGGCCATGGCAAACCTCGCAGGCTTGAGCGCTTCTCATTTCATGGCGCTCTTCAAACGGTCAACCGGTCTCTCGCCGCATCAATACGTGGCCGGGCGAAGACTCGAACAGGCGATCGCCCTGCTGAAGCATACGAGCCTGCCTATTGCGGATGTGGCGTTGCGCACGGGTTTCGCCGATCAAAGCCACCTTACACGGACGATGCGGCATCACCTCCGGACGACGCCCAAGGCTTTGCGCGCCGGTTAGAAAAGCAGCGGATTATTCAAAGAATCGCAGTTTTGTTCAAGATCGCCGCACGGCGGGAAAGGCACACTGGGATTGGCCTTTCAATCGCAACACTTTAATCCAAGGAGGACTGGGCATGTCTGACCAAAGTCTCAAGGGCAAGGTAGTCGTCGTGGGCGGAGCTTCAAGGAATCTGGGGAGCCTGATCTGTAGGACACTGGCCGCAGACGGGGCATCGGTGGTGGTCCACTACAACAGCAGGCCGTCTCAGGGGCCTGCTGATGAGACGGTGAATGCGGTCAAGGCAGCAGGCGGAGATGCGTTCGCATTTCAGGCCGACCTGACGAGGCCGGCGGAAACCGTCAAGCTCTTCGACGAAACCATGCGGCGTTACAAGCGGCTCGATATCGGAATCAACACCGCGGGTAAAGTATTGAAGAAGCCGATCGTCGCGACGACCGAGCAAGAGTACGACGAGATGTTTGCCGTCAACAGCAAAGCCGCCTACTTCTTCATAAAGGAAGCTGCGACTCGCATGAGCGAGGGCGGGAAGATCATCACCATCGGGACCTCGCTTCTGGCTGCGTTCACCGGTCTTTACTCCACCTATGAGGGTTCGAAAGCCCCGGTCGAGCATTTCACGCGAGCCGCGGCGAAAGAACTCGGCCCGCGTGGGATATCGGTAAACTGCGTAGCGCCGGGTCCGATGGACACTCCGTTTTTCTACCCCGCGGAAACACCCGAGTCGATCGACTATCACAAGTCGCAAAGCATGAACGGCAAGCTCACAGACATTACCGACATTGCTCCAATCATCCGCTTCCTGGTGACGGATGGCTGGTGGATCACCGGCCAGACAATCTTCGCGAATGGCGGCTATACGACGCGATGAACACGCCCCCGAGCTGCGGTAGGATTCGTCAATGAACCGGATATGGCTTGGTTTGATATTGGGCGTCGTCTTTGGGCTGGCGGACATGTTCATGACGATGCGGCATGGCGATCAGCCCGCAACGGCGCTGCTGCAGGCTTTCACGAGCCGCTTCGCCGTCGGGTTTCTCGGATCCAACCTGTCGTTTCCCTGGCATCCGGTCCTGTCCGGCATATTGGCGGGAGTTTTGATCAGCCTCCCGGACGCATTCGGGCTGAAGTCCTATGGCGGGATCATCGGGTCCGGCGTGGTATTTGGAGCGCTGGCTGGGGTGGCAGTCAAGCTGTGGGCGCGCTAGGACAGGCCGCGATCAGGTTCGGTTTCAACCGCAACGTCTCTGACCGCGAGCAAGGGTCAGTACCCGAGCACTCGTTCCTGGACCTTGCGCATCCATGACAGCCAGCGTTCATAGTCAGCCGCCTTGTTCAGGAAGTATTCGCGCACCTGTGGGTGGGGCAGGATCAGGAAATGCCCCGCCTTCAATCCCGCTACCGCCGACTCAGCCACTTCATCAGGGGTGAGCGAGCCTTCGGCCAGCCACGCGCTGGCCGGCTGGGAACCGTCACCGAGCATGGCCGTCCGTACACCGAGCGGACAGAGCGCCGCAACGTGAATGCCTCGCTTGCCGTACGTCACGGCAAGCCACTCGGCGAAGGCCAGCGCGGCATGCTTGGTGACCGAGTAAGGCGCCGAGCCAATCATGGTGAGCAATCCGGCGGCCGATACTGTTTGCAGCAAGCATCCGCCGCCACGTTCCAGCATGCCCGGCAATACGAGCCTGGCGGCGGTGATGTGCGCGCCCACGTTGACACGCCAGATGCGGTCCCATTCGGCCGGCGCGACTTCCGCCCCGCCCTCAATCATGATGCCGGCGTTGGAGCAAAAGACGTCGATGCGGCCGTAACGCGCCTGAACGCCTTCGACCAGGCTGACCAAGTCTTCATCTCGCGCTACGTCGGTACGAATCGCTCCCGTCGAGGCGTCCAGGTCCGCCGCGACGACGGCGAGGGGCTCCTCCTGCCTGAAACGGCGGCATAGCGCTTCGCCGATGCCGCGGGCGCCGCCGGTGACCACGATGACCTTGTTGCGAAGTTCCATCAGTCGATTATGGAACTGGATGGGCCGCGGGGAGTGGGCGCGAGACTTCGCGATCAGGTTCGGCTTCGGCCGTCGCGGTCTGCCCTACGGGCGTACAGCGAGCCGGCCAGAGCACTGATCCCGAGCAGGAACAGGGCCAGGGTGGAAGGTTCCGGAACCGGCGCTACCACCAAGGTCCCGCGCTCGACATTGATGCCAGCGAGCGTGCTATGGGTTCCAAAATCAGATAGGGCGCCAAACGAGAAGGTAAACAGCCTGGTGGTTCCATCGTCGTCTGCAAACTGAACCAAGTCGCTGGTGGCGCCGCGGAGGAAATGCAGTACCGGGATATTGGTGGTTTGGCACGCCACACACGCGAGGACTTCCGGGCTGGTGTGGAAGAACGAAACGAGCGGACCGCCTTCGACAACCGGCATGAAATCCGGCAATTGCAGGCGGAACATTTCCAGGTGCGCCGGCGAGTTGAGTGTCGCCCGGGTCGTCGCCGTGAAGGTGTACAGGACCGGGGATGCCGAAGACACACCCGCCGCCAGGCACAGGGTGGCGCAGCACTTCAAGAACGTCAACATTTCTTCTGTCTCCTCTTCTGACCGCGGTTTTTCCCGCTGTCCTCTTGCGTTAGCGAGAACGGGCGCGTTGTTTGGCGACGAAAGGAGGCGCCCCGCCTTCCTCACGTGCGATTTTGCCGTGCGAATTTCGCCGGCGGTTCTCGCTTAGTCAGGGTGCGGGCAGGCGTCCGGCTCACTTGGCTGGCAAGCCCGCGTGAAAAGGAGGCTATCAATATGAACACACCGGCGACAGATATGCGCGGCGAGGAGAACGCAGGCGCGGTACGCCGTTTCGCAGTCTTTGCCTATGGCGCGGCCAGCTACGTTCTGTGTCTGGCGGTGTTCGTCTATGCCGCTGGATTCATCGGCAATTTTGCTGTTCCGCGGTCTCTCGATTCCCCCGCGGCAGTCGCTTGGCCAACCGCCCTGTTAATCGACTTGGGCCTGCTTACCCTCTTCGCGCTCCAGCACAGCATCATGGCCCGTAAGGGGTTCAAGCGATGGATTACGCGGATCATTCCCGCGGCCGCCGAGCGCAGCACCTATGTTTTGGCAAGCAACCTGGCGATGGCGTTGCTCTTCTGGAAATGGCAGCCGCTGGGAGGCGTGTTGTGGAGCGTGGAGTCGACGCCGTTAGTCATGCTTCTCTATGCGGCCTATGGCTTCGGCTGGGGACTGCTGCTGATCTCGACGTTCGTCATCAACCATTTCGATCTGTTCGGCCTGCGCCAGGTCTGGAGAGAGTTGAAGGGGCAAGACCAAGCCCGCCTGATCTTCACCGCGCCGCTGCTGTACAGGATTGTCCGCCACCCGCTGTACGTGGGCTGGCTCTTCGTATTCTGGAGCACGCCGGTGATGACGGTCTCGCACCTGTTCTTCGCGGTCATGACCACGGCCTACATTCTCGTGGCGATCCGTTTCGAGGAAGCAGACTTGATGAAGGACCACCCGGAGTATGCCATCTACCGCAAGCAGGTGCCCATGCTGATTCCGAGGCTGGAGCGTGAAGTAACGTTTGTGCGGACCGGCCGTGACCCGGACAGCGGTGAACTCCGGATCCGCCGCACGGAGACCGTTCGCGTCCCGGCGCCACCAGTCAAGTCCGGATCGATGTGATCCGCCAATTCTGCTCGAAGAAATAAGGAGATTGACTCGAATGAATCCACAGAAGCTGTTCATCGTCCTGGCGGGCGCCATGGCCGGCCTTCCCATGGCCATGGCGCAACAGGCCACAGTCACCGCGCCGGGCGTCCCTGCCAACCTGCGTGTGCCCGGCGGGCATGCCCTGTACCTCAAAGCACATGCCGAGGGGACTCAGAATTACATATGCACTCCGGGCGCGGGCGGCGCAGCCTGGAAGCTATTCGGACCCCAGGCTACTCTGTTCATCTCGTTTCCGTGGCTGCGCGGAGAGGTGACCCAGCAAATCGCCACGCATTACCCGAGCGCGAACCCGTTGGAAGGCGGCCTGGCGCGTCCCACGTGGCAGCACTCGATTGACACGAGCGCGGTATGGGCCAAGGCTGCCGCCAGTTCGACCGATCCCGCATTTGTCGAGCAGGGAGCAATCCCGTGGCTGCTGCTCGAGGTTACCGGGGCGCGGCGCGGACCGATGGGCGGGATGGCTTTGTCCCAGACCACCTATATCCAGCGGTTGAACACGTCAGGCGGATCGGCGCCTGGCAGCGGTTGCGACGACTCTCTACACGGCGCCACCGTCATGGTTCCATACCAGACCGACTACCTCTTTTATCAGGCTGAGAGGCGGAATTGAGCAACATGGGAGCAGACCGAAGCGGCGGCATCCGGCCGCCGCGCTATAATGAAAAGCAATTTTCAGAGGAGGCTTGGTATCTGGGATGAGTTCCAGCACACCTCAACTGTATTCTTCGCACCTCGCGGAGGAAGGGCAGCCGCTGGCTGGCCTGACGTCGACGCTGTACGGCACGCTTCGCCGGATCGCCTCACGGCGGCTGAGCGGCGAACGCGTCAATCATACTCTGCAGGTCACCGCCCTGGTTCATGAAGCCTATTTGAAGTTGGCCACGGTTCGCGAACGCCATTTCGCCAACGAAGCACATTTCCTCGCCGTCGCGTCCCGGGTCATGCGCCAGGTGCTGGTGGATTATGCGAGGTCGCGCTCCACCCGCAAACGGGCGGGAGGGGCGGACGAGAGTCCGTCGTGGACGTTTGAAGTGGCGGGTACTCACGGGCCGGAGTTAGTCGACTTGCTGCATCTGGACTCCGCCCTGGCCGGGCTTGCACTCGATCACGAAGGTTTGGCGCGTCTGGTCGAAATGCGTTACTTCGGCGGAATGACGGCTGAGGAAACCGCCGAAGCCCTCGGTATCTCCGTTCACGTGGTGCGCCACGACCTGCGGTTTGCGCACGCATGGCTGCGGAGGAAACTGAATTCGTAACCAACACGCCAGGTGGCGGCATGGGTGCGATGAACGAAGACGTGCGGTACTGGTTCGAACGGGCGGTGCGGCTTTCGCCTGACGCCCGGCGCGCCATGCTCGAATCGTCCTGTGCCGACCAAGGCGTTCGCGCCGAGGTGATGTCCCTGCTGGAATTTGACTCCGGCGGCCCGGACTCAGAATCGGACTTGCCGGTTTCGAAGGCCATCAAGGAAATAGCCGGTTCGGCGTTCGATTCACCCAGCAGGGAGTTTCCCGCCCAGCGTGTCGGCCCGTTCGAACTGGGCAGGATGCTCGGTTCCGGTGGAATGGGATCCGTTTACGAGGCGCACCGTGTGGACGGGCAAGTCCGGCAGCGCGTGGCGGTCAAGTTTGTGCAGGTGTCGCCGCTTTCAAGCGAGCGCTTCCGGGACAGTGTGCGCCGCCGTTTTGCGAGAGAGCGGCAAATGCTGGCCTCATTGCGGCATCCCTACATTGCGGGCCTCATCGATGCCGGCACGACTGAGGGCGGCACGCCGTACGCCGTCATTGAGCAGGTCGATGGCGTGCCCATCGACGAGTACTGCGACAAACTGCTGCCCGACCCCGCCGATCGCATCCGCCTGGTGCTGAAGCTCTGTGAAGCGGTGCAGTTCGCACACCGCAATCTCATCGTGCATAGCGACATCAAGCCGGAAAATGTGCTGGTCACCGAGGACGGGACACCCAAGCTGATCGACTTTGGCGTGGCGAGCGATCTGGCCGACGACACAACCCTGACGACGATGAGGGCATTCACGCCCGGCTATGCCAGCCCTGAGCAATGCCGGGGAATGGCGGCGACGGTAGCCACGGATGTGTTCGGCCTGGGAGGCGTGCTCTACCGTGTGCTGACGGGCGCCAGACCGCGGGAGATCGAAGGCGGTTCTCTTGAAGAAGTGATCCGCGTCATTTGCGAAGAGGACGTGATCCGTCCTTCGGCAATCAAGCCTGAACTGCGTGGAGACGCCGAGAATATTCTGCTCAAGGCGCTGCAGCGGGAGCCCCAGCGCCGCTATGGTTCGGCGCCAGAGCTGGCCGACGACCTGAACCGGATGCTGGCGCGCCGGCCGGTTCGCGCCACCCCGGATTCGGTATGGTACCGGGCCAGCCGCTTCACGCGCCGGCATTGGGTCCCTCTTCTGACCACGGCGGCATTCATAGCCGCCCTGGCGGTTTTTGCCGCCGTTTCGCAGCAACAGCGCGCCAGCGCACTGCGCCGCGCCGCCGAGAGCCGGCGGTTGGCCGAGCGGCTGCTGTTCGAAGTTCACGACGAGATCGGCGGGGTTCTCGGAGGCACCAAGGCTCGCGAACGGCTGGGCGTAATCGCTGTGCAATTTCTGGAGAGCCTGGAACGCGATTATGGCGGCGACCCGGAACTGGCCTGGGAGATGCTGAACGCCTATTCACGGCTCGGCCAGAGCCGGGGTGGAGTCGTGTCGAGCGTTGGCGATACGGCCAGCGCACTGCAGTTGGCCAGGAAAGCCCTCTCGATGGGTGACATCGTCGAGCGGACTGCGCCCGGCCCGGAGCGGCTGGATGAGCTGTTCACCGCTTATCAAGGGTTGACCGCGATTTTCGAGGATGCGAGGCGGCCCACCGAACAGCGCGAGATCCTCGACCGGATGCTGCGCATTGCCGCCCGGCTTCAGCCGCTGCGCCAGGCGCAGGCGCAGGCCGCGCTCGCCCGCTTTCATGACAACCGCGGCGCGCGGAAAGAGGCGGCTGAGGCGTTTGGGCAGGCCCTTTCCATTCTGCGGCCTCTGGCCAAGGATCCGGCGAAGCCGCCTGGCGCCGAAGAGCAACTGACGAGCGTTCTGGTTGGCTACGGGCGCTCTCAGGCCCTGGCCGGCGACTTTGAAAGCAGCGTCGTCACCCTCCAGGAAGCGATCCGGTCATCGGAGAGGCGTATCGCCGCCGAGCCCAACCGGTCTCGAAGCGTCCGCCAACTCTATTGGGGTAACATCGCATTGGGCGATGTGTACGGATCACCGGGGCGGTTCAACCTGGGGCGGGTGAGCGAAGCGGTGCAACACTACCAGAAGGCTCGCGGGATCGCGGAAAAGATGGTGGCGGCGGATCCCGACAACGAGGCCGCGACGCTCGACCTGGCCCGGGCCTACATGAGGGAGGGTGTAGCGCTGGCGGCGGCTCGCCCCGCCGAGGCACTCACTTTGCTGGAGCGTTCGCGGGCTCTGGCGGCCGGAACGTCCTCCGGTAACCACGTGGGGCTCGAATCCCGCTTCGACTATCTGACCGCATCCATTGCCCCGCTGATCGAGTCGGGCGGCCTGGAACAGGCGCGCACACACTTGTCGCGCGCACATCAACTGCTTGAAGAAATGAATAAGGCCGGAATGAAGAGAGACGACCGCGATCTTCGCAAAGCCGAGTCAATGTGGTTGTACGCCGCGGGCCGAAAACAGGAAGCGCTCGCCCAGGTTCTCCAGTACGTCGCGACCATCCCGGAGGAAACCAGTCCAGTGCTGAGCCTCGACTACGACAAGGTTGAGACGCTCGAGCGGATTCGCCGCTATGCCTCCGGTATCGATCCGCAGGCGTGCCGTTCGGCGGCTGCGCGGCTGCTGCTCACATGGGAAGAACTTCGGTCCATCCACCCGCAATCGGCATTCGTGGCGCAACAGTTGGAACGTGCCCGAGGAATTCAAAAAGACGAATGTCGGACAGCCGCGCCAGCGCTCAGGCACGCAAGCCCGGCCTCTCAGCGATAGGAGCGGAGCACGCCCGGGTGTTGCTTGCCGAGCGCCGGCGGGTCGACGCGATCCTGAGCGTGCGTGGCGACGTAGGAAAGCAACGATACGGCGAAAAGGAAGACTCCGAAGAACATAGCGACGATGCGGCGGCCGATGCGGTCCCGCCACTTGTCGATGGAATCAATGTCGGCGATAAGCCGCTTGATCGCGCGGGATTCGGCGTCCTCTCTTACTGGCATCCCTGCCTTAAGCATGCTCCGAGCGCGTACGCGGATGCAAGTACAATCAGCGAGCGGTTTCCGGTACTCTTGAATCGATTGCCTCGAAAGGGCTTGTAGCGGATGCGCACCTCGCTATTCGATCTCTTCAAAATCGGAATTGGGCCTTCCAGTTCGCACACTGTCGGGCCGATGCGGGCCGCGCACCGCTTTGTTGGTGAACTCGAAAGCATGGGCGCCCTCGGTGGCACTTGCCGGGTGGTTATCGACCTATACGGATCGCTGGCTTTGACAGGAGTCGGGCACGGCACGGACAAGGCCGTGGTGCTGGGCCTGGGCGGGCAACGGCCGGAGCAGGTGGACCCGGCCTCGGTCGAAGGTCTTCTTGGTAAGGTCCGCGAATCCCGCCAACTGGCGCTGGGCGGAACTCACGCCATTCCCTTCGAAGAGAGCCAGGACGTGTTATTCCGGAGGGATCAAATGCTGGCCGCACACTCCAATGGCATGCGGTTCAGCGCTTTCGATGGCGCCGGAGATGCGCTCCACCGGCGCGTTTACTACTCGACCGGCGGCGGGTTTGTGCAAGCCGAAGGCGAGTCGTCGAACGCGGCGGAACGGCCGCCGGTTCCGCACCCGTTCTCAAGCGGAGATGACTTGCTCAAGCAGGGGCAACTCTTGGGCTTGCCTCTATGGGAAGTGATGCTGCGCAACGAAATGGCGTGGCGAACGGAACGCGAAATCAAGCAGGGCATTCTCGATATCTGGAGCGTGATGCAAAAGTGTCTGCGCCGCGGGTTGACGATCGAAGGGACTTTGCCCGGCGGTCTCAATGTCCGGCGCCGGGCGCCGCACCTCTACCGGAAACTCATGACCCAAGGCTCAAAGGACCCGCTGGCCCCAATGGATTGGGTAAACGTGTTTGCGATGGCGGTAAACGAAGAGAATGCCGCGGGCGGCCGGGTGGTCACGGCGCCCACCAACGGCGCGGCCGGCGTCATTCCAGCGGTGCTCCAGTATTACGTGCAATTCTTGAACGGCGACAGCGCCGGAGTGATCCGGTTCTTCCTCGCTTCGGCCGCAATTGGCGTGCTTTACAAAGAGAATGCGTCCATTTCCGGTGCTGAAGTGGGCTGCCAGGGCGAAGTAGGCGTCGCCTGCTCGATGGCGGCTGCCGGCTTGGCCTCCGCGCTGAACGGTCCCAACGAGGCGGTGGAACATGCCGCGGAAATCGGAATGGAACACAATCTCGGCATGACCTGCGATCCCATCGGCGGGCTGGTCCAGATCCCCTGCATCGAGCGCAATGCATTCGGCGCCGTGAAGGCGGTCAATGCCGCGCGCATGGCGCTGCGTGAACCTGAAGGCCACAAAGTGACGCTCGACCAGGTGATCAAGACCATGTACCAGACCGGCCTCGACATGCAGAGCAAGTACAAAGAGACATCTCTCGGCGGGCTCGCTCTGAATGTCATCGAATGTTGAAGCGGCGGCCTGCCGCCGAGGTGCGCTTTCGAGGTAGAATCGTCCCACTGGTAAAGGGATGCAGATGGCCGACTTGATGTTTGAACCCTTCAGAATCAAGAACGTTGAGTTCAAGAACCGTTTGATCCGCTCTTCGATCGGCGGGCGCATGGCCTATTACAAAGGCCACGTGAATGACGCATGGAAGCATTTTGAGGCGATGTTCGCCCAGGGAGGCATAGCGGGCCTGATCTCGCCCACCATGACGGTCAGCCATCACCGGTGGGCGCCCATCGAGTACCCGAAGATCAGCGATCCGATGTTCATCCCGAGGATCAAAGAGGGCGTGGATCTGATTCACCAGTTTGGCGTCAAGTACCTGGTGCAGATCGGCGACCCGGGCTACCACGCGCAGAGCGCCATTTTTCCGCGAACCCAGGATCACGCATCGTCGTCGTCCGGATTTGACCTGATCTACGGTTATGTGACCTGGCACAAGGAGATGCCGGTCGATGAAATTCAACAGGTTGTCGAGCATTTTGGACGATCGGCCGGCTATGTCCAGGAATCAGGTTGCGATGGCGTTGAAGTCACCATCTCCAAGGGGTACCTGATTCACCAGTTCCTCAATCCCGGCATCAACCACCGCAAAGACCAATACGGCGGATCGCTGGAGAACCGGTTTCGCTTGCTGGGTCAGATCACGGAATCGATCCGCCGCCGCGTGGGCAAGGACTACCTGGTCGGGATGCGGATCAGCGCGAACGACTACACGCATTTACCCATGAACCTGCGCTGGCCGATCAGCAGCTATTGGAACGGCAACACGTTGCAGGACACGATTCAGATCGGCAAATGGCTTAAGGAGTTGGGAGTCGACTATCTGCACGTCAGCAATGGATTCGGCTTCATCAATCCCAAGGAAAACCCCGGCGAGTTTCCGCTGGATGCCGTGAGGCAGTTCTGCAATTCTGCGCGGCACTTGAGTTTCAAGGCCTGGCTCCGGTCGGTGTTGTTGAATACACCCTTGGGGTTGCTGACCAAGATCGGCTGGGAGAAACCGCCACAAGGCCCGGATGCCGGACCGCCTCCGAACCTGTCCGACGCCAAGGTTCTTAAGGAACAGGTGGGTCTGCCGGTGATCTCAAACGGGGGATTCCACAGGCGCCACCAAGTCGCCAATGCTCTGGCGGCTGGCGCATGCGACATGGTTTCCATGGCGCGTCCGCTGCTGGCCAACCCGGACCTGCCTCTGCTGTTTCGCAACGGACTGGATGGTCCGGAGCAGGAGACTTTGCCGCTGCCGTTTCAGAACCAGCGTAGCGACTGCACGTTCTGCAACCGCTGTGCCGTTTTTACGACCATTTATCCGGTGGGATGCTACGACATCACCAGGTTCCAGAATCATGCGGATCAGTCGCTCAACATGGAGGACATGGAAAGCCAGATCCGCGAATGGGCCGGAGAACCCAACTGGTGGCGTAGGGAGCTTCCCGAGGCGGGCAAGGCCCGCGGCGCGGCCGCCTCAGCGGGCGCGGAAGCCGGTGATCACGATCACCGGCACGAAGGCTAGAGAGTCTGGCGCGCCCGGCTACTGCCAGAGCCAGCGCAGTCCGAGGCCCAGGGCCACAAGGAGGATGGCGGCAGCCACCGGAATGGCGGGTTTGAGAGGCGTGTTCTGAGCCCACAGCACCGCCCGTTCCCAGGTGGGAAGCCTGGAGTCCGCGGCAATGCGTTCTTCCAGCCGCATGTCGAATCCGGGCTTGAAATTGCTGCTCTCCCACGTGTCCAGGCTCTTCCAGAGAAGTTCCTGGCCATCTCGAAAACGCTGGCAGGCTGGACAGCCGGCGATGTGTTGGTCTATGGCCATTCGTTGTACGGCCGTCAGCTTGCGCGATGCGTAGTCCAAGAGTAGCTCCGCGTTCTCGCCGGATTGTAAAGGGCAGGGAATGTCTTTATACGGCATGGTGGGCGAGCCTCGACCGCAAGGTCTCATACGCCCTGAAAAGAAGCGATTTGACGGCTGATTCGGAGCAACCCAGAACAGTCGCGATTTGAGTGTATTCCATCTCCTGGTACTTGTGCATCAGCACCGCGGCGCGCTGCTTTTCAGGAAGGCGTGAGATAGCATCCCGCACTTCGCCCAGCTTGACTTGGTGTACCAGTTGCTGCTCAATATCGGGCCTTCTGTCGGAGATCTGCCGGACCTTGCCGTCAGCTTGTTCCTCATCCAGGCTGCCTTGACCCATTTCGTGGCGGTTGTCACGAACCCAGTTCAACGCCAGATTCATGGCAATCCGAAACAGCCAGGTGGTGAATTTCGCCGATGGTTCGTATTTCGCCCGGGACCTATAAACCCGAAGAAACACTTCCTGCGCCAACTCTTCCGCCACCGGCTGATTCTGAACCATCCGGAAGAGGAAGTGATACACGGGCAGCCTGTGCCGCTCCAGAAGCTCACCGAATAACTCGGTTTGCCCCTCACGGAGCTGCTGCATCACGAAGATGTCACGTTCCATCGACGCCGCCGAAGCTGCCACTAGTACTTTCCAACACTATTGATGCGCCCGAGTTTCGGTCTGGCACAAGATAAGCCGAACAAACGGCGACAAATCCGGAGAACGATCCCGCCCGGAGACTCATTCCTCTTTCAGTTGCCTGTCCATCAATTCGCGAATGGACTCTCTCGGCGATTGATTTTCGCACAAAACCCTGTACATCTGCCGTGTGATGGGGAGTTCCACGCCGAGTTGGGAAGCGAGTTCGACCGCTGCTGTTGTGGTCTTGACGCCTTCGGCGACCATCCGCATCCCCGACAGAATTTCCGGCAGGCTCTTGCCTTGTCCCAAGAGGATTCCCACTTGACGGTTGCGGCTCAAGTCGCCGTGACAGGTGAGGACCAGGTCACCCAAGCCGGCCAATCCGGCGAGTGTGCGCGCCTGACCGCCGGCGGCGACCGCCAGGCGGGTGATTTCGGCCAAACCACGAGTGATCAACGCAGCCAGTGTATTGGCGCCGAGTCCCAGCCCCTGGCAAACGCCCGCGGCGATGGCGATGACGTTCTTGAGGGCTGCGCCGGTCTCGACGCCGATGGGGTCGGAGTTGGTGTAGAGCCGGAACACCGGGCCGGAGAAAGCGGTCTGCACAGTCTTGGCGAGGTCGCGGTCTTCCGAAGCGATGACCACGGCGGCGGGTTCGCCACGCGCGACCTCTTTGGCGAATGTGGGACCGCTGAGCGCGCCGGTTCTTGGCTTGAACGCCTTTCCGATCACCTCCTGAATCACGGCGGTCATCCGCAGGTGAGTCGAGGTTTCCAATCCCTTGGTGGCGCTGACAAACAGAGTTTGCGGCGACACGTGCGGAAGGAGAGCGGCGTAAAGCGAACGAGCATGATGCGACGGCATGACGCCGAGCACGATGTCCGCGGCGTTTACGGTGTCACCCAGGACGGAACTCGGGAGGACGTTGCCGGGAAGACGGAAGTCCGGCAGATAAATGTCGTTGACGCGGTTGGCCGCCATGCGCTCCGCCAGGTCCTTTTCATACACCCAGAGACGCACTTCGGGGAAACGCGGCGCCAGCACAATGGAGAGAGCCGTTCCCCAACTCCCGCCGCCCACGATGGCGAGCGATTTCACTTTCTTCTCCCGAATGAGAACACATTCTCATTGCCCTGACGGATGCGCATGATGTTCGACCGGTGCCGCCAGACGACCAGCGCGGCGCAGACGGTGGAGGCCGCCAGCAACGGCCACGGCGGGCGCATAATCATCCAGACGCCTACCGGAAAGAGAGCCGACGCGAGAATTGAACCCAGCGAGATGTAGCGCGAGTAAGCGACGACAGCCACGAAAATGACGAGGCATGCGGCGGCCGGCGCCGGTGCGAGACACAGGTAGGCGCCGGCGAAACTCGCCACCGCTTTGCCGCCTTTGAATTTCAGGAACAGCGGATAAATGTGGCCCAGCATGACCGCAACCGCCGCCAGGCTCATCCATCCGATATTCAGTGCGGTAAACCGGCCCATCAGCCAAACCGCGAAGTAGCCTTTTGCGCCGTCCAGCAGCAGCGTCAGCAGTCCCACTGCGCGTCCTGTTGTCCTCATCACGTTCGTGGCGCCGATGTTCCCGCTTCCCAGCGCACGGACATCCTTGCCAGTCAGCCAGCGAACAAAGAGGTAGCCAAACGGGATTCCTCCGATGAGGTATGCGGCAGCCAGGAGCGCAATGGGAAGAAACATTCGGTCTACTGAGTTGCATGCGCCATGAGCGGGTACGATGCCAGCTTAGTGTATACAGAGCGGCCGTTCCGCTGTTGGCTCAGGTACAAATGAAACTGCTTTGCGGTATAAGCGCCGAAATCGACCGAAGGCAGTCCGGCGATGGTTTGCTTGAGCTCGAGCAGCGCCGCGGGCGGCTTGATGCGCGCCAGGGTCAGGTGCGGCTGGAAGCTCCGTTTTGCCGCCGCCAGTCCGAGCCCGCTCAACGCCGCTTCGGTATCCGACGCCAGGGCGTGCAGTCCGTCCGGCGACGCAATGGCGGCAAAGAACACGCGTGGCGAGTGGGGATTCGGAAACCAGCCCAGCCCGCGGATGCCGATGGCCAATTCGCCGGGAACGGGAATCCGGGCCAGAGCCTGTTTGAGTTCGTCCAAACCCTCCTCCGGCCACTCTCCGATGAATAGGGTGGTGATGTGAAGATTGTCCAGGGGGCTCCACTGGATCTGCGCCGTCGGCCTCAGCAGTTCCAGCAGCAACTCGAGATTCCGCCGCATTTCATAAGGGACATCAAGCCCCGTGAACAGCCTCATGACCAATGGTAAGTTCTTAGCGTAGCGCAATGCCCGGCCAAGTCCTTCCTCGCAGATTCTACGCCCGGCCAACCATCGAAGTGGCCCGGGATTTGTTGGGCAAGTACCTGTGCCACGGCCCACATGCCGGGCGCATCGTTGAAGTTGAGGCGTATTTGCCCCATGTCGACGAGGCGGCCCACTCGTTTCGCGGGCGAACCGCGCGAACCAAGGTGATTTTTGGACCTCCCGGGCATGCATACGTGTACTTCATTTACGGAATTCACTGCTGCATGAACGTCGTCGTCGAAAAGGATGGAGTGCCGGGCTGCGTTCTGATTCGCGGCGTGGATGGGTTTGGCGACGGACCCGGAAAGCTGACCCGCTCCATGGGGATCACGCTGGAACACTACGGCGCGGACCTGACGCGCGGCGCCCTGGTGATCCGTGACGGACCCAAACCGCCGCACATCGTGACAACGCCGCGCATCGGGATTCGCCGGAGCGTTGAGCTACCCCTGCGCTTTGTTCTGGCGGATTCCTAAGCCCGGGCGGTTGGGAAGGACGAGTTTGCCTTTCACGACTTTGACGCCATCATAGGGATCGTTGGCGATGAGCAGGTTGCCGTCCAGGTCGGCGTAGTCGACCAGGGGAGAAAGATGTGCGGCGGCGGTGATGGCGCAGGAGCTCGACACCATGCACCCCAGCATGGTTTTCAGTCCCAGCGCCTTGGCGATCTGAATCATGCGCCAGCCTTCCAGCAAGCCGCCGCACTTGTCGATCTTGATGTTGACGCCGTCGAAATAAGGCGCGATTCGGGGAATGTCGTCTGGATGCAGGCAGGATTCGTCCGCAATGATGGGCATGTGCACCCGTTTTCGAATCCAGTTCATGTCTTGCAGGCCGGATGCCGGCAGCGGCTGCTCGATGAACTCGACGCCCTGCTTTTCGAGCCAGTTGATCTTTTCGACGGCCTCTTCCTTGGACTTGAAACCTTCGTTGGCATCGACGCGCAAAGGCTTCTTTGTCACACTACGCACGGCGTCAATCGTGGCTTCGTCGGTGTTCAGTCCCACTTTGATCTTCAGCACGGGAAAGGGCTCGGCCTCGCGCACCTTCTCCCGCGTTTTTTCAGGGGTGTCGATACCGATGGAGAAGGTGGTGACGGGCGCATCCGCCGGGTCCAACCCGAAGTAGCGGTACAGAGGCACGCCGAGTTTCTGGCCGGCCCAATCGAGCAACGCAATGTCCAGGGCTGCCTTGCCCGCATACTCGCCCTGAATCTTCTGGAAGACGGCAGCCATGACCTTGGTGAAGTGCCACGGGTCTGAGGCGATCAGCCACGGGCGAATCGATTCGATCGCCGCTTGGGCCGATTTCGCGTCTTCCTTGTAGCGGTTGATCGGAGCGCCTTCTCCCGTACCTGTAACCCCATCGCGGGAGTAGGTGAGGAAGAACGTATCGCGATACTCGCTCGAGGACATCACCGTAGTCCACGTATGGCGGAGGTTCAGGCGGCGGATGGTTGCCGAGATCCGGGGCGGGGAAGGAGGTGCGGCGCTTGCGCCCGCGATTCCGGCTGAGGCCAGCAGCAGGTCACGCCGCTTCATGGGTTCCACCGCCGTTTCGAGACTCTCATACGAATCCACGATAGCGGAACCGGGTCACTGATATAGTTTCAGATGTAAGAGATATTCAGACCCCATGACCCGCCGAAATCTCCTCCGTTCCACCGCCTTGGCCGCCGCCGCCGCGGCGCCGGCTTGGGCCAACTGGAAGTCCTCCACCGTCCAGAATGCGCTTCCCCGGTGGCGCGGTTTCAATTTGCTGGACCTGTTCCAGGCGCTGCCGGAACGCGGCGGTTACCCGCCGCCGGTGACCGAGGATGAGTGCCGCTGGATGCGCGATTGGGGAATGAATTTCATTCGCATCCCGATTGACTACTGGTTCTTCGTCGATTCGGATTGGAAGACATCCAGGAAACTGATGCCCGAAGACACGGTAAAGATCAAGGACAGCGCGCTGGAACCCTTGGACCGGATCGTCGATCTGGGCCGCCGCTTCGGATTGCACGTCAACATCAACCTGCACCGGGCGCCCGGCTACTGCATCAACAACAACGCTCGCGAACCCTTCAGCCTCTGGAAGGACAAGCCTGCCGAAGAGGCCTTTGTTCACTATTGGGACTTTCTGGCAAGGCGCTATCGCGGAGTCTCGCCGCTCGAGCTCAGCTTCAACCTGGTCAACGAAGCTCCATCTCCGAAAGACGAATTCATGTCGAAGGAGGACTACTATCGCGTGATGACCCACGCCGCCGGCGCGATCAACCAGGTGTCGCCCGCGCGCATTGTCATGATCGACGGTTACGCCGCCGGCGGAATGGTCGCCGACAACCTGGTGGAAACCGGTTTGCACCAGAGCGTGCACGCTTATTGGCCCGCGCGCATCTCGCATTTCCGCGCCGGCTGGGTCGATCGCAAAATGGATTTTCCTGAGCCCGAGTGGCCGATTAAGAACGCGTCGGGCGGCGTCGAGATCGGGCGCGCGCAACTGGAAGGCCGGTTCGTGTCCTGGGCCGAGGTGGCGCGGAAAGGGATCGGCATACACTGCGGCGAGTTCGGGTGCTTTAACCGGACGCCTCATGAAATCGCCCTGGCGTGGCTGACGGATGTGCTCGAAGTCCTGGAGATGTACGGCATCGGCTGGGCCATGTGGAATTTCCGCGGCCCGTTCGGCATCCTGAATTCCGGCCGCGCCGACGTGATGTACGAAGGCTGGTACGGCGCGCGGTTGGACCAGAAGATGCTGGCGCTCTTGCAGCAGCACTGACCCCTGGGACCCGGACCGCGCTAGTGGCGTACCCTGTTG
>JADZCI010000027.1 GCA_020851655.1 Bryobacterales bacterium
CTCAGCCGCTGTCCGCGCCCTCGCCGCGGCGTTTGTGAACAGTGATTTGGGACGGCGCGCGGCAGCGGCGGCCGTCGTCGAGAAGGAGTTTGCTTTTATCGCCGATGCCGGCGGCGTGTTGCTCAGCGGCACGATTGATCTGTGGTTCGCCGGCGCCGGCCACACCGTGGTGGTCGATTACAAGTCCGACCGCCATATCAGCCCGGAAAAGTTGCGGGCCTATCAGACGCAGGTCCAAATCTACGCTCTTGTTCTGGAGAACCTGCTGGGAACCCCGGCCGGCGAGGCCTATCTGTTTTTGCTGCGGGAATCTGTGGCGTTGCCCGTTCCCTTGGGCCCGGCGGCGAAAACCGCGGCGCTCAACGCAATCCGCTGCGCCGCCCGTGCCGTGGAATTTCCCCGCAACGAAGGTCCCGGGTGCCTTTCCTGCGCCTATTACCTGGGGGTGTGTCCCGCGCGGCCGGTGTTTGAGTCAGGCCTTATTTCTGAGCTGTGGGAGGAGGCTGAGCCTTCTTCGTCTTAGCGGCGCAGCGCTTTTCCAGGGCCTTCATGAGCTGGCCATGAACCCCTTCGGGAAGCTCCTGTGGCTCCATGCCCTTGTATACCTGAATCGTCTTCAGCGTGGTGTCGAGAATCACCCAGCAATTGGGACATTGCGTGATGTGGGCCTTCAGTTCCGACTGGAGTTGCGGGTCCGCCCGGTCATCCAGAAACTCGGAGATCTCCCGGAGAAAATCCTTACACGTAACCAAGAATTTGGTCTCCCTTGCGCTTAAAGGTACGAGTCAGTTTCTCCCGAAGCTGCAAGCGCGCACGCAATAGCCTGCTCTTGACCGCGGCAATCGATAGCCCCAGCGTCTCAGCGGTTTCTTCCGTTGAGAGTTCCTCTACATCGCGCAGGATGAAGACGACTCGAAAGATCGGTTTTAGGCTCGTGATCGCTTCGTCCAACACCTGCTTCATTTCGGCTCGGCTGTACTGCTTCTCCGGGTTGTCCCAAACCGCGATTTCCCGCGCGATTGGCTCCTCATCTGTTTCGATGTTTTCGTCCAGAGAAACGCTTCGATCAGATTTGCGTTTCCTGAGTTTCATCAAACTTTCGTTGACCGCGATTCTCACCAGCCAGGTATAGAACCGGGCCTGCCCCTGGAATCCGTCCAGGTGCTCGTAAGCTTTCAGAAAGGCGTCTTGAAGAACATCTTCAGCGTCTTCATTACTTTGCGTGATGTTGCGGGCCAGCCGGTAGATTTTGCGTTCGTAACGCTCTACCAGTTGACCGTAAGCCTCGAAATCGCCCTTTTTGGCCTTTTCGATTAGAATATTTTCATCTTGGCGGCCAGCAGACGCGGCAATCGGGTCCATAGCTCAGGAAAGCATCAACTATAGCACCGCCGGAGTCTGGTCCCCACCGGAATCCGTACCGTGCTATGCTCTATCGACATCGGAAGCCCATTCGGCCTTTCCGTCAGGTTTCGTCAGGCCTGACCAAATCCGTCCAGAGGGGAATTGATAATGCGAAACGCAATGAGAGTTCGCGCGGTAACCTCTCGGTTATTGCTCATCGCCGGGATACTGGCCGCATTTGCTGGAACCGCCCTGGCCGGCCACGACGGTTTCGGCGGCAGAAGAGAAAGGATCCTTTACGTGTGGGCGCAGGATCAGGCCCACAAGGCGCCCGACTTCCTTGCCGTCGTCAACTTTGATGAGGACTCGGCAAACTACGGCAAAGTCATCAAGACCGTACCGATCCCACCGCCTGGCAATACCGGTAACGAACCGCATCATTGCCACCTCAACTCCTCACGCACCATTCTTGCCTGTGGCGGACTGCTGAGTCTGCTGAAAGGCCAAAACGGCATCTTTTTCTTCGACGTCATCAATGCTGAGAATCCCCGGTTTCTCTTCTCCACCAAGGCGATCCATTCCAGCGTTACCGACGACTTTCTGCCGGTTGAAGGCGGTGGCTTCCTGATCACCCAGATGGGCGCCGCCGACGGGACCGCCCCCGGCCGTGTCGCCGAATTTGACGGCAGGCTGCACTTCGTCGCCAACCATTTCGGAACCTTGTCGATGTTCCGCGAGTGGCCCACCATGCCGCCGCTGGACGGCTTTAACCCGCACGGCATCTCCGCTCGCCCGGACCTCAATATTATGATGACCTCGGATTTCGTGCTGCCCACCAGCACGCTCGCCGGGTCTTCCGGTCCGGTCCTGCGCGGGTCGGTCCGCATCTGGGACTACCGTGCCCGCAGAATCACCAAGTCCATCTTCATCAATTCGCCCGATGGTGGTCCGGCGCTCGGCACGATGGACGTCAAGATGCTTCCACGTGACCGGCGCGGCTACGGCTACGTTTCCGGCATGTTCGACGGCTACATCTATCTGATCGATCCCATCGCCGGAACCGCGGTCCCGGCCTTTGACTGCAAGACCGTTGTTCCGCATGTCGACACTCCGGTTGCTGGCGGCATGGGCCAGCTTCTTGCCACCCCGGAAAGCGGCGACCGCCTGATCTTCGGTCTGTTCCAGGCGGGGCAGGTCGGCATGCTCGACGCCACCGACCGCGCCAACCTCAAACAGTTGTCCGTCGTCAGCTTCGGCAAGGATGCGGGTCCGCATTACCTGACGCTCAGCAACGACGGCCGGCGCCTGGCGGTTGCCGATTACTTCCTCAACCAGGACGACGCCGGAATCATACACTTCGAAGGCGACCACAAGATCCACGTGGTCAAGGTCGGGCGCGACACCCTGACGGAGGACACGCGTTTCAATCTCGATTTCAACACCGCTTTCCCGACCGGACCGGCGCGCCCTCACGGGCTGGCGATGAAATAGGACTGGGGACGTGTTCCAACCCGCCAGTTCCGGTCCGGAATCGCGTAGTAAGGACCGGCGGCCGCGGCAATGGTATTGGTTTGGCGGCGCGCTGGTGGCGGTGGCTGGCGCCGCCTTCCTGGCGGGCCGCAACACCCGGCCTGGCGCCGCGCTGCCCGCTCCGGCGCGTCCGGTCCTCTACTACGTCGATCCGATGCATCCGGCCTATCGTTCGGCCCGGCCGGGAAAGGCGCCGGATTGCGGCATGGACCTCGAACCCGTTTACGCGGACCAACCACCCTCCGAGCCTCGCCCCGCGGCAGTAGCAGGCGTCATCCTTTCACCCGAACAGGAGCAAGCCGCCCGGCTCCAGACCGAAACCGTACAGCGCGTGATGGCCGCACGCATCCTGCGCACGGCCGGACGCGTCACGCCGGATGAGGCGCGCACCTATCGCGTCTCGGCTGGAATCGATGGCTGGATCCGCGCTGTCTTCTCCGGCCGGACCGGAATGCGCGTCGAGCGCGGCGACAAGCTCGCCGCCTTTTTCAGCAAAGACATCTCCGCACCCCAACAGGCTTATATTTACGCCCTCGACGGTCTGGAACGGCTGCGCCACTCGCCTACGCCACCAGCCGGCGCCCTCGCACTCGCCACACAGCAACTTGCCACCGCCCGCGACAACCTCCAGTACCTCGGCATGGGCGATGCGCAAATCCAGGAACTCGGCCGTACCAAGACCGAGTTTTCCGATATCAACCTCACCGCACCGGCCAGCGGCCGGATCCTCGAACGTAACGCGGCCGTAGGCCAGCGTTTCGACAGGGGCGACGTGCTCTACCGCATCGCCAACCTGGAGCGCGTCTGGGTTCTCGCCGACCTGCATCCCGGCGACTCATCCTGGCCCGGCGCCGCCAAGGCGCGCGTCCTGATCGAAGGCCGGCCGCCGCTGCCTGCCATGATCGCCTCCGCGCTTCCACAGTTCGATGAACAGGCACGCACCGGAAAACTGCGGCTGGATGTGCCCAACCCTGGCGGCGAACTGGTGCCCGGCATGATCGTCGATGTCGAACTCGAACGCCCGGCGCGCTCCGTGATCACGGCGCCCGCGGGCGCCCTGATCGATACCGGCGAAGCCCGGCGCGTGTTCGTGGCCCGAGGCGGCGGGCAGTACGAGTGGCGCGACGTCCGGACCGGCTGGCAGCAGGATGGACGCACTGAGATTCTGTCGGGGCTCGAGCCCGGCGACAGAGTCGTCACCACCGGCGCGTTCCTGCTCGATTCCGAGAGCCGTATGAAATCCGCCTCCGGCCAGGTGGCTGACCCCGAGTGCGGCATGCCGCTCGACCGCGCCGCGGCGCGCCACCTGGCATTCAAAGGCGCCAACTACTACTTCTGCTCCGCGGCTTGCGAGCGCAAGTTCATCCAACGCCACTCCCCATGATCGAGCGCATTATCCAGTACTCGGCCCGCCGCCGCGGTACGGTCATCGGCCTCGTCCTGGCGCTCGCCCTCTGGGGCGCATGGAACCTTACGCGGATCCCGATCGACGCTCTGCCCGACCTCAGCGACACCCAGGTCATCCTCTATTCGCGCTGGGACCGCGGTCCCGATGTCATCGAAGACCAGGTCACCTATCCCATCGTCACCGCCATGCTCGGCGCGCCACGGGTCAAGGCGGTCCGGGGCGTCTCGGATTTCGGCTACTCCTTCGTTTACGTGGTCTTCGAGGACGGGACCGATCTCTATTGGGCGCGCTCCCGAGCCCAGGAGTACCTCGCTTCTGCCCTGCCGGGCCTGCCGCCGGGCGTCAGAACCGAACTCGGCCCGGATGCGACCGGCCTCGGCTGGGTCTTTCAATATGCCCTCACCAGCCCGGCCGGGAAAGTGCCTCTGGCCGAGTTGAGGACCACGCAGGACTTTTTTCTGCGCTATCACCTCCAATCGGTTCCCGGCGTCGCCGAAGTCGCCTCCGTGGGCGGCTTCGTACCGCAATTTCAGGTCACGGCCGACGCCGCGCGATTGCGCGCGCTCGGCATCCCTTTTTCAGCCGTTGTCGAAGCGGTCCGCCGCGCCAACGTCGAAACGGGCGGACGGCTCATGGAGTTCGGCGGCTCGGAATACATGATCCGGGGCCGCGGCTATCTGCGCCGGCCGGACGATCTCGCCGAAGCGGTCGTTGCGGGCGGACCGCCTTCCCAGATCGTGCGCATCCGCGATGTCGGCTCCGTCACCCTCGGTCCAGAAATGCGTCGCGGCATCGCCGATCTCGACGGCTTGGGCGAGGCCGTATCCGGCATCGTCATCATGCGCCAGGGCGCCAATGCCGTTGACGTGATCGATCGCGTCAAGGAGAAACTGGCGCAGATCGCCCCCGGGCTGCCCGCCGGCGTCAAGATAACCCCGGTCTACGACCGCGCGGAGTTGGTCCACCGCGTCATCGGCACTCTGCGCTCCACCCTGATCGAGATCATCATCACCGTCGTCCTGGTCATCCTCCTGTTCCTGTGGCACCCGGCCAGCGCCCTCATTCCCGTCGTCACGATCCCCCTCACACTGCTCGCCGTCGCGGCGCCGTTTCATCTGCTCGGACTTTCGTTTAACGTCATGTCGCTGGGAGGTATCGCGATCGCCGTGGGCGCTCTGGTCGATGCCGCCATTGTGGTCGTCGAGCAAACTCACAAGAAGCTGGAGGAATGGCAGGACGGCGGACAGCGGGGTAGCGAGGACTCCGTCATCGTGGCCGCCGTGCGGGAAGTCGGGCGGCCCGCTTTCTTCGCTCTGCTCGTGATGGCAGTCGCCTTCCTTCCCGTCCTCACCCTGGAGGGGCAGGAGGGCCGTCTCTTCCATCCGCTCGCCTACGCCAAGAGCCTCACCATGCTGGCCGCCGCGCTGCTGGCCATCACACTCGACCCGGCCTTGCGCCTGACGCTCGCCGGACTCGGACGGCGTGACCCGCGCCGGCGCTGGGGCCGCTGGCTGAACTCGGCGTTCGGCGCGCACATACATCCCGAAGAACAGCATCCGCTCAGCCGTGTGTTGATGCGCATTTACCAGCCTGTGCTCCTGGGCGCGCTCCGCCACAAAGGCTTGGTCCTGGCCGGGGTCGCCATCGCCGCGCTCGTCACGGTTCCCGTGTATCGCCGCCTGGGCGCCGAGTTCATTCCTCCGCTCGACGAAGGCGTGCTGCTCTACATGCCCTCCACAGTCTCTGGAATTTCCATCGACGAGGCCGGGCGCCTGCTCCAGTTGACGAGTGCGCGGCTCAAGAGCTTCCCCGAAGTCGCCGCGGTCTTGGGCAAGGCGGGCCGCGCCTCCACATCCACGGACCCGGCGCCGCTGTCGATGATCGAGACGCTCGTGGTGCTGAAGCCGCGCCGGGAGTGGCCTCAACCGCTCTCGCACGATGAACTGATCGCCCGGTTTGATGCGGCCATGCGGTTTCCCGGTGTCGCCAATTCCTGGACCATGCCCGTGCGCGGCCGCATCGATATGCTCGCCACAGGCATCCGCACGCCCTTGGGATTGAAGATCACGGGGGGAGATCTGGCCCGGATTCAGCAGCTCGGCGCCCGCGTCGAGGACCTTCTGCGCGGCATCCCAGGCACGCGCAGTGTCTTTGCCGAGCGCTCCAACGACGGCCGCTATATCGATGTCGATTGGGATCGCGCCGCGCTGGCGCGCGCGGGCATTTCCATGGAAGAGGCGCAGTCCGCGGTGCAAAACGCCATCGGCGGCGACAATGTCACGACTGTGATTGAAGGACGCGCGCGCTACCCGGTCAATGTGCGCCTGCCAAGGGACGCGCGCGGCGATCTGGATGCCCTGCGCCAGGTTCTGGTTGGCGGCGCCGCCGGCGATCCCGTTCCTCTCGGCCGTCTGGCGCAGGTGCGTGTCGTCACCGGCCCGTCAATGATTCGCGACGAAAACGCGCTCCTGACCGGCTATGTCTATCTCGACCTCGATGGCCACGATCCGCAAGCCTACATCCGCGAAGCGTCCGCCGCCCTCGCCAAGGGCCTCCAACTCCCCGCCGGCTACGCTGTTCAGTGGAGCGGCCAGTATGAGGCTTTCGAGCGCGTCAACCGCCGCCTGCTACAGGTCGTCCCGCTCACGCTCGCGCTCATCGCCGTGCTCCTCTACGCCAGCACGCGCTCCGCCTTCAAGACCGGTCTCGTCCTGCTGGCTGTTCCCTTTTCCGCCATCGGCGCCATCTGGAGCCTCTCTATCCTGGGCTACCCGTTGAGTCCGGCCGTGTGGGTCGGCCTGATCGCTCTCTTGGGAGTGGATGCCGAGACCGGCGTCTTCATGGTGCTGTACCTCGACCTCGCCTGGCAGAAGCGTGCCGCCTTGGGCCGCGCCCTGACGCCCGCCAGCCTCCGCGAAGCGGTCCTCGCCGGCGCCGTCCATCGCCTTCGCCCCAAGTTCATGACCGTCTCGACCATGTTCCTCGGCCTCGTCCCCATTCTCTGGGCCACCGGCGCCGGATCGGAAGTCATGAAGCGCATCGCCGCCCCCATGATCGGGGGCCTCGCCACCTCGTTCCTCATGGAACTCATCGTCTACCCCGTCCTCTACGAGCGCTGGCAACTCCGCAGCCTCGCCGCCGCCACCGAAGAAGCGATACCCACGCTGCACGCCAACTGAAGATCCGCTTCGAAAACCACTCCGTCTTTCGATAGCCAGCCTGGTTGCTATACTTCCGATAGCTGTGTTGGCGCCAATCTTGGCTATCCTGCTGGTGCTGCTGCTGGCGGGATCCTGGGTGTATTGTGTACTGATCCTGCTGGCGGCGCGAAGCTATCTTTCCGCTCGTATCCCCTCCGTCAACCCGGTCGAGCCGGTCTCGGTCCTGAAGCCGCTCCACGGTCTTGACGAGGGTTTGGAAGAGAACCTGCTGACCTTCTTCACGCAGGATTACCCTGATTTCGAGCTGCTTTTCGCCGCCCGCGAGGCCACCGATCCGTGCTGGCAGGTGCTGGACCGGCTCTGCGCCAGGTTTCCCAACGTAAAATGCCGGCGTTTTGTTACAGGCGAACCGCCTTATCCGAACGCCAAGGTTTATAGCATCTCCCGCATGATTTCAGAAGCCAGCAATGACCTGGTGGTGATGAGCGACAGCGACATTCGCGTGGACCGGAACCTGTTGCGCACCGTGGCCGCGGAGTTCGCTCAAGGAGACGTTGGTGTGGCGACGTGCCCGTACCGGGCGGTCCCGGGACGCAGTTTCTGGTCACTGCTTGAAGCGCTCGGCATGAACACCGAGTTCTGGGGAGGTTGCCTTACCGCCCGCTTGGTCGAAGGCGGCGTCAAGTTCGCAGTCGGACCCACGTCGGTTGCGCGCCGCTCGGTGTTGCAGTCCCTGGGGGGCTTTGAGCGTTTCCGCGAATACCTGGCCGAGGATTTTGTCATGGGCCAGTTCGCCGCCGAAGCGGGTTACGGCGTCATCTTGTCCTCTTACGTGGTGGAGCACCGCATTGGGTCTCAAGACCTTGGCCCCAACTTCGAGCACCGACTTAGATGGAACCGGGGAAGCCGCCGCTCACGTCCAAGCGGTTATGTGGGGCAGATCTTTACGAACCCAATTCCGCTAGGCCTCCTGCTGTGGGCGGTGTGGCCGGCGGCCTGGCCGCTGCTGCTCGTAACCCTTCTGCTGCGAGCCGTTGCCGCCTACACGGTTTCCGTAAGCGTTCTGCGCGATCCTCTGTGCGGCCGGTACTGGTATCTCGTTCCAGTTCAGGACCTGTTGAGCTTCGGGTTCTGGATCGCGGGCTTTTTCGGCAAGACAATCCAGTGGCGCGGGAGGAAGTACTGGCTCCGCCGCGACGGCCGGTTCGAACTGCAGGCGCCTTGAATGACCATGGATGAACCGGCTGAGAATCGAGAAGGCTTAGGCCTCAGGCGCAGGGCTATCGACCTGCTGTTTGCCGGCAGCCCGCGAGAGTCGCTCGTCCTCACCCTGATGATCGGGCTGTTTATCGTGCTGGTCGACCTGATCAGCCGGGACAACGTGTCTCTCGGCCCGATATATATCATCCCCATCATGGTGGCGGCGCCACACCTGCGGCGCTGGCATCTCGTCCTGGTTTCGGTGTTGATCGCCCTGGTGCGCGAAGCGCTGGCGCCGGAGCGTTGGGACTCCCTGGTAGGCACGCGCATGGTGCTGACGATCCTCGCCTACCTGGGCGTCGGCTTCCTGACCAACGAGATGGCGCGCAACCGCCGCCTTTCCATGGCCTACATCACCCAGTTACGGGAAGAGGTCCGGCGCCGGGAAGAAGCCGAAGGGCAACTGCGGAGCATCATCGATTCGAGCCCCGCCGCGATTCTGACGACGGACGATCAGGGTAAGGTGGACCTTGCCAACCGCGCGGCCAACGAGCTGTTCGGGTACCGCGGCACGGACCTTGCCGGACGGCGCATCGGCGAATTTCTTCCGGTCGTCGAAGACCTGTTGCGCTACGACACCGGCGCGTCCTCCTACCGCGCCGCGACAACCTGCCGCGGCAAACGCGCCACCGGCGAACTGTTTCAGGCCTGCGTCTGGTTTTCGACGTACTCGACACCGACCGGCAAGCGCCTGGCGGCCATTGTGACGGACACCTCGGAAGACCTGCGCGACTGGCAGGAAACCAGCTTCCAGAGCCTCCTGCGGAGCACGCGCGTGCTGGTCGGCTCGGTCTCCCACGAAATCCGCAATATCTGCGCCGCCATCGGACTGGTGCACGCCAACCTGGGAAGGATTCCCGAGGTGGCGGCAACGGAAGACTATGCCGCGTTGGGGACGCTCGCCGCCGGGCTGGCGCGCGTCGCAACCGTCGAGCTGAATTCCGCCAGCGAGCGTGAACCGAGCGCGGTGGACCTTGGCGCCGTACTGGACGAACTGGCCATTGTCCTGGAACCCGACCTGGAAGCGCATGGCATCGAGTTTCTTATCCATCGTGAATCCAGTGCCCTGCCCATGGTCTGCGGCGAGCATCACGGGCTGCTTCAGGTCTTCCTCAACGTCATCCGCAACAGCATTCGCGCGCTTGAGTCGGCGGAGCGGAAGTCGATTGAGATCCGCACCAGCGCGGACGACGAGAGTGTGCTGGTCAAAGTTTCCGACAGTGGCCCCGGCGTTCAAAACCCCGAACGGCTCTTCCAGCCGTTCCAGACGGGCGCCGACGCCGTGGGCCTGGGCTTGTTTGTATCGCGCGCCATTGTGCGGGCTTCCTCCGGCGAGTTGTACCACCTCGCCGGAGGGCCCGGCTGCACGATGTGTGTCCGGCTGCGCACGATGTTTTCCTTAGAACCCTCCCTCGCCACAGGCGAACAGGGGAAAGAAGATGAGTAAAAAGGCATGACTCAAATCCTATTAGTGGATGACCACGCGTTGTTTCGGGCGAGTCTCTCGCGGCTGCTTGCCGATCACCCTGATCTGCGGGTAACCGGCCAGTGCGCCACCGTTGAGGAAGCAATCCAGTTGATGGAGTCGAACACCTACGACCTCGTGCTGCTCGATTACGAGCTTGGCGACCGCAGGGGCATCGATGTGGCGCAGGCGGCAAAGAGGATTGGCTTCACAGGCAAGATCCTGCTAGTGACGGTCGGACTGACTCCGACTGAGGTGCGGCACCTGCTGAACCTCGGCATATCAGGCATTTTCCTGAAGAACAGTTCGCCGGAGGAGTTGCTGGATGCCATCCGCTCGGTGTGCGCGGGCGGAAATTGGATGGACCCCAAGTATCAGCAGCAGGTGGAAGCCTCGGCTGCCGCGGGCATGTCCGCGCGCGCCAAGTTCACCGAACGCGACCGGCACGTCCTCAAAGGCGTCTTCGAGGGCCTGGCGAACAAGGAAATCGCCGAGCAACTCGGCGTCTCCGAGAGCGCCATCAAGGCCTCTCTCCAGCAGTTGTTCGGCAAGACCGGCGTCCGCACGCGCGGGCAGTTAGTCCGCGTCGCGCTGGAGCATTACCGCCGGGAACTGCTGTAAGAAACGCTACTCCACTTACCGCGCCGCGGCGCCCTGAATCAGCCCAAGTGCGTTCTCGATCAGGATCTCGCCAGTCATTTCTCCGAGCGAAACCCGCGAAATGTATTTGTACGCCGGGAAACTGTCGAAATCGACTTTGGTCATGATGTAGCCGAATGCGTCGTTGGTGAGCCCGAGCAGAAACTTATGCTCGCCACCCATTTTGCGTTTCAGGTAGAAGCCGATGTTGGGCAGCGCTTCGCCGGGAATGGTCAGGATCTGGGCGTTTCCGGCCGTAACCAGGTTGAGCCGCGTCTGGATACTCCGGCCGGACCCGTGCGGGTACTGTAGCGGCGACTGGGTCACCACCTGCCACATGCCGTCCGATTGCACCGGGAAGCGGACGTCTCTCCAGTGATTCCGGAGCCCCGGCGCCTTCTGCCACGGTGCGGAACTGACGATTCGCAGCGACTCGTCCGCCAGGAGCTTCCCGATCCGCTCGCACTCGCTCCAGCCCCTGGTGTCGTTCCAGTAGGCGCGCAGCTTGTCGCGCGGATCATCGAGATTCCGGTTGTCGGCCGTAATCATGCCGCCCTGCGCGCCGTTGAAGAAAACCGCCGTCCCGCCGCCGGACTCCTCGATGCGCTGGTAGAGCGGACCGGCGAGGTCGGGCGTCAGAATGCCTTGCCCGCTGCCCATCACTTCGGGATGCACCGCGTAGTTGACCAAAGTGCCGATGGCGCGTCCGTCCAGCCCGCGGACCTGCAGGACGCTGGCGCGGCGGTCGTACAAATCGGGCGCGTAGTAGTTGTAAGCGATCTTGCCCTTTGCCTCACCCGAAGCGACTCTGAGTTCGGCGCCCTGAAGGCTGTCCAGAGCCTCGTTGATGGCGGCGGCGGTCTCACCCGCGACAAAGTCCATGTAGGCGAGGGACCCGGTGTGGCCGCCTTTGCCGTCCGGGTAGGCATAGCAATCCGGAGCGCTGTGTGTGTGAGTGGCGCCAACCAGGATCCGTTCAGGCGCCAGCCGCCTGACCTTGGCGCGGGCGCGGTCCGCAAGCACGGCGGGAAACCCCAGCAGGTCCAGGCTCGCCAGAGCCACCGTCTCCTCTCCGGCGCGAAGCGCCAGAACGCGCACCGTCAGGTCACCGATCTTCGATTTGGCGGGTGTCGGGATTCCCATGCCGCCACTGATCGGCAGGAGTGGATCCGGGGTGATCTTACGCACCGCTGCGCCAGCCTCGAAATCCGCCTTGGCTTGACCCAAGGCGCGCGAAACTGTGGCGGCGCCGGCCGCCAGAAACCCTCGTCGAGTCATGATTCCAGATTCTTCCACGATGAACTCCTCTGTGGAATCGGTCCCAGCGGTCATTGCAGGTGTTGGCCCAGGCCGGATACCAGTCCCGACCAGGACGGTGAGGGCGGCGCGTTTTCCCACTTCGCCCCCGCGTCAAAGACCAGAACCGCGGCGGAAGGCTTCAATTGACCCGCAAGCACACGCTCTATGTCGAAGAACTGAGCCACTCGCGAGTCGCGGACCAGCGAGAGCAACGGGTTCGGCGGACCGCGCCGGTCCGCGGCCGACAGAGGCTGCCAGATCAGAAACACTTTCACAGCACTGCCAGGCTTGGCCTGGAGCGCACTCTCCACACCCTGGGCCGCGCCGGCAGCCTGCGGGTCGGTGGGGGACAGGAACACGAACACACGGGTTTGGCTCGCCGCGCGGTTGAAGTCGTCGCGGAGGATGGGCATCATCTCCGCTTCGAAATACACCAGCGATTGCTGTCCTCGCGGGGTCCGGGGCGCCATCCTGTAGACGATCACCATCGGAATCACCACGGACAGCGCGAGGAAGGCAATCATCAGGATCCGCCGGGTCGAGAAAGCCTTCACGATGTTGTGTCGCCCTCCCCTGGCGCCAGAAACAGGTTCGCCTCCAGTCCGTGCTGGCGCGTGTAGAGGTCGAAATACCGCCCGCCGCGCGCGTACAGCACCGGGTGCGTGCCGCTCTCAAGAATCTTTCCGCCCTCCATGACGAGAATCTGATCGGCGCGGCGAATGGTCGACAGGCGGTGGGCGATCACAAACGTGGTGCGCCCTCGCATCAAGAAGGCCAGGCCCTCCTGGATCATCGATTCCGTTTCGGAGTCCAGGCTCGAGGTGGCTTCATCGAGAATCAGGATCCGTGGATCAGCCAGGATCGCGCGCGCGATGGATACACGCTGCTTCTGTCCGCCCGACAGTTTGACGCCCCGTTCGCCAACCACCGTCTCGTACCCGTCCGGAAACCTCACGGCAAACTCGTCCACCCGCGCGATGCGGCACGCCTCCATGACATCGGCATCCGTGGCCTCGGGCTTCGAGAACCGGACATTGTCGGCGATCGTTCCGTCAAAGAGAAACGTCTCTTGCAGCACGACGCCGAGTTGAGTTCGATACGAACCCAGATCGACGGTGGACAGATCTTCTCCGTCGACGTAGACCGAGCCGGAAGATGGCGTGTGAAACGCCGCGACCAATCCAATGGTCGTGGACTTTCCGGATCCCGAAGAACCGACCAGCGCCGTGACTGTGCCGGGCCGCGCCTCGAACGAGATGCCATGCAGTACCTCTTTGCCTTCCTCGTAGGAGAACCGGACGTCTTCAAAACGGATCTGCCCTTCGATGGTTCCCAGGACGCCGGTGCGCCGCGGGTCGGCATCTTCGCGCTGCTCGGCCAGCACCTCGCGCGTCCGCTCCAGCCCCGCGATGGCCTCGGTCAACTGGGTTCCGATGCCCACGATCTGAAAGACCGGCGCAACCAGGAAGCCCATGAACGCGGTGAAGGTCACAAACCCGCCCAGCGTGAGCGAACCGGCCAGAATCTGGCGGCCGCCAACGTACATCACCAGCGCACCGACCAGTCCCAGCAGTACGGTCGCCGACAGACTGAGCAGAGAAACGCCGGTGAGCGACTGTAGCACGTTATCGAGAATCCGCCGCACGCCCGCCGCAAACACGGCTTCTTCCCGCGCCTCGGCGTGGTAACCCTTAATCACACGTACGCCGCCCAGCGATTCGGTCAAACGGCCGCTCACGTCAGCGGTGATCTTGCTCCGTTCGCGGAAGATGGGGCGCAGCGTCCGAAACGCCTTTTGCAAAACGAACCCAAAACTCAACACCACCGCCAGAGCCAGTCCTGTGAGCAACGGGCTGATCCGAATCAGCATGACGAAGGACAACAGGGCCGTCAGCACGCCTCCCAGAAACTCGACAAACCCGGTTCCGACCAGATTGCGGACGCCCTCGACGTCGTTCATGATGCGGGAGACCAGTTGACCGGTCTTGTTCGCGTCGAAATACGTGACCGGCAAGCGGCCGATGTGCGATTGCACCTTGCACCGCAATTCCGCGATCAAGCGCTGCGCCGACTTCGAGAGCAACTGGGTCAGCCAGAACGAGGTGACGCCCTGCACGGTGGTCGCCGCCAACACCGCCAGAATCAAGGGATTCAGCAGTTCGGTCCGGTGCTTGCCCAGGATGTCGTCAACCAGGAACTTGGTGGAAGCGGGCAGGACCAACCCGGTACTGCGGCTGATAACGATGAGGATCAGTCCCAAACCGAGTTGAGCCCGGCGGGGCTTGACCAGTTCCCAGATGTCCGGCCAAACCGCTTTCCAGTGGATGGGTTTCTTGGGATTGGTAGGGGATGCCATAGAGGCGCGTGATCTTCCAGTGTGGCGGTCACCTTGCGGGATTCTTCCGTGCATTGAGAGGATTCAGCTCCTTTGGCCCGATCCGGGTTAATCGCACATCGGCGTCCCACAACCGGACACCGGCCCTCGCGGAGAGCGCGGAGACCACGAGCCCAACTTATTGATGATAAATGTTTTGCCCTCCTCCAAACCACCTGGACCGTGAACTGCGAAATGGACAGGCGGAATCTTCAGTATGGACAAGCCACGCGAAGGAGCACGAAAACGCCGGATCATCCGGCGCGTCGTGTGGATCAGCGCGCTCGCGATCGTAGTTCCCCTCATCACTTACGGTCTTTCGAAACTCAAGCCGGCCGCGCCCTCCGTCGAGGATTCAACGACTTGGAAAGGCACCGTGGCGCGCGGCCTCATGGTGCGCCAGGTTCGCGGTCTGGGAACCCTGGTGCCGGAGGAGATTCTGTTCATCCCCGCCCTGACCGACGGCCGCGTGCAGAAGATCGTGCTCCGGCCCGGCGCCAAGGTGGAGCCGGATTCCATCGTCATGATCCTGACCAACCCGGAACTCGAGCTCGCCGCCGAGGATCTCCGCTGGCAGGTGAAAGCCGCCGAAGCCACGCTAACGGACCTCAAAGTGAAACTCGAAACCACACGTCTGGATCTGCGCGCCACGCTGGCCAAGTCGGAAAGCGAGTACGTTCAGGCGCAACTGAAATACGAGCGGGAAGCGGCCTTGGCCAAAGAAGGGCTGGCTCCGGATCTGAATGTGAAGTTGGCGCGGGCGACCTCCGAGGAACTGTCCAAGCGGTTTGATATCGACAAGAAGCGGCTGGAGATTTCCGGCGCCTCGGTCGAAGCGCAGCTTGCCGCGCAACAGGTGTCGATCGAAAAGATCCGCGCGGCCTGGGACTTGAAAAAGTTACAAGTGGAACAACTGAAGGTCCGGGCCGGCGCTCCGGGAGTACTTCAGGAAATGAGCCTCGAAGAAGGGCAGCGCGTGGCGACCGGCGCGGTGCTGGCGAAAATTGCCCAACCGTGGAAGCTGAAAGCCGTCGTAAAGGTACCGGAAACACAGGCCAAAGACGTCATGCTCGGCCAGCCGGCCGAAGTTGATACTCATAACGGCATCATCCCGGGAAAGGTTTCGCGCATCGATCCCGCATCTCAAAATGGAACGGTCACGGTGGACATTCGCCTGGAAGGCGCGCTGCCGCCCGGCGCCCGCCCCGATCTTTCCGTCGACGGAACCATTGAACAAGAACGGCTGAACGACGTCTTATATGTTCAACTGCCCGTGAATGCGCGCGCCAATAGTCTGATCAGCCTGTTCCTGGTTGACCCGTCCGGCAAGGAAGCCGTGCGGGTGCCGGTCAAGATCGGGCGTGTCTCGGTCAACACGGTCGAGATAGTCGATGGGTTGAAGGTTGGCGACAAGGTCATCCTTTCCGACATGTCCCAATGGGATGCCTATAACCGCATCCGCCTGAATTAAGCGAGGATTCAAAGCCGTGAGCGACAACAACAACGCAATGATCAAGCTGGATGGGCTGACCAAAGTGTTCGTCACCGAGGATGTGGAGACCCATGCGTTGGCGGGGATTCATCTCGAGATCAAGAGGGGAGAGTACGTCTCGATCGCGGGGCCCTCCGGCTGTGGAAAGTCCACGCTGCTGGCCATCCTCGGCCTGCTCGATTCGCCTTCCTCGGGCGCCTATACGCTGAACGGCAGGCCGGTGGAGAACTTGAAGCTCAGCGAGCGGGCGCGGATCCGGAACCGCGAGATCGGGTTCATCTTCCAGGCCTTCAACCTGATTGGCGACCTGACCGTCTACGAGAATGTCGAGTTGCCTCTGACCTATCGGGGCATGGGCGGCGCCGAACGCAAAAAGCGCGTCCACGATGCCCTGGAGCGCGTAGGCATGTCCCATCGCGTCAAGCACTACCCGTCGCAACTCTCAGGCGGCCAGCAGCAGAGAGTTGCCGTGGCGCGCGCGCTGGTGGGTGATCCGTCCATCCTGCTCGCCGACGAGCCCACTGGGAACCTGGACTCGGCAAACGGTGAAGCGGTGATGGAGTTGATGAGCGAATTGCACCGCAACGGTGCAACCATTTGCATGGTCACGCACGATCCTCGATACACGAAGCTGGCGGACCGGACCGTGCATTTGTTTGATGGCCGAATCGTCGAAGAGAGCGTGGGGATGGCGTCATGAAGTCAGGCAACGTGGCAAGATTTTTTCACTTCCACCCCGAAGTGCCCGCGGTGGGGGTCGTATTGGCTGTCTTTCTATTCGCCGGCCTGGGAGGTCCCAGATTGAGGAGCCGGCTGGCCCTGCCGTGGACCACGGGCGCCAACGGCGCGGTGACCACCGCGCACCAACTGCTGCAACGCAGCGTAGCCCGCCTTCCCGGAGCCGTTCGCGGCGAGGACTGCGAAGCGCAGCGCAGGCGCGAGGCGATTCGCCGCTATCTTCGCCGTGAGTTGGAACAGCGCGCGCGCCAGAAACCCGAACGCGAGGTCATCGCGCCGCGCCGCTCCCGGGTCGAATTCATTTAGCCGCGGCCTGGATGAGCCGGAAGCGCCGTGCTGTTCGCGCCCCTTCCGGTCGAACTACACTACGAGTAACTCATGCCTGAACCACTGATTCGTCTCGTCAACGTGGAGAAGTTCTATCAGCAGGGCAACAGCCGGTTCTACGTCCTGCGCCGGGTGAGCCTCGACATCAACGAGGGAGACTTCATCGCCATCATGGGCCCGTCCGGCGCGGGCAAGTCGACACTCCTGCACCTGCTCGGCATGCATGACACCGCCTGGGGCGGTGAATATCACCTGATGGGGCATCCGATCCACCAGATGGGCCGCAAAGAGCGCCTGGAACTGTACAAGAGAAACTTTGGCTTCGTGTTTCAGAGCTACCACTTGCTGGACGACCTGACCGTCTACGAGAACCTCGAAATCCCACTCTCCTACCGGGACGTGAAGAAGGCGGAGCGGCAGGCCATTGTCTGCGATGTGCTGGACCGCTTCCAGATTGTGGGTAAGAAGGATCTGTATCCCAACCAGTTGTCCGGCGGACAGCAGCAGTTGGTCGGCGTCGCCCGCGCGGTCATCGCCAACCCGAAGATCATTCTGGCGGACGAGCCCACCGGCAACTTGCACTCCAGCCAGGGCGTCGAGATCATGGAGCTTTTCAAGAAGTTGAACAGCCAGGGCGCGACCATCGTCATGGTGACCCACTCGGAAACCAACGCCTCGTACGCCAACCGGATCATCCGCATCGTCGACGGCTGGATTGAAGGCGCCCAGGCGGCCGCTTAAGACCTGCCGGTGCGATACAGATATTAATTGGCAACGACAAGCAAGAACACACCCCGCATCCTGATTGCGGACGATCAACAGGACGTACTGGAAGCCTTGCGGCTGCTGCTCAAGGCCGAAGGCTACGCGATTGACGCCGTTACCTCACCCTCCGCGGTTCTGTCGGCGCTGGATCAAAAAGAATACGACGTCCTGTTGATGGACCTCAACTACACGCGCGACACAACCTCCGGGCAGGAGGGCTTCGACCTTCTGACGAAAGCGCAGTCCATCGACTCCATGCTGCCCATCGTGGTGATGACCGCCTGGGGCAGCGTCGAGGTGGCGGTGGAGGCGATGCGGCGCGGCGCCAAGGACTTCATCCAGAAGCCCTGGGATAACGCGCGGATTCTGGCCATTATCCGGACGCAGATGGAACTCAGCGCGGCGCTGCGCCGCGGGCAGCGCCTGGAAGCCGAGAACCGGCTGCTGCAGGCCGAAGGCCGGCCGGTGATGATCGCCGAATCAGCCGCCATGCAACCCGTGCTTCAGCTTGTCTCGCGCGTAGGGCCGTCCGATGCCAACGTCCTGATTACCGGTGAACCGGGTTCCGGCAAAGAAGTGGTCGCGCGCACGCTCTACGCTATTTCGGATCGTTCGAACCAGCCGATCGTCACCGTCAACATGGGAGGGCTGGCCGAGGGTGTTTTTGAGAGCGAATTGTTCGGGCACGTCAAAGGGGCCTTCACCGACGCCAAGGCCGACCGCGTGGGCCGGTTCGAGCTGGCCGATGGCGGAACCATCTTTCTGGACGAGATTGCCAACCTCCCGTTCAACCTTCAGGCCAAGCTGCTGCGCGTGCTGGAAACTGGGGAGATGGAGCGCGTGGGCTCGTCGAAAACCCGCCGCGTCAACGTGCGCGTCATCTCCGCCACCAATGCCGACTTGAACCGTGAAGTCGGCGAGAGCCGCTTCCGGCAGGACTTGCTGTTCCGGCTGAACACCATCGAGATTCACCTGCCTCCGCTGCGCGACCGCAAAGAGGACATCCCGCTGCTGGCCGCGCATCATCTGGCGCAAATGGCCCGCCGCTATCGCAAACCGGTCACCGGTTTCGACGGTCCCGCGCTGCAAGCGCTCCTGGAGCACCCCTGGCAAGGGAATGTGCGGGAGTTGAACCACGTCATCGAGCGCGCGGTGCTGATGGCGCAGGACTCGCTCATTCGCACCGGTGACCTGGCGCTCCGCGCCTCGCGTGAAGGTCC
This sequence comes from Bryobacterales bacterium, assembly GCA_020851655.1. Taxonomy (GTDB): domain Bacteria; phylum Acidobacteriota; class Terriglobia; order Bryobacterales; family Bryobacteraceae; genus JADZCI01. Next base: position 19,023 of record JADZCI010000027.1, read on the forward strand.
CGCTCGCCTGGAGGACATGAGCCTGGAAGAAGTGGAGGCCTTTCTCATCAAGAAGGCCCTGGCCCGTTATGCCGGCAACGTCAGCCACGCCGCCGAGGCGTTAGGCTTGAGCCGCAGCGCGCTGTACCGGCGTCTGCAGCGGTACGGGTTGTGACGCGGCGGCGCCAGCCAATTCGCGATTGGTTCGAGTGCCATGAGAATCGTGTCCTGCTGCATGCCCTGGGCGCCGGGTTGATTGCCGTCATCTTTGCCCTGGGCTTCGTATGGGCCGGTGTCTTCAGTGGAAAAGTCCGCTGGACCGTCACGATTGTCGTAATCCTGCCCTGGCTGATGCTCGCCTTCTCGGCGCGAGAGCAGGTCGTCTCCCCGCTGCGCACGCTGGCCAACCTGCTGGAAGCCATGCGGGAGGGCGACTACTCGATTCGCGGCCGTGGCGCGCGGGCCGACGACGCGCTCGGCGAAGTGATGATCCAGGTCAACGCCATCGGCGCGACGCTCCGCGCGCAGCGTCTCGGCGCGGTCGAAGCCACTGCCCTGTTGCGGAAGGTGATGCAGGAAATCGACGTGGCGGTCTTCACCTTCGACAGTCACGAGCGGCTCAGGCTCGTCAATCGCGCCGCCGAACGGTTACTGGCGCAGCCTGCCGATGTCCTGCTGGAACGCACGGCTCTCGAACTCGGGCTCCACGACCTGCTCACCGAAGAACCGAAACAGGCCATCAGCCGCGCGTTTCCCGGAGGTTCCGGCCGCTGGGATGTCAACCGGTCCACGTTTCGCGAGGGCGGACTGCCCCACACGATGCTGGTCGTCACCGACTTGACCCGCGCCCTCCGCGAGGAGGAGCTGCAGGCCTGGCAGCGCATCGTGCGCGTGCTGGGACACGAGCTCAACAACTCGCTGACACCCATCAAATCGATCGCCGGGAGCCTGGCGACCCTCGTATCGCGAAACCCGAAGGCGGAAGACTGGGAAGAGGACATGGTGAAGGGCCTGGCGGTCATCGCCTCCCGGTCGGAATCCCTGAGCCGCTTTATGGGCGCCTATGCGCGCCTGGCCAAATTGCCCCGGCCGCGACTTGCACCTGTCGACTTGAGCGCCCTGCTACGCCGCGTGGCCGGCTTGGAGACGCGTCTCGCCGTCACCGTCCAACCGGGTCCGGATCTGACCATTCAGGCCGATAGTGACCAGTTGGAGCAGGTGCTGATCAACCTGATTCGCAACGCCGCCGATGCCGCGCTCGAAACCGGAGGCGGCGTTTCGCTCCAGTGGTCCTCCGACGGCCCCAATGCCTCGGTGCGGGTGCTGGACGAGGGTCTCGGCCTCTCGAATACCGCCAATCTGTTTGTCCCCTTCTTCACCACCAAGCCGGGAGGATCGGGCATTGGCTTGGTGTTGTGCCGCCAGATTGCCGAGGCTCATGGAGGCTCGCTGACGCTGGCCAATCGCACGGACCGGAAGGGCTGCGAAGCGCATCTCACGATACCCGGGTGAGGATTCACAACGGCACGAAGAAAATATTCGCCGTGTTTCGAATGGCTTAGACAATGCGCGCCGGGCGCATCCCTAAAGTCTGGGTAGGCTTGGTGTCGTGCCAGGGAGTTCGGCCCAGCCTGAACTCCTCTTTCGTCCCACCTGATATCCCGCCTGGAATCCTCTTCACTCCGGCAAAGGAGTGTTACTTACCTTGCACCGAGCACCCTGGCAAATTCACAACACAGACTGACGGAATCACCAGCGTGGCAGCACACGCTTCCATTCCGGGTCGACATGCTTGCGCATTTCGGCTTCATCGTCGCGCTTGCGCAGCGGGAGTTTGTGGTAGCGCTCTTCGAGCCGCGCCACTTGGTCCCAATCCAGGTCAACGCCCAAGCCGGGCTTATCCGGAATCACCACAGCGCCATCCTGGAAGGGAATTCGCCCGCCGGCGACGACTTCGTCCTGAGCGGTTTGCCACGGGTAGTGCGTGTCGCAGGCATACCGCATCGCCGGCGATGCGGCGCAGGCATGCGCCATGATCATCAGGCTCACGCCCAGGTGGTTATTGGAATGCATCGAGACGCCGGCGCCCAGCGTGTCACATAACGCCGCAAGCTGCTGAACGGCGCGGATTCCGCCCCAATAGTGCGGGTCGGAAAGCACGATCTGGACCGCATCGAGTTTCCACGCCTGAGGCACGTGGTGGAACGCCGTGACCGAGACGTTGCTCGCCAGCGGCGTGCCAATTCCTTCGGCGAGAAGCCTGCGCCGGACTTCGGCCATGGCTTCCAGCGGCGCCGCCGGATCTTCCAGGTATCCGCCGCGTCCCAGTTCCTCTTTCAACGACCGCCCCACATGCAGCGATGTCTCGACGGACCAGGCGCAATTGGGATCGATGCGCAGCGGGTAGGAGGGTCCGAACTCGCGATAGAGAGCGCGCATGGTTTCAATCTCCAACTCCGGCTCCAGCACGCCCCCCTTCAACTTGATCTCGCGAAAACCGTAGAGCGCCACCATGCGTTTGCATTGCGCCACGATGGTTTCCGGAGAAAGCGCTTCGCCCCACTCATCCTCGCGAACATCCCCGCCCATGCCGCCGCCTCCGGCGTGTTTGTAGAAGAGGTAGGCGGAGAACGGCGCGGCATCGCGCGCACGCCCGCCCAACAGGTCACAGGCGGGCTTGCCAACCGCTTTGCCGATGATATCGAGGCACGCCGCTTCGACCGCCGCGTAAGCGCGCGTGCCGCTGTCCCGCGGATTCTCGCCCGGAACCAGCCAGGTTTGCGAGCGGTCGCCGCCCGATGTCTCGGCCTGAACCGTGGCCCACAAACGCGAGAGGTCGAATGGGTCGCGCCCTAAGACGTGGGGGCGAATCGCCTCCAGGGCAGCCAGGGAATTGTCGCCGCCGTGCGCCTCCGCTATGCCTTCAATCCCATCCGTGGTTTTCAAAACCAAGATGGTTCGCAAAGCGTACGGCGCATGCAGCCCGTAGGAGCTTCGCAGCGGCGGATCGGCTACCGCAACCGGGTGAACGCGGAACTCGCTGATCCGCACTTTTGGTGGTCCCTCCCGGGCGAGGCTACTTGCGCATGCCGGCGCGCGGGCTCTTCAAGCGTAACTGCCGCAGCTTCTTGCCCTTGCGCTTCGGCTTGCTGATGATGAAAGTGCCGCTGCCGACATACTCTGCCTTATACACTTTTTCGTCTGCCATGGAATCTCCCGGAAGGAATTTCTGAGGTGAACTATTAGTGTAACCCATTGAATTAAGCTGAAGAAAGATGGGGTTTGCTCGTCCTTCGCCGCTCTGGCTGCTCGTGCCCGGCCTGTTTCTGTTTGCCGCGCCGGCCCAACCGCCTTCCGCCAGCGAGATTCAGGAGATGGTCCAGCAGGTGGCCGACGTCACCGGCTTCAAGCCCAAACGGCCGGTTCCGTCAGCGACGATTTCCAAAGCCGATTGGAAGCTTTGGCTGGAGCAGGAACTCAAACGCAAAGTGAAGCCGGAAGAGATACGGGCCCAGGAACTCGCGCTCAAGAAGTTCGGCCTGGTTCCGAAGGATTTCGACCTGCGCAAGACCACAGTTGAACTGTACGCCGAGCAAGCCGCCGCATTCTACGACTCCGACAAGAAGCGGATGACGTTTGTCGAGGGCTTCCTGGACCAGACGGTGGCCCTGACGCTGCCCCACGAACTGGCGCATGCGTTGGCCGATCAACAATTCAACCTGGAGAAATTTCTCGACAAGGGCGCCAAGAACGACGATGCGCAACTGGCGCGTCTGGCCGTGGCCGAAGGCCAAGCCACCTGGGTGATGCTCGAGATCACCGTTCGAAAAATGGGCCAGTCCTTTTTCAAGACTCCACAACTGATCAGCCAGTATGCGAGCGCCATCACCGACACCGGGTCGTCGGCGATGCCCGTGCTGCAAGGCGCGCCGCTCTACATACGCCGCACGCTTGTGTTTCCTTACTCTCAAGGGCTGCTCTTTCAGAATGCCGTGGTCGAAAAGTTGGGCCAAAGGGCCTTCGATCAGGTGCTTCGCAGCCCGCCCGAGACCACGCAGGAGATTATGCATGCCGAGATGTATCTCGCCGGAGTCCACACGTCGAGACCCGCGCTGCCGTCATTTGACGGCATCAAGTCGTACAGGACGCTGACCGAAGGGACGCTCGGGGAGATCGACGTGCAACTCCTGTTGGAACAGTTCGGTTCAGCGGATGAGGCCTCGCGCCTGTCACCGGGTTGGAAAGGTGGCGTCTACGCGCTGCTGGAGCAGAAGAAAGATCGCGGCATCGTCCTGACGTGGACGGTGGATTGGTCCACTCCCGGGCAGGCGCGCGAGTTCATCACACGCTATCAGAACGTGCTCCGGCAGAAATCGCAGTCTGTGCAATTCGCGACCCAAAGCGACACGGAGTTGAGCGGGACCACGGACGAAGGAGCGTTTCAGGTCCGGGCCGCCGGGACGCGGACCGAGGGCGTCGAAGGACTGCCGGCGCGCCTGAATGCGAACCGCTCAGGCGGGGCTGGTGCGATATATTGAAAGTGCCTGGGAATATGAAACGAGCGCTGTCTCTAATGTTGGCTTCCGCGGCCCTGGTTCAGGCGGCAAGTGTGCCGAAGGTGCTTCGCCCGTCTCCGGAACTGGTCGTGAAATTGACCGGCGGCGAGCAACTGCTGCTCAGCAAGTTTCGCGGCAAAGTCGTCGCCTTGGAGATCCTGCTGACCACTTGCCCGCACTGCCAGCGCTGCTCGAGCATCATGAACAAGTTGTACGCCGAGTTGGGACCCAAAGGGTTTCAACCGCTGGGCGCCGCCATCAATGAGGGCGCGGAAAATCTGGTTCCCGGCTTCATCTACAACCTCGGCCTGAAGTTTCCCGTTGGCGTCGCCAATCGCGAGATGGCCTACGAATACCTGCAGGTAAAAGCGGACGCCGGCCCGGTGTACATGCCGACCCTGGTTTTTATCGACAGGAAGGGCAACATCCGGGGACAGTTCTTTGGCGATAACGACTTCTTCAAGAACGAAGAGCAGAATGTCAGGACGATGATCGAGGCGCTGCTGGCCGAAGGCACGGCGCCGCCTGCCCGAGCAAAGAAGAAGTGAACCGCCGCGGCCTATTGCTGACGCTCGCCGCCCCATGGGCCACCGGCGCCGCCAACTTGCCCCGCCCCGCGC
>JADZCI010000028.1 GCA_020851655.1 Bryobacterales bacterium
AAGGACCCTCGGCTTGGGAGGCCGAGTTCGCCGCTTCTTCGATTTTCCGGTCGGGTACTTATATCCAGCCGCTCTGGCGGGGCCTTGGCTTTGAGGGCCACTATTTTGGCGCCGGGCAAACTGATGTTGGCCATACCGGCGTGTCGTGGACGTTCAAACTCGGCGAACTGAAGCTGGTCCCGGGCTTTGGCGTTACGTTTGGGTCGAACCAGTTCGCCACGACGCCCGCGGTAACGTTTCGCTGGGACTACGCGCGCCGCTGGTTCGTCACGCAGGGAATGGCCATCCAAGGAATTCGCAAGACACCCGTCTTCGAAGAACACGAAGATGAACCACACCGCCAAGCCAGCCAGGAACCGGCTGGGTATGTGCGCCCCACCATCTCCGACGGGAGTCACGTCAGCGTCCGGTGGAAGCGCGTCATGATCGGAGGTACATGGGAACACATCCAGTTTCGTGAGGGCAACGAGTGGAAAGGCGGGGGACGCCTGGCGGTTCGAATCTTTCCCCGAATCTCGGCTCTCCTCTATGTCCTGGGCCCCGGCAAGGCGGAGTGGCGCGGCGGCATCCTCATTCACCCGCCCGAAGACGATTGACGCCGCTGCCGCCACCGCCAGCCCGGGCGCCGGTGTCGCGGCATTGTGGCATGATAGCCGGGTAGTTCATGGCTCGACTCGCAACGCTGGCCATCCTGACTTGCGTCTCGCTGACACAATGGCTGAGTGCCGGAGTTACGGCGCGCGAATTGCTTCAGCAGGCCGAAGTCAAAATTCGAGCCGACCAGTTTGCGGCCGCCGAGACGATTCTTCTCCAGGCTCGCAAGCTCGATCCCGCCGATGTCGAAGTGCTTTACCGGCTGGGCTACGCGCAATACCGGCAGCGCAAGCTGGCAGCCGCCCGAACCGCGTTTGCCGAGGTCGTCACGCGGGCGCCTCCGGCCTGGTATTCACGTTATTTCCTGGGGCGTATTTGCCTGCTTGAGAACAAACCGCGCGAGGCGGTGACCTGGCTTGAGCCGATCGTCGCCGCCAACCAGGCGGTGTTCGACGCGCCGGCGCAAATCGCGTCGGCCTACGCGGGCGCCGGTCTGAACGCCAAGGCGATTCCGGCCATGCGTATGGCAATCGCGATGGCGCCTTGGGACGCCTCCCTCTATTACAAGCTGGGACGGATGTACCAGCGAGCCGGCAACAAGGAGCTTTCCGCCGAAGCTTTTGAGAACAGCCGGCGCTTGGGCAACGCCAGTGGCGAGGATGTCCGGACTCTCATGGAGGTGGGGCAGGGACTCGCGGCGGGCAACGCCAGGGACGCCAAAGAGGCGGGCGCGCGGATCCTGAACCGTCAGGATGCGGACCCAAACGCGCTGGTGGCTTTGGGCGTCCTCTATGGAGGCGCCAATCTGCCGGCCGAAGCGCTGGCCGCGTTCGACCGGGCTGCCGGGCGTGACGCGGCATTCTTTCAGGCGCAGTACAATCGCGGCCTTGCCTTGCTGAAGCTGAACCGGCCGGCCGAAGCCCTGGACCCGCTGGCGCGCGCCGTCGCTTTGCTGCCCCAATCCGTAGATGCCAACCGGACGTACGGACTGGCGGCGGTGATGAATCAGCGGTACGAGGAGGCCATACCGCCGCTGGAGCGCGCCTGGGCAGCCGATAAGGACAACCTTCGCACTGGGGCGCTGCTGGCGACGGCGTACCTGCGCACGGGTTCCGCCAAGAAAGCGGCTGCGCTGGTGGGAACCGGTCTGTTCGCCCAGGCGGACGACCCGGCGACACTTCTGCTGCGCGTCGAGGTGCTGAACGCCGCTGAAGAGCAGCCCAAGGCGCTGGATGCCGCCCGGCTGGCGGCAAAGAAGTTTCCGCAGTTGGCGCAGACCCGCCTGGCGCTGGGCGGACAACTCGCCCTCATGGGACGTTATCAGGAAGCCAGGACTGAGTTCGCCGAAACGCTGCGGCTGGCGCCCGGATATCCGGAGGCGGAACTCGGCCTCGCCGACACACTGTCCAAGTCGGGTGATCACCAGGGCGCGATCGAGCACTATCGCGCGGCATCCGGCTCGGAACGGACGTCCATGGCGGCCCGGTTGGGCCTGGCGCGCAGCCTGACAGCGGCGCGCCGCCTGGCTGAAGCCCAGACCGTCCTCGAGGAGGGCGTGGCGGCTTATCCCTCCGACGCCGCGCTGCGCGTCGAACTCGCCCGCGTCTACGCGCGCCAAGGCAAGGCCGGTCTGGCCGCCGAGCAGACGCGCATGGTCGAGAAACTCCGGGCGGAGGGGCCGAAGCAGTGATGCGTCCGCTCGGGTGGCTAGCGTTGCTGGCGGCCGCTCAACCTTTGCCGGTCACGTTTCGCGATATCGCTCCGCGGGCTGGACTGCGGGATGTGATCGTGTCAGGCGGCCCGGCCAAGAAGTACGTCCTCGAAGTCAACGGGAGCGGTACATGCTGGCTCGACTACGACGGCGACGGGTGGCTGGACCTCTACCTCGTCAACGGATCGACGCTCGCTCAATTGCAGAAGAAGTCCCCACCCGCCACAACCAACCACCTGTACCGGAACAACCGCAATGGGACCTTTACGGATGTGACGAAAACGGCCGGAGTGGCGGGCAGAGGCTGGGGCTTTGGATGCGTCGCGGCGGACTACGACGGCGATGGGCTGCCCGACTTGCTGGTCACCAATCTCGGACCCAACATCCTCTACCGCAATCTGGGCGGCGGCCGGTTTGAAGACGTGACCGCCAAGGCGGGCGTGGGCGGTGGTCCATTCTGGCACGCCGGCGCGGCGTTCGGCGACTATGACAGGGACGGTGACCTGGACCTGTTTGTGCCCGGCTATCTCAGCTTCGATCCACTGAAGCCCGAACTCAAGACGTGCCTGTACCGGGATGTGGAGGTCCACGCGTGCGGGCCGATGGGGTACTGCGGCGATCCCGACGCGCTTTATCGAAACAACGGTGACGGCACGTTTACCGACGTCACCGAGACCGCGGGAGTGGCCGATAAGAAGCTGTACTACGGCTTTCAGGCCGTGTTTGCCGATTTCAACAACGACGGGTGGCCGGATTTGCTGGTGGCCAACGACTCCAATCCGAACTACCTGTACCGCAACCGGCGCGACGGCGCCTTTGAGGAGGTTGGCGTACAAGCCGGAATCGCCTACAGCGCCGACGGCAAAGAGATGTCCAGCATGGGGGTGGCAGTCGGCGACTATGACCGGGATGGTCTTCAGGACGTCTTTATCACCACCTTCGCCAACGACAACTACGTGCTGTTTCACAACGACGGAGACGGACTGTTTACCGATGTGTCGTACGCCGCAGGAGTCGGAGAAGCGACCGTGCCCAATCTCGGCTGGGGTACTTTCTTTTTCGATTACGACAACGACGGCTGGCTGGACCTGTTTTGCGCCAATGGCCACGTCTATCCGGAAGTCGATGCGAAGCTGACCGAGCGATTCCGCCAGCCGCTCCTGCTGTTCCGGAACCTCGGCACGGGGAAGTTCCGCGAGGTCTCCGGGGAGTCCCGCTTGCAGGCCATTGCGCCCCAATCGGCGCGAGCCGCCTCGTTTGCCGACTTCGACAATGATGGAGACCTTGACGTCGTGGTGTCGGTGATGGACGGAGTGCCCCTCCTGTTGGAAAACCGTGAGGGGAACCGCGGCCACTGGCTCCGGCTCAAACCGCGGGGCGCCCCGTCCAACCGCATGGGTGTGGGCGCCAGGGTAAAGGTCACCGCCGGCTCAAACGTGCAGTACGGGTTCATGACCGCCGGCGGAAGCTATCTGTCTTCGAACGATCCCCGGCTCCACTTCGGACTCGGAACAGCCACTGGCGCCGTCGTTGAGATCATTTGGCCGGACGGGCAGACTCAACGCGTCGAGGCGGCCCGGGTCGATACCGAACTGACCATTGAACAGCCGTCAAGCCACAAAGTTGCACCCTAGTAATCAAAAAATACTAGTATTTCCAAATCGTCCAGTCTATACTGGCTCAATCTATGGTCTGCTCAGCCTCGCTGTCCCTTCGTCTCACTTTAATGGCGGTGCTCGCTTGCGCCTTGCCGAATGAGTTGTATGCGCAAGGAACGACACTCGGCCAGATCGTTGGTACGGTAATCGACCCGTCCGGGGCGGCTATTCCCGGTGCAAAGGTTCGCGCAACCAATACGCTGACCAACGTGTCCCGGGACACGGTCACGGGGGACAGCGGAAACTTTTCGATCCTTTCGCTGATACCGGGGATCTACTCGGTGGAGGTTTCGGCGCCCAGCTTTCAAAAGCAGATACAGGAGAATCTCCGGCTTGAAGTCGCCGGTGCTTTGAACCTCACCTTCGCGCTGACGGTGGGCCAACTCTCCGAGACGATCAGCGTTCAAGCCGAGGCTGAAATGCTCAAGTCGACCGAAGGGACCATTTCGACCACCATCGACAACACGAAGGTGGTGGAGTTGCCACTCAACGGGCGAAATTTCAACAACCTGGTGCGGTTGACGCCGGGCGCTACGCGCGGCACCAGCGGGGGAGGCGAAACCCTGAACGCGCAGACGTGGGCAGTGACGGGCAGCCGCAGCGACAACGCCAACTACACGCTGGACGGCACCTACAACAACGGCACCTTCTTCAAGACCGCCGCGATTGCTCCCTCCATCGACGCCATCAGCGAATTCAAAATTCAGACGAACATGTCGGCCCGCTATGGCGCGGCGGCGGGCGCCAATATTAACGTTTCGATCAAGTCCGGGACGAACAGCTATCACGGCAGCGCTTACGAGTTTTTGCGCAACTCGAAGATGGACTCAAGGTCCTACTTTGCGGCCCGGCGCCCGGATTTCAAGTTCAATCAGTTCGGTTTCACCTTGGGTGGACCGGTTCAGATTCCGAAGGCCTACAATGGCAAGGACCGGACGTTCTTCTTCTTCAATTACGAAGGTTTTCAACTGCGGCAGGAAGCCGTCCAGAACATTACGATTCCCAACAACGCGTGGCGAGCCGGGAATCTGTCCAGGAATCTGGACGGCGTCACACCGCTGCCGCAAGTGTACGACCCGTACACCGAGCGCCGCCAGGGAACGAACGCGCAAGGGCAGCCGATCTATGTCCGCGACGCATTTCCCAACAACCAGATTCCGCAGAGCCGTGTGCCGTCATACATTACCGCCTACCTCAATCTGTGGTATCCCGCCAGCCTGCAGCCGGTGAACAACCTGAACACCAACAACTACATCAACCAGCAGCAGAGGATTCGCGAGGACAACCAGACGCACACCCGCATCGACCACAAGCTTTCCGACAACAACTCTTTCTTTGGCCGTGTCTCGTGGTCCGATATCTACCAGCGTGATCCCCAGAGCCTGCCCAACGCTTTCCAGGGGACGTACAACAAGTACATCGGCGTGACTCTCAGCGACACGCACGTGTTCAGCCCGACGGCGATTCTGGAGGTCCGGCTGGGCTATCTGCGGGCGAATCTCGGGCAGGGGCCGCTGCACAAGTTCATCAAGGTGTACCAGGATGCGGGCCTGACCAATGTTCCGTCCAACTTCCGTGACTTCGATTTCCCTGTCAACTTTAACGTGACCGGTATCAACGGACCTGGCAACGGCAACCTGATCAACGGCCCCGACTTTACCTATCAGGGTTCGCTCACGATGACCAAGATCATCGATCGTCATAGCCTTTCGTTTGGATACGACTACACGCAGCTTCGCACGGTCCATGATTCGGTATTCCTGAATTTCGCGTTCAACAACGTTCCGACGGCGGATCCGCAAACGTTGTCGGCGACCGGGCATCCGTTCGCCAGCCTGCTTCTGGGCTTGCCGGCGAGCGGCGACACGGGCCGCATCGCCGGCGAGGCGGACCTCGACACGGACCAGAAGCTGAACCACCTTTGGTTCCAGGATGACTGGAAGGTGTCCGAGAAGCTGACTCTCAACCTTGGCCTCCGCTGGGAGTACAACGCCTGGCCCCACCACCGCCGCGGGCGGATGGGCGGCTTTGACATGGAACGGGGAATGTTCTACTGGGTGTCGAAGAACCCGATTAACGGGCAGCCCGCCAACGCACCGGAAACCATCGCGGAGCCCGAGTACAAGAACTTCGCCCCTCGAATCGGCCTGGCGTACCGAATCATGCCTCGAACCGTGATTCGCGCGCAGTATGGGATCTTCTACAACTCCAACCTGGGCTGGGAGTGGTCCACAGGCCGTGGCAACTGGCCGTACTCCATTTCGGACAACGCCACCGGGATCAACATTCCCGGCGCGCCGTCGCCGACCCGCGCCGATCAGTTGTTCCAGTCGTTTGATCCGACGAAAGTGAAACCCACCGCCCAGCATACTATCTCCCGCGACCTCGCCATGCCCTATATGCAGAACTGGAACTTCGGCATCGAACACCAGATCTCACAAAGCCTGCTGGTGGATCTGAACTACCAAGGCGCCAAGGGTACGCACCTTTCCAGCTTCCTGAGCACAAACGATCCGCCTCCCGGGCCGGGTGACCCAAATGCGCGGCGGCCCTGGCCTGTAGCCGGAGCGCTGAGCGAACTGAAAATGATCGCCACATCGCGCTACCACGGGTTGACGGCGAAGGCGGAAGAGCGCCTGTGGAAGGGGTTGAGCATCATTGCATCCTACGCCTACCAGAAGAACATCGACCTCAACTCGGAGTTCGGCGGAACGTCGCCCATGGACAACCGGAACATCCGGGCCTCTATGGGACCTTCCGGGTTCGATCAGACGCATGTCTTTAACACCGGCTATAGCTGGATGATTCCGACGCCCACTCTGACCGGGATTGCCAAGTATCTGCTCGCCGGGTGGCAGACGACAGGGTTGGTGACCTTCGAGACCGGGCGCCCATTCAACATCGGACTTCCGAACGACATCGCCAACGTCGGTTCTCGCGGTAACTTCCAGCGTCCGAACCTGGTGGGCAATCCCTACCCTTCGGGGTGGACGAAAACGTACGGTCCCGGGGGGCTGTACTTCAGTCCAGCGGCGTTTGCCTCGCCTGCGATCTACACGTTCGGCAACCTGGGGCGGAACGTGCTGCGTGGACCGGGCTTCAAGAACTTCGACCTGGGAGTCTTTAAGAACTTCTTCATTACGGAACGATTGCGTCTGCAGTATCGAGCCGAGGCCTTCAACTCGTTCAACAATACAAACTTCAGTAACCCGGGAGGGACGTTCGGCACACCCAACTTTGGACGCTCGACCGGAACGCAGAATGCGCAGCGCTCGATACAAATGGGGTTGAAACTATACTTTTAGATTGAGCCGAAGCTTAGCCTGTCTGGTGGTTTTCGCAGTTCTGGCGTGGAGCCAAGCTGTGCGCCACGGCCCGCCGCCAGATCTCGCGGCTACGGAAGAATCGCTCGCGCAACAGGTCAAGTCAACGCCCACCGCTCACAACTGGGAACGGCTGGGACTGGTGCGGCACCTGCGAAACGAGTACGAATCCGCCATTCCCGCATTTCGGGAAGCCATCCGGCTCAACGCCGGTCTGTGGACCTCGCACCTTTTTCTTGGCATTTGCCTTTACCGGACCAACCAGTTTGACGCGGCCTTGAGATCGCTCGAAACGGCTGACCGCTTGGCCCCCGCGCAGACGGCTGGCCGTGATGATCTTGAATTCTGGTTGGCCGCCACCCAGATTGCGCTGAAGCGGCCTTTGAACGGCCTTGTGATTCTGGAACGGCTGCTGCGGCGCAATCCGCGCCACACCGATGCGCTGGAATTGTCCGTACGGACGGCGGCCGACGCGGCCACAGCCGCCTGGAATCGAGTGGCGGAAAGCGCGTTTCAGACCGCCGCCGGGTATGAGGTGCACGGGCACGCCCTCGAAAGCGAAGGTAACCGCGCGGGGGCTGCCGCCGCGTTCCGGCGGTCGAAGGAAATGGATGCCCGGCGCGCCGGTCCGGGGCTCGCGCTCGGCCGGCTGCTGCTGCTGGACGGCAAATCCGCGGAAGCTTTGACGGTTCTCCGCAATGAGATCAGCCTTCCAACAAGCGATCCACAAGCGTTCTATTATGCGGGTCTGGCCGCGGTGCAGACGGGCAACCTGGCTGAAGCCAAACCCTGGCTGGAATTCGCCTCGCGCTGGTCTTCCCGCAATCCGGAGGCGCCGCTGGCGCTGGCTCAGGTGTACCTGGGCGTGAACGAGGTTGAGAACGCGGTGCGAGCCGCGCGGCAAGCCGTGGACCAGATGCCTTCGTCCGCCGCGGCGCATGAGCTGCTGGTTGGGGCTTTGAGTCAGGCGGGCCGGACGAGTGAAGCTGAGGCCGAGCGGCGGCGCTGGACTCAGCGGCCCTGACCCGCCGTTTCCCGGCGATGTTCGAGAAGCGCGCGGTGCTTTTCAATCTCAATCCGGAATAGCGCGTTCTCGCCGAGATCGCGATACAGGTTGG
>JADZCI010000029.1 GCA_020851655.1 Bryobacterales bacterium
CGCTGATTGCCGGCATCGTAGGTGTACACTTCGGTGTGGCCGTCCGGGTAGGGCGAACCGGTCCAGGCCGCCGTCATGCGGTTCAGCGCGTCCCAGGTCAACCAGCGCTGGGAACTGTCCGGCATGCGGAACCGGGTCACATTGCCGGCGGCATCGTAGTCGATACTGGCGTCCTGGAGGCGGTTCGTGGCCGGGTACACGGGTGTGCTCGCTGCGGGTCCACTTCCTTTGACAACCGTTTGCGTCAGGCGGTTCCCAAATCCATCGTACGTCCATGCGAGGCCCCATTGCGGGCCGGTGGTCTCGGCGCGGGTGAGCCTTCCCAGGGTGTCGTACTGGTACGCCACGGTCTCGCCGGAGATGGCGTCGGTCTGGCTCATCAGACGGCCGTCGTCCTGGGCGGTCGCGTACGTGTAGGTCTGATCGAAGATGCCGCCATTGATGCGGCTCTGGGTGAGGCGTCCGACATCGTCATAGGTCCGCGTTTGGGGCAGGCCCTGTGCATCGGTCAGTCCGGTGAGGCGGCCCGCATGATCGAATATGCCCCCCGAGAAGAGGGTCTCAATGGAGTCGTCCGGCTTGACTCGCTGCTGCCCGGTGGGCAGCCCCATCGAGTTATACGAGAAGGTGAACAGGTGGCCGTTGGGCGGACGCACCGAAGCCAGCCGCCCGTTGGACCAGGTGTAGGTGGCCACCAGGTCGGCCGACTTCCCGTTGGCCGAGTAGCGCATGGTCTTGGTGGCAACCTGGCCGCCGGTGGCATAGCTGTAGATCTCCTGGAGGTTGCCGTAAGTAACCGTGGCCAACCGGCTACCCGTGTAGGTGAATGCATACGGACCCTTCTGCGTCACCCGGCCCGCATCGTCATATGTGTAACTGACAGTCTGATTGCGCGCATCGGTCTGCGAGACAAGCTGGCCGGCGGTGTTGTAGGTAAACGCCGTCGTCCCCGACTCCGGCAGCGTGCGGCTGGTGAGCCGGCCGGTGGCTTGGTCGTAGGTGAAGGTGCGCGTCTGGACGGTGGAGTTGCGCAGCTTGGTGACCGCGGTGAGCTGGTTGCGGGAGATTGTATGAATACTCGGATATATTCGCTCCCATGCTTGAAAGAATAGCGGTTCCTCTCCGAAGAGTGTAATTGCGTTTGAAGCTCTTTGAGGACTTGGAGTTGCGGCTGGTGAGGATTTGAAGGGCACCCCGGCATCGGGTTAACTTCGTGTTTCCGACCAAGGAATACGAAAGGACCCGGACCGAGGTGCTCATAGAGACCTTTATCAGAAAACAGTTGCATTTGAAAGCTCATACCGTGACCAAGGTGGAAGAGACCAACGAATGCATGCTGGTGCATATCGACCGGCTGGGAAAGCGGCTGTTGCGCTGCGGGGTTTGCCGACAGCGATGCTTGGAGGTTCACGATATTCGGAGAGAGCGTGAGTGGCGCGATCTCTCGATGCGGAAACTGCCCTTGAAGCTGCGCTACCGTCCGCGCCGGGCGGAGTGTCCCCGCTGTGGCGTGCGGGTGGAAGACTTTCCATGGGCGGAGCCCTGGGCGCGGGTGACCACGGCGCTGTCCACTGCCGTGGCCGTGCTGGCGCGGGAGTTGAGCTGGAAGGGCACGGCGCGCGAATACGGACTGAACTGGAAGAGCGTGGCCACGATTGTGAAGCGGGCCGTGCAGTACGGGCTGAAGCACCGGAAACGGCCGCCGGTACATGGTACCCGTCCGGTGAAACCATCTTGATGGCCTCCGGGCCGGTGTTGTAGGCCCGATCCGGCTCAGGCTTCGGCCGGTTTCCAGTTCATTGGCAGGAGTTCGGCGATGCGCTGCAGCGGGAAGTCGGCGATCCGGCGCAGCACGTCGCACATGTAGGCGTATGGCTCGACGCCAGCCTGCTGGCAGGAGACCATCAAGCTCCGCAGGACCGCCGCGGTTTCGCCGCCGCCGTCGCTGCCGAAAAACAGCCAGTTCTGCCGGCCCACCACCACGCCACGCAGACTCCTCTCGGCGCGATTGTTGTCGATGGCCAGGTCGCCGTCCTCGATGTAGCGGCACAGCGCCGCCCAGTTGCCGAGAGTGTAGTTGATAGCCATGCCTTCCGGACTCTTCGGTAAGACCCGGTCCCGTTGCTGCGCCAGCAGCTCGTAGAGCGTCTCCAGCACCGGCTTGGCCCACCTCTGGCGAAGCGCCAGCCGCTCCGCGCTCGACCACGCGCGCGTCTTGCGCTCGATCCGGTACAGCAGTCCGATGAAAGCCACCACCGTCATCGCGCACGACAGATCGCTGCTGCGCGCCTCGTAAAACTTCCGGCGCGCGTGCGCCCAGCACGCCACCTCCACCAGGCAGCGCTCCGGCTCCGTGAACAGCGCGTCGTAGCCCGTATAGGCGTCGGCCTGCAGGTATCCGTGATAGGGCTCGAGAAATTTCTCTGGACCCGCGCGTTTCCGCGTCGGCGTGTAGTCGTAAACCGTCGCCCGCTCCCCGACGTAAGTCCAGAACCTTCCCTTCCTTGTCCGTGGCAGTTTCCGGTCCAGTACCGCCACCGGCGTGTCGTCGGTCTGCACCGTCTTGGAACTCAGCACTTCCTGTTTCAGCCGTTCATACAGTGGCCCTAACACTTTCGCGGTTTGCTGCATCCAGCCGCACATCGTTTTGCGCGAAAGCTCCACGCCGTGCCGCCGAAAGATCCCTTCCTGACGGTGCAGCGGGCTGTGATCCAGGTACTTGCTCACCGCCACTTGGGCCAGCAAACTCGGGCCCGCCGTGCTCTTGGCGATCGGCGCGCCTGGCTTCGGCGCCGTCTTGATGCAACCGCCGCACCGGCAGCCGTACTTGGCGCGCGCTTCCTCGATCACCTTCAGCGAAGCCGGCACATACTCCAGCCGCTCGCTGACATCCTCGCCGATCTTCTTCATCGGCTGTGCGCATTGCGGGCAGGTCCGCTCCGCTTCGCTCAACTCATACTCGATCCGCTCGCGCTGGAGCGACTGCGGCAGCGGCTTGCGCCCATGGCCTTTCTTCTTGCGCGGCTTTTCTTCTTCCAGCGCCAGCAGCGGATTCTCTTTCCGCTCCTCGTCCGGAATCAGTTCCTTGATCAGCGCGTCGATGTCGCCGCCCTGCGCTTCGAACTCCACCGCGAACAAAAACAACTGGCGCTCGTCGACCACCCGCTCGCGCCGCGAACCGAACCGCCAGGCCAGCAACTGCTCCATGATGTGCTGCACCCGCTGAAGGCGCCGCTCGTGCTCTTCCAACTGTGCGCTCAGCGCCAGCACCATCTCCCGCAATACTTGCGGGTCGCTGGGAAGCTGTCTGGGATCGAGCACGCTCACAACAAGAATTGTACTTTCTGTTTGCTCTTGATCCAAGCAAAAATCGCGTCAGAACCCAATAAAAACGGGCCTTTCAAGCACTTCGTTGCAACGGCTCGACATACCGTTTTCGCTGTTTGACGCTCGCCAGGTCCAACCCCGAAAGCAGCGCCCCCAACTCGCCCGAAGTGATCTCCCGGCCTCCCGCCGCCCCGAACGGAAAAGCGTACGTGCCCGCCTCCAGGCGCTTCGACCACAGCGCCCATCCGTCGCGGTCCCAGTACAGAATCTTCATCCGGTCCCGCCGCCGCGAGCAGTACACAAACAGATGGCCCCCGCGCGGATCCACGCCCACGCCCGCCTCGGCCAGCGCCTTCAGCCGGTCGAAGCCTTGCCGCATGTCGCACGGAGCCGTGTACAAGTACACCCGCACCACCGGCGGCAGCGAGATCATGACTGCGCAGCCAGCGCCCCGAGAACGACTCGCAATGCGCTCTCTTCCACTCCCGCTCCGATCCGCAGTCGCCACCCACGCCCCACCAACAACTCCATCGCCGCGGCCTCCGCCGTCCCCATCCCCGCCGCGCCCACCAGCACAAATTTTCCGCTCTGCTTCCTCGACACCTCCGGCTCATCCTGCTGCAACCGCCGCCGCCAATAGTAGTAGTGGCTCGTGTGAATCCCCTGCCGCTGGCAGTATCCTCGGATCGTCTCCCCGCTCCTCTCCGCCGCCTCGATCACCTGCCGCCAATGCTCACGCCGCGCCGCCCGCGTCTTCAAACCTGATCTCTGCTGCATCGCGCACAGTATCCCCCTCATCCCGCATCACCGCCAGATGGTTTCACCGGACGGGTACGGTACATGCGATTGGCATCGATGAGGTGAGCCGTCGGAAAGGGCAGGTTACCTCACGGTGGTTTACGATCTGGAGCGCCGTGTCCTGCTGTGGGTGGGAGCCGACCGGACCGAAGAGGCGGTGCGGCCGTTCTTTACCAAGGAAATGGGCAAACGGCGCTGCCCAACGCTTCAGGTGGTTTGCATGGACATGTGGGCGGCGTACGCCAAGCTGGTGCGCGATCACGCCGTCAACGCGCAGATTCTGTTTGATCGGTTCCACATCGTCAAGCACCTCAACGAGGCGGTCGACGCGGCGCGCCGGGACGTGTGGCGTCAACTCACCACGAAACAGAGAGTCCGCTTCAAAGGAACCCGCTGGCTGCTGCTGAAGAACCCGTGGAATCTGAACAGCAAGCAGCAAGAGCGGCTTTCCACGATCGTGCGCTGGAATTCGCCGCTGGTCCGTGCCTGGTACTTGAAGGAATCGTTCCAACTCTTCTGGACCTACCGGCAGCCGTGGCGCGCCAAGCAGCATCTGCTCAAGTGGATGAATTCGGCCATGCGATCGAGGTTGGAGTCATTCAAGAAATTCGTCGGCATGCTCCGCTCTCACTTGGACGGAATCCTCGCCTGGACTAAAACACGGCTCTCGAACGGAGCGGTTGAGGGTATGAACAACAAGATCAAGTCGATCAGCCACCCGTCATTCGGATTCCGCACGGCCGCGAATTTCATCGCGGCCATCTATCACTGCTGTGCCCGACTGCCGCTGCCCGTCGAACGCTAATTACACTTTTTGGATAGCAGCCCATTACGGCGAGGGTCGTAGATAGTCGTAGATAATTCCTGACAGTGCAACTCAAACACCCATTGCGGGCCTGGATAGTCCGGTATGGCCAACTCCTCAATACACAATATCCAACTGTCGAGGATTATGGCCTTCGCAGTACGACCTTCAGCTCCAAGTGCCCGTCGCCCATCGGATCGCAGCGTTCCAACACCAGAGCTGGCAGATAGCCGTCCTTGACAACTTCCCCTTTTAGGATCTCGTTTAGGGTGATCGTTCGATAAAGGCGTCCAAACACGTCTGACGCCGGTCCTCCCGTGTCGGGCGAACTAAGAAATCGTGCGCCGGGTATGGGTATTCCTCGCTCGTCCGTTGTCCGGAGAAGGACCAGACAGCCGGTTGGGAAGTCGAAATGGCCGCAAGACCTGTTTTCATAGGTGACGAAGATCTTCGAAGTCGTAGGCCACGTGGGTTCCACCTTCTTGACGAGAACTAGACCACAGGCATCAGATCCTACTGCAATGTCCACGCGGTGCAGAGGCGCGTCGCAGATTCGTGCTCTGCCGTCAGCATCCG
>JADZCI010000030.1 GCA_020851655.1 Bryobacterales bacterium
CCCAAGTGGTGGGCGACGGACCTTCTGCCCGAGCCGCTGCGCCACAACAGCGGCCATGAGGGGTCACACACGTTCATCACGCATGAGTTTGTCGAGGCGGTCCTTGGCGGCCGGAAGCCCGCCGTCAGCGTCTATGATGCCGTCGCTCTGACGGCGCCCGGCATCGTGGCGCATCAGTCGGCCCTGAAGGACGGCCAGCAGATGAAGATTCCATCGTTTGGATGAGCGCAGCGCTCGCGTGGGGCTGAAGTGGATCAGCCGCGTTTGGCCAGGAACACCAGGAATTCCTTGGAGTCCTTGGTGAGCCCGGCAAACGACCCCGCCACCTTTTCGTCCGGCGTGAAGATCGCGTAGTAAGGGATTGCCACAGTCTTGAAGACCGACTCCTGCCTCTTCTGGTTGTCCTCCGACGCCTGGTCCGTGCCGTCGGTATAGAGTTCCAGCAGAATGAAGTGGGAGAGTTCCGAGGCGATCTCCGGCCGGGGAAACATGTTCGACTTCATCCAGTGGCAGTTGGTGCACGCATAACCGGTGAAGCTCACCAGCACCGGTTTGTTTTCCTGGCGCGCTTTGTCGAATGCGGCGGCGTAATCGTTCTTGATCCACGTGGCTTGCGCCGTTGCCGCGCCGGGCGCCGCGCCTTCGGCGGCGGCCGGAATGTAGGCGTCGATTTCGCCCAGGCGCACGCCCCACATTCCCGGAATCAGGCTCAATGCAAAGCCCAGGAAAAGGGTCGCGACGAGCACTCGTCCCGCGCCCAGCCGCTCATCCGGCTTGATGCCTTCCATGCGGATCAGACCAAGCAGGTACAGACCCGGCAGGGCGAAAAGAACCACCCAAATGCCGAGGAACCGCTCACGGGTGAGAAAATTCCACTGCAACACCTGGTCGATATTGCTCAGATACTTGAGCATCGCCGCCAGAACAATGAAGCCAAGCACGACTTTGACGCGGGACATCCATCCGCCACTCCGGGGTAGCTTACTGAGGAAGCTCGGAAACAGCGCCAGGACAAAGAACGGTGACGACAGCGCGGCGGAGAAAGCCATCATCCCGATGGCTGGCTGGAGTTTGTCTCCGCCCACCGAGCCAGCCAGGAGCGTGCCCATAAAGGGTCCGACACAGGCAAACGACGCCAGCGCAAACGTCAACGCCATGAAAATTGTGCCGGGATATCCGCCTTGCTCGGAATGAGCATTGAGCCGCGTGAGCAACCCGGAGGGAAGCGTGATTTCAAACGCGCCCAGCAGGCTGATGCCAAACGCGAAGAAGACGGCGGAAATGAGCGCGTTTACCCACGGGTTCGATCCCAGTTGCACAACGGCGAACGGACCCAAAGCGGCGGTCAACCCCAGGCCAATCGCGGTAAACAGCGCCACGATCGATCCGCAGAACACCAGAGCCTGCGCGATCGCCGAAGCGCGCGTACCGCCTTCCCGGTTGAGGAAGAACGACATGGTGATCGGAATCATCGGAAACACGCAAGGCGTGAAGATCGCGGCAAACCCGAATCCGATCGCGATGAGAACGAACGCCCCCAGGCTCTGCGTGGCGACGCTTCCGGCGGGCACGATGGGCTCGCTGGCCGGCGGCGCGGCAGACGCCGGTCCGGCGCCTGTAAATTCCGCCAGTCCCGGCGGGATGACTGCCGCCACCGCCGGCGCCCCGGGCTTGATCTGGATGCGCGCCGTGGCGGTGACTCTCTTGGGCGGCAGGCATTGCGTGTCGGTGCAAAGCTGGTAGCGCATCATCGATGTGAGTTCGAGCGGACCGGCGGGCGCACTGGAACTCAGCTTGATCCGGTAGAGAAAAGTCACACCGCCGTCGTAGGTTTCCGTGTCAATGCCGAAGTTCGGGTCGAACTTGCGTTGGGCTTGAGGCGCAAACAGTTTGCTGTCCTCGACGGCCGCGTTTTGATCCATCTTGATCGTGGTGGCGATGGGACCGCCCGAGGGACCCGGCTTGGGTGTGGTCAGCGAGTACATGTGCCACGGCGGCTCCAGCTTCAAACGGAGTTCGGCGGTAAACTCGCCACCCGGCGCGACTTCGGATGTAGATGGGGACAACGTCCACGTGGCCGGGTTTTGAGCCCACGCGCAAGCCGGAACCAGGAGTACGAGAAGTATCTTCACCACGCGCCTATACCGCTTGAGATGCGGCAAGGGGCCCCACGGCGGCAGCCATCTCGATGGCGATCTTGTCGTTGACGTCGCCGGAGGCGAACTCCGCGGCGACACGAACGGCGTTCTTGATCGCGTTTTCGTTTGAACGCCCATGACAAATAATGCAGACACCTTTCAAGCCAAGCAGAGGCACACCGCCGTACTCGGAGTAATCGACGCGCTTGCGGAAATCCTGGAATGCGCTCCGGCTGAGCACATATCCGATTTGCCGCGTTATGGTGGCCGACAGAGATTCCTTCAGCAGGTGTTTAATGACGTCCACCAGGCCTTCGCTCACCTTGAGCGCCACGTTGCCGATGAAGCCGTCACACACAATCACGTCGGCATTTCCGGTGTATAAGTCGCGCCCTTCGACATTGCCGATGAAGTTGAGCGGCAGATTGCGCAGGATCTGGGCGGCTGTCTTGGTGAGTTCGTTGCCTTTATGCTCTTCTTCGCCGATCGAGAGAACGCCGACTCGAGGACGCTCCGTGCGAAAGATGAGGCGCGAGTAAATCTCGCCCATGATGGCAAACTGAGCCAGCATTTTCGGGGTGGAGTCGACGTTGGCGCCGACGTCGATCATTAGCGCGGGCTTGCCCTTAACGGTTGGGAAAGGCGATGCCAAAGCGGGGCGCTCGACCCCGGGAATCATGCCGAACACGGTCTTGGCAATCGCCATCACCGCTCCGGTATTGCCCGCGGAAACGACGCCGTCGGCTTGTCCGTCGCGCACCAGACGCGCCGCCACCCGGATGCTGCTGTCACGCTTGTTTCGCAGAGCCTTGGCCGCGCTGTCCTCCATGGTGACCACTTCGCTGGCGTGTACGATACGGACCGGCGCATCGCCAAGGTCGCTGTGCTTGGCCAGTTCGGCGTTAATCCGCTCCTGGCGTCCGACGAGGATTACCTCGATGCCCAGAGACCGGGCGGCGCGAAGCGCACCCAGGACTTCAGGCCCCGGGGCGTGATCGCCACCCATGGCGTCGACTGCGATCCTCACCATATTGTCTGGATTTTAGCGGATCAGGCTGGGCTAGTCTTTATTCTTGAACGACTTCGATGACTTCGCGAGTCTTGTACCAGCCGCAATGCGGGCAGGCGCGGTGCGGCAATTTCCGTTCGTGGCACTTGGGACACTCGGAAAAGCCGGGAACCCGGAGGGAGTCGTGGGTCCGGCGCGCAGACGTGCGTCGCTTGGAGTGTCGCCGTTTTGGGTTGGGCATAGTCTACATCCTGGAGGCTATTTGGATTGAAACAAAGGACTTTCCTATTGTAGCGAACAGGCGGCGGGTTGTCATCCGCGCAAAAGAGAGCTTGGCGGTCTCTTCCGGTTACGGAGCGGCGGGCAGAAGCAGGCTGCGCTCAAGGTACGGAGGCCGCCGGTTGACGATTCCGAGGCTGTCGTGAAAACGGGGATGCCGAATGTTGCTCAACAGTTGCCGCCAGTGCACAGCGCCATAGGCGGCCATCGAAGCGTTACCCGTCAAGTCGATCTGCCCGGCCCAGATCCGGTCATGAAAATCGCGGAATGAGGGTGGGTTCTCCTCGTGGCAAGCCGGCATACCCGCCGATCCAAGCCAAAGGTAGACCGCGGCTGAAAGCATGTGCATCACCTGGCACATCAGGAAAAATCGTGCCGACTCGTATTCGCCGGGCGGCCGGCCAAAGTATTCTCCCAAGAAGGTCCGTTCGTCCGCTTCGTCCGTAACGACGAAGTTGGCAAGGTTGGCCAGGTCGAAAAAGCGGTCGTTGACGAAAGCGGCTCGCCAGTCCACAAGCCAGACGCGGCGGCCGTCAAATAAGACGTTCTCGGGCCTCAGGTCCATGTGGCAAGAGACCGAATCCACATCGAGGCGAGGGTAAGCGGCGCAGATCATCTTGTAGCCGTCGAAGACTTCCTCCACTTCGTCAGCCCTAAGCAGGCCGGATGAGCGAAGCCTCCAAACGAAGAAATTGTGCGCGGTCGTGTAATTGAAGGCCTTGGGAAACGCCGGAAGCAGGTGGAGACGGCGCAGCAAGGCGGGTACCTGAACCAGCGCCTGCGCTCGCGGAAACGGCACAGCATCAATCCAGTCGATGATCGCGATCCCATCTTCCGGGTTGGCCTAGAGGACCTTGGGCGCCAGCCCCGCCGCCGCTGCCGCCGTCATGCAGCTAAAGATGCGTACCGGGTCGTTCCGCTCATCCTTTCGCAGCATGATCCGTAACAGGAATGGGGAATCCCTGACGATGATGCGATATTGAAGGTCCGAACCGCGGCCCTTGGATATCTCCCGAATGTCATCTGTAGCGGTGACGTCAAACGCCCTCTGTAGGGAACGAGTCACGGCGGCCTTGTTCTCATGCGGGATCATAAAGGGAGCCGGAACTCACAAACTTGGCTCTTGTGAGTCAGTCGAGGTTCTTCAGCGCAGCCCAACGGTCGTCGCTGGCCGGCTTTTCGCAGTGGCAGGAGACGGTGTTCCGGTTTTCTCCGCACACCGGACAGATTCCCAGGCAATCTTCGCGGCAAAAAACCTGCATGGGGACCTGCAAAAGGATCTGCTCGCGCAGAACGTCCTCCAGCGCGAGGCCGTCGTCTTCGTAGAAGGAAAGATCAACTTCTCCTTCGGCGATCCGGTGTTCGTGGTGGCCGTTTGTTTCCGGGACCGGCCTGTAGAAGAGATCGAAGGGACCCTCGACCCGGATCATCGCCGGTTCCAGGCAGCGGTCGCACTGGGCCGACACCTCGACCTTGAGATCGCCTCGAACCCGGATCTCTCCAAGAGTGTTGCGGAGCAGTTCGACCGAACCCTCCGCGTGCAAATCGGATTCCTGCCGAAGGTCCGAAGAGAGCTGGATTTCTCCGGGGCGATAGACAACATCAAAGTGAATCTTGCGTAATTCCAGCTCCGAAAGGCTAAAGAACATCACCGCCTCCTGCTTCAATTATGCGCGCGGGAGAAAGCGCCGGATGCCAAGGTCGTACAAGCCGGCGCCCAGGATGCCGCCGATGAGCGGGCCGGCGATCGGCACGAGAAAGACGCCGCTGCCGTCGGTGAGTCCGTTGTTCTTAAACCCCGCGACGACCGTCATCAGCCTGGGCCCGAAGTCGCGCGCGGGATTGATGGCATAGCCGTGCAGTTTGCCGAACGACATACCGATGGCGACAACGATCAGGCCAATGATCACGGGCGCCAGGTTTGAAGCCGGCAACTGATTCCGGTCGTCCGTGACGGCGAAAACGAGGAAGAGCAACAGCGCCGTGCCGATAACCTGGTCAATGAACCCGGCAGAGAGTTGGGTTGGAAAGGCCGGAAATGTCGTGAAGACTCCCGCCGTCTTTTCCAACCCCGGATCGAAGCTTTCAAACGCGGGCCGGTAATTTATGTACACGATCGCGGCGGCGGTGAATGCTCCGGCCAATTGCGCGATGGTATAGGGGATAACCTTGGCCCATGAAAAGCCCCGGAAGACCGCGAACGCGAGAGTGACGGCGGGGTTCAGGTGTCCGCCGCTGATACGCCCCGAGACATAGACGCCGAGGGTGACGGCCAGACCCCAGGCGATGTTGATATTGGTGACTCCGCCGTTGACGACTTCGCCGGGGACGCCTGTGCCAAAAAGCACCACCATCGCCACGACGCCGCAGCCGAGGAGGATGAGCACTAAAGTGCCAAAGAATTCGGCCGAGAGTTCAGCCATGAGAGTCGATTTCATCAATCGAGGGATTCTATCATGCCAGCGACGGAAGACCGTTAAGGCAGCCGCCGCTCCAGCCAAGCCATCATCTCCATCTGCTTCTCGAATTTTCCGAGACCAGCCTCGAGGTTGACGTAGCGGAACCGCAGACGGGCAGCCAGGCGCGAGAGCGAACCGTCATCGGGGCCCTTCGGGTTCTCTTGCAGGAGCACATTGTAGGGGCCGCCGGCCAGACGCTGAAAATCGATGCGATCGACAGCCAGAAAGAACTCGTGCGGCTGGTTTCTCAGCGGCAGGTGCACTTCGTCGCTGATCGGAATCTCGTCTTCCATCGAGTAGCCTTGGCTGTTGTTGTGCACCGCGAACAAGAGACCCTGTGGAGGAGGGGCCAATTTTCGCAGCAAATGGCTGCGGTTCTGATCGAGCCAGTCGACCGCGGCGGAGACCTGCGCCGGGGTCCATTGCGGGTTCAGGCGGCTGTAGCTGAGCAGCGCGCCTTCACGGGAAAACATCCGGTTGGGATCGAGCTTGCCGCCGCCGGCTTCCACGTAGCGGTCCGGGCCGGTGACCAAGTGGGCGATTCCGCGGTAGCGCCGCACGTGAGCCAGCAGACACTCGCGGGCGGTGGTTTCGTTGCCGTGTATCAGCAGGAAGCGCCGCTTGGGGCGAAACCCGTTGCGAATGACCTGGAATTCGACGCCGGAAAGGCGAGTCCTGCCGCGGTTGCGGGCAGGAAAGAAAGGGGACCAGGCGAGCAGCGCCTGCCGCCTTGTCATCGGCGTGCCGGACATCACTCTTAGCGTAGTCGAGCGTCCATCCGGGCGAGTGACATAATAAGGGCGGAGGTTCTCCAGGATGATTGCCGAAGCAGCGCCGGTCTCCACACATGATAAGGAATTCAATCCCTGGTTGGCGGCTGAGGCGCGGTTTAACGAAGCGGCCCGGCGTCTGGAACTGGACGAGGGCATGCAAAAGGTCTTACGCACACCGGCGATGGAGGTGACAGTCCACATCCCGGTGCAGTTGGATGACGGCCGGCTGGAGGTGTTTACCGGCTACCGCGTGCAGCACTCCATTGCGCGCGGGCCGGCCAAGGGCGGAATCCGCTATGCGCCGGACGTTACGATCGATGAAGTCCGCGCGCTGGCTTCGTGGATGACGTGGAAGTGCGCGGTGGCCAACATTCCGTTCGGCGGCGGCAAGGGCGGTGTCATTTGCGATCCATCGGTCCTGTCCGAGACAGAATTAGAAAAGATCACACGCCGCTACACCGCCGAGTTGGTAGACGTCATCGGGCCGGAGCGCGACGTTCCCGCGCCCGACATGAACACGAATGAACAGACGATGGCGTGGATCATGGACACCTATTCCATGCACAAACGAACCACCGTCACCGCCGTGGTGACGGGCAAGCCGTTCCAGCTTGGAGGGTCGCGCGGGCGTGTGGAAGCGACCGGGCGGGGCTGCCTGTTCGTAACGCTGCAGGCGCTCCGCCGGTTCCACATGGAGCCCGCCGACACCCGCGTTGTAGTGCAGGGGTTCGGCAATGTCGGCGGCATGGCGTCCAAGCTGATGCGCGCGGCGGGCATGAAAATCGTCTGCGTCATCGAGTGGGATGGAGCGCTGTACAACCCGCACGGCATCGACATCACCGCCCTGGCACAGCACCGCAAGGAAGCCGGGACCATCCGCGATTTTCCGGATGCCGAAGCCATCGATCCGAAGGACGCGCTGTTTCTGGAGTGCGACGTGCTGCTTCCGGCGGCCAAAGAGAACCAGATTCACTCTCAGAATGCCGGCCACATCCGCGCCAAGATCCTTTGCGAAGGCGCCAACGGTCCGACGACCGCCGAAGCCGACCGGATCCTCGAAGACCGCAAGGTCTTTGTGATCCCGGATATTCTGGCCAACGGCGGCGGCGTGACGGTGTCGTACTTCGAGTGGGTCCAGGACCGCCAGGGTTACTTCTGGAACGAAGGGCTGGTGAACGGACGCCTGGAGGAGATCATGGTCAACAGCTTCAAGGATGTGACCTCGCTGGCGGACCACCATGGCGTCCATAACCGCACAGCGGCCTACATGCTCGCTCTGGACCGCGTTGCTTTCGCCGTCAAGCTGCGTGGGATCTACGCTTAGTGAGCGCGGAGCCGTCAACGCCGCTGATGCGGCAATACACTTCCATCAAACAGCAGGCGCCGCAAGCCCTGCTGTTTTTCCGTTTGGGAGATTTCTACGAGCTGTTCTTCGAGGATGCGATCACCGCATCGCGCGAGTTGGAGATCACCCTCACATCGAGGAACAAGGAGCGAGGTGAGCCGGTCCCGATGTGCGGTGTGCCGGCGCACGCGGCCGAAGGCTACATAGCGCGCCTGATTC
The DNA here is from genome assembly GCA_020851655.1 of Bryobacterales bacterium. Classification (GTDB taxonomy): domain Bacteria; phylum Acidobacteriota; class Terriglobia; order Bryobacterales; family Bryobacteraceae; genus JADZCI01. The sequence goes on from JADZCI010000030.1 coordinate 8,223, forward strand.
AGAAGGGGTTCCGTGTCGCGATCTGCGATCAAATGGAGGACCCGCAATTCGCCAAAAAGCTCGTCAAGCGCGAGTTGACGCGAATCGTAACGCCCGGTACGGCGACTGAGGCATCGCTGCTCAAGCCGCAGGAAAACAACTACCTGGCCGCCGCGTTTCCCGGTTCCGGAGCGGCGGGTCTGGCCTACCTGGATGTGTCGACGGGCGAGTTTCGAGCCACCGAGATTTCACCCGATAGCGTGCTGCCGGCGTTGGAGTCCCTGAACGTTCGTGAACTCTTAGTGCCGGAAGGCGCCGCCGCGCCCGAAGGCCGTTGGATCAAGACCGTGGTTGAGCCGTGGGTCTTCTCGTTCGACCACGCCGAACCAAGCCTCAAGGAGCACTTCCGGCTGCTCAGCCTGGAGGGCTGTGGACTGCGCGACAGGAAGCTCGCCGTTGGCGCCGCGGCCGCGCTGTTGTATTACCTGCGGGAAACGCAGAAGTCGGCTCTCGATCACCTGGACCGTCCGGCGTATTTCGACCGCTCCGGCGCGATGTTGCTGGATGCGGTTACGATTCGCAATCTCGAACTGGTCGAGCCGATGATGGCGGCCGATTTGCAGGGTGACCGGCAGGCGACTCTCATCGCGGTGATCGGGAAGACGTGCACGGGCATGGGCGGACGGCTGCTGAGAAAGCGGCTGCTGCGGCCGTCGCTCGATCCAGCCGAGATTGAAGGCCGGCTGGACGCCGTCGCGGCACTGGCCCGGGCGACGCTCGAGCGCGCGAAACTTCGCGATCAGTTGGCCCAGATCATGGACCTCGAACGGCTGCTGGCGCGCATCACGGTGGGTACGGCTTCGCCGCGCGACATGCTCGGCTTAGGCCGTTCGTTGAGCCGGGTGCCCGCGCTCACTTCCCTGGCGTCGGCGGTTGCCGCTGGCAGGCTCGCCCAGGCGCTGGAGGGCGCGGATCCGGTGAGCGACGTCGCCGGGAAGATCCTGGCGGCGGTTGCCGACGAGCCGCCCGTAAGCTTGGCGGACGGGGGCGTGATCCGCGCCGGCTACAACGCCGCGCTGGATGAACTGCGCGACCTGAGCCGGAACTCGCGGCAGGTCATCGCGGCGATTGAGACGCGCGAAAGGCAGCGGACCGGAATTCAGTCGCTCAAGGTCCGCTTCAACAATGTATTCGGGTTCTACATCGAAATCTCGAAAGCGAACCTGCACCTGGCGCCCGCCGATTACGACCGCAAGCAAACGCTGGTCAACGCCGAGCGGTTCACCACGCCGGAATTAAAGGAACTGGAGTCCAAGGTGCTCGATGCCGAGGAACGGATTCTCGGAATTGAGAAGGATCTGTTCCAGGCGTTGCGCGAATTCACCGCGGCGCAGGCCTCGAGGATTCGCGCCACCGCGGCCGCTGTCGCCGAGCTTGATTTCTTTGCCGCGCTGGCGCAGACGGCGGTCGAGAACCGCTATGTCCGGCCACGCTTTTCCGCCGAGGGCGAAATGCGCATCGCCGGCGGCCGGCATCCGGTGATCGAGCACTTGACGGCGCGCGAAGCACAGCGCTTTATCCCGAACGACACATTTCTGAACCGCGCCGGTGCGCGAGTGGCAATCATCACCGGGCCGAACATGGGCGGCAAGTCCACCTACCTGCGGCAGACGGCGCTCATCGCCATTCTGGCGCAGATGGGGTCGTTTGTCCCGGCCGAGTCGGCGGTCCTGCCACTCGTGGACCGCGTCTTCACGCGGATTGGGGCTTCCGATAACCTGGCGCGCGGGCGCTCCACGTTTATGGTCGAAATGACCGAGACGGCTCTGATTCTCAACACCGCAACGCCGGCGAGCCTGGTCATCCTGGACGAGATTGGGCGCGGCACAGCCACCTACGACGGCCTGGCTCTGGCTTGGGCGGTGCTGGAGCACATTCACGAACGCATCGGCGCGCTCACGTTGTTCGCAACGCACTACCACGAACTCACCGAACTGGAGGAGCGTTTGGAAGGTGTGCGCAACCTCCATGTCTCGGTGCGTGAAGCCGGCGATCAGGTGATCTTCCTGCGGCGCGTCGAGCCCGGCGCGGCGGACAAGAGTTACGGAATCGAGGTGGCCCGGCTGGCGGCGCTGCCTTCCACGGTGATCGAACGGGCACGCGAAATCCTGGCCTTCCACGAAAAGTCCGAGCACACCGTCAGCGAAGAGTTGACCCCCAAGGCTCGCCGAGGCGGGAAGGCAATTCAAATCCAGTTGTTCGAGCCGGTCAACTACCAGATCGCGGCCCGAATCCGTGCGCTGAACATTGATGAGTTGCGTCCGGTCGAAGCGCTGCAGATTCTGAACGAGCTGAAGGCGGAGCTCAACCACTAGTACTGAACCGGCCTTTGCGTCGCCTGAAACTGGTACTACTCCCCAAAACTCCGGCGACATCCCTGTGTTCTCAAATTGCCATTTTTCAAGCGCTTCTGGGTGTGGATTGTCTAGTACTATTTGCAGTCCTGACTCGAATTATGAATGAGACTAAATCTTTTCCCGGAACACTCAACCTCAATGAGCCGGGACCGAGGGCTCATCCGACTATGCGAATCGCCGGAATCATGAGCGGGACGTCGCTCGATGGTGTAGACATTGCTCTGGTGGACGTTCAGGGCAAAGGGTGGGGAAAGCGTCTGCGCACCCTTGCTTTTCACTCTGAGCCTTATCCTAAGAAACTGCGTGACGCGTTGCTGGGGGTATCCAACGCAGTCACGCACACCGCTGATATATCTCGTCTCAACGTGCTTTTGGCCGAAGTGTACGCCGAAGCGTTTGAGCGTGCTTGCGAAGAAGCCAGGATTCCTGCCGCGACTGTCGATTTGATTGGCAGTCACGGCCAGACAATCTTTCATGAGGGAGAGGCCATCAGGTATCTGGGGCGGAGCATTGCCAGCACGCTGCAGATCGGCGATGGCTCTTTCCTGGCGGAGCGGACGGGGATTCCCGTGGTCTCCGACTTCCGGATGCGGGACATGGCGGCCGGGGGCAAGGGTGCGCCTTTGGTTCCGTTTGTCGATTACATACTGTACCGGCATCCGTCCAAGACGCGTGTCGCTCTCAACATCGGTGGGATCGCCAACATCACCCTGATCCCGGCCGGTGGGCGGCCGGAAGATGTCATCGCGTTCGATACGGGACCGGGGAACATGGTGAGCGACGGCCTGGTGGCGCACCTTACCGAAGGGCGCCACTCTTATGACGAGGATGGCCGCATAGCGGCGCATGGCAAAGTCGACCGCGAACTGCTCTCGCACCTGACTCGCGACGCGTTCTACCGGCGAAAACCGCCGAAGACGGCCGGACGCGAGCAGTACGGCGAGGAGTTTTTGCAGCGCTTCATCGCGGCCGGGTTGAGCCCCGCCGACACCCTGGCCACCGCGGTGGCCTTGACCGCCGTCTCGGTAGGCCTGGGGCTTCGACGCTTCTGCCCGAGGCCCGACGAGGTCATTGTCTCAGGCGGCGGCGTCCACAACCTCACGATGATGGCCATGCTCGCCGAACAGGTTCGACCGGCGCGCCTGTTCACATCGTCCATGCTGGGGATCGACCCCAATGCCAAGGAAGCGGTGGCATTTGCGGTGCTGGCGTACGAAACCTGGCATGACCGTCCCGGCAACTTGCCGAGCGCCACAGGCGCCCGCCGGCCAGTGGTGCTGGGGAAGCTCTCGCGGGC
>JADZCI010000031.1 GCA_020851655.1 Bryobacterales bacterium
AACGACAGTACCTTGCCCGTGCCGAGGCGAGGCTACGGGCACAAGCCAAGGCACTTGGTTACAAAGTTGTGGCGGCTACAGCATAAAGCCCACTTCGGAAGTACACGGAGGTAGCGGCCGCTGTTCCGTAGGAGATGAGCCTGAAGCGGGGCCTGGATTCTCACACAAGATGAGCCTGAAGGGGGTTGGGATCGAGATGCTGGGGATTGATCATCAGCATGGACGATTCGAAGTGGTTGAGCCTGGAGCAGATCCCGGCGTTCTTGGAGGGAGCCGAGCCGGTGGAGTTCGCGGCGCAGGGCCGGAAGGAGATCTACCCGTGGGTGGAGCGGGTGCTGGTGCGGCATGAGTACGCCTGCCAGGGGAAGGTTGCCAAGGGACTGCCGCGGCGCTATGTGGAGAAGATGACGGGCCTGAGCCGGGCGCAAGTGACGCGCCTGATCAAGAGCTATCTGGCGACGGGGCGGGTGAAGGCGACCGAGTACAAGCGGCATCAGTTTGCAGCGCGCTACACCAAGAACGACGTCGGGTTGCTGGCCGATGTGGACAAGGCGCGCGGCAACCTGAGCGGCCCGGCGACGCGGCGCATCCTGGAGCGGGAGTATGAAGTGCACGGAATCGCGGCGTATCGGCGGCTGGCCGGGATCAGTTCGGCGCAGATCTTACCGGCTGCGCGGTACGGCGGCCTACCGTAAACGCAACGCCAGCTATGAGCCGACGAGGCCGGCGGTGGTGGCCATCGGCAAGCGGCGCCGGCCGGAGCCGAAGGGAAGGCCGGGGTTCCTGCGGATTGACACGGTGCATCAGGGCGGCTTCGATGGCGCCAAGGGTGTCTATCACATCAACGCCGTGGACGAGGTGACGCAGTGGCAGGTGATGGCGGCCACGCCGAAGATCTCGGAACGGTGGCTGATTCCGGTGCTGGAAGCGATGCTCGGCCAGTTTCCGTTCCAGATCCGCGCGGCTTTCATTCCGACAACGGCAGCGAGCGCATCAATCACGACGTTGCGGGCCTGCTCAAGAAACTCCTCATCGAGCAGACCACGTCGCGCTCACGCCACTCCAACGACAACGGCTTGGTGGAGGCCAAGAACGGCGCGGTGATTCGCAAGCTCGGGGCTGCAACTCACGGCGGGGAGGAACTGGCGCTACCGCCGCTTCAGTTCGATGACCGTCACGCTCGCGTGCGGGAAGAGGTACTCGAAATCCGGCGCCGCATTGGTGACGGCGCTTTCGACGGGCAAGACAGCGTTCGGCCGCAGCTCATCGTTCACCTGATACAGACTGGTTCCACTCAACGTCTGCACGCGGCCTTGCTTCGAAGGAATGAAGCCTTCCAGGCGCAGGCGCGCCGGGATATCGCGGTTTGGATGGCGGTTGACGGCAAAAATCGTGAGAGCATCGGCTGGGTCGTTGAGCCCGGCCACCACATCCAGGTACGGGACGCCCGTGATTTCCGGTATCCGGTTGTTGCCTTCGTGAACATCGTACGTCTCCCCGGTCACACGAGTCATGATGGGACTCGCAGCCGAAGACGTGGAATACATGCGCAGCGCCCAGTAGGCGGGCGGCGCATAGACCTGGCTTCGCTTCTTGGTGATTCCGGCAAAGTCGATCAGTCCGGTCATATCGGAAATCGGGACAAAGTCGGCGGTCCGAATCAAGGTATTGAGGAACCCGGCGGCCATGATCGCGCCGCCCATGTTGGTGAAGCGCGGCACCGAGTCGTTCTGGCCGTGGAACAGCCACTCGGTGAAGGCGATCTTCACCTGTCCGCGATGCGGCGAGGCGTCAATCTGCGCCTTCATTTTGCGCAGTTGGCGTTCCAGGCCCACCGGCAGCGCCAGCGCGGATTCGGCGATAAAGCTGGTTGTTGGCTTGGGCTTCTTTACGTTGCCGCAGCCGACAACAAAATGCGTCGCCAGATACTGGAAAGTTCCAGGCGGCAAGGCCAGCAGTTTGGCATTCCATTCCTCGAAGTGATCCGGGTCCTGGCCGGTGGCGATGAGGCGCGCCGTCGAATCCACGGTGCGGACGGCATCGCTGAAGGCCTTGGTCCGCGCGGCGGCGCGCTCCAAAGTCGGGTATCCGATTTGGAAATCGCCCCACAGTTCGTTGCCGAGTTCCCAAAGCTGTCCGGCGCCCAACTTCGAGTTCACGTAACTTACCCAGCCGGCGGCTTCTTCCGGAGTGCCGCTGCCCAGGTTGAGGGCGATCTGCGGAGCCGATCCCGCCAGCCGGCAAAACGCCAGCAGTTCGTCCGTGCCGAAATGGTTGTATTCCGGCATGCCCCAAGCGAGGTTCAGCATCGAGACGCGTTTGTCGAGCGGGCCGATGCCGTCGCGCCAGTGGTACCCGGATGTGTAGTTCCCGCCGAACCGGATGAGCGGAGTGTTCAGCGCCTTGGTCAGCGAGATCATCTCCGGGTCCAGGGACTCGACGGCATCAGCGGGGTACAGAAAGACCTGGTCGAGCAGGACTCGTGTCTCATGATTTGCGGCGATGACGAGATCGGCCGGCTCCAGGCGCGCCAGTTTACCCGGCGGCAGTTGGAAGGAGAATGTGTACCTGGCCCAGTCTGATCCGCTCAAGGCCACCGTTTGCGACACAAAACCCTCGGCGGGCCGGTTGCGGCGCCGCAGCGAAACGGTCACTTGCGCCGGACCGCTCACATGCTTCGCCCACAGGCTGCCGGTATAGGCAAGCGTACGGTGGACGGGGAGGAACACCTGCTGGCGCACTCCGGTTTCACTGCCTGGCAACGCCATCAGAAAAAGCGAGCGCGATGAGTTGGCGGCATCGCCCCAGCGAGGCTCGTAGCGGTTGCCTTGGCCCTGGTCGAGAGGCTCCCACGGGACGGGCAGCCCGAGCGCCGAGGCCCGGACGAGCGCCGGCTCGCGAGTGATCTCGTTTTGCAGCGCGCCGAGGCTCCACAGGTTCTCCTCGAAACTTGGGTTGACCACAATCTGTCCCCACAAGCCCCCGTAGATGGATTGCAGGATGGGCTCGAGAAACGTCCCATAGATCGTCCTGGGGATCTTGTAGGGGGCCTTTTGCGACGCGTCAATCTCAATGCGGGTGGATTGAGCCCACAGTGGGAAAAAGAGAACCAGGACGGCGATTCGGCACATGACTAGTAGCAGTCTACTCCAGCGAGCCATGGCCATTTCGACCCTCCTTGCTGGCAAAGGGATGTGCCACCGGGTCCGGGCGATTGTCTTATGCAGAGCTACGAAAAGAAGCACCAGACGGCGCGATTCGGAAATCCTAAGGAGTTTGGGGGGGCCCGGAACTCACCGGAACTCCTCCATTCACAACCGGCCGCCGGTGAGTGGTACATTAGGTCAAACTAGAGGTCAAGTAGGGCAGAAGCAGGAGGCGGAAATGACGCGGACTATCATTTGCGCTGTTGCCGTATCGGCACTGGCCGCGGGATTGGCGCTCGGGCAGCAAGACCCGCGAGGGACGCTGGAACGGCTGGAACGGGCCGCGCGGCAGTCTCCGCGAGATGCGGCGGCGCAGGCCGCCTATGCGGATTTCCTGGATCAACACCGGGATCCCCGGGCGCGGCAAGCCTACCAGCATCTCTTTGATTCCGCTGCCGGCGCCGCGAAACTGCAAGCGGCGCGCCGGCTGGCTGTGCTCGACTTGCTGGCGGGAGACCGGGAGTCCGCCGCCAGGCGAATCGAAGCCTATCGCGCCGCCGGCGGCGCGGATCTCACGATGCCGGCCGCGTCCAGCGTTTCGGGCGAAACCGGAACGGTCGAAATTCCGGGGCCGCTGCGGTCCTTCAATCGCATGGCCGCCCTGTCGCCGGATTTGCCCGCCGAGGAACTGATCGGCGCCCTGGCGCGCAATATCATCACCAACGGCTACCAGGCCACCAGCGGCAGCGAATCCCTGGAACCCACCGAATACCTTAAATTGGTCTTCCGCTACATGTCCCAGGCGCGGGAGATCGACAAGCTGGCCGATAGCGCCAAGGTGCTGCGCGTGGAGACCTGCGATTCGGCGCAAACCGGGCAGTTGCTCAAGACCCTCGGTTTCAGAATGCGCGGCGGGTGCGGTTCAGATGTCGTGCTGGAGACCGTCAACGCCACGCGGGCGTTTCTCACGATGGATTCCGGTTTCCCGCTGGCCGAACTCGAAGAGGCGCTCCGCACCAACCGGCCGTTCTCGTACGACTACCAGCCCACCAAAATTCCCGTACTCTATTCCGCCGAATACTGGCTCTCCGCGCGGGAGAAACAGAGCGGCGAGTTTATCGATACCTTTATGAGCGACCCATCGCTCTGCCGCCTGTACCTGGGCATGTCAAAAATCGACCAGGACACGGCGGACCAGCTCCGGCGGGCGCTGCCGGTGGCGCGCATTCGCGCCTTTGCCCACGTTTTCGACTTTTTCGGCGGCATGTTCCGGCTTCGCGACGGCAAGGCCGTCATACCGGGCGCGCCCAAATCGACAGCGGCGTGGACCGAAATGGTAGGCGCCTCTCCAGACCAGGGGGCCGAGTTCTTCGGAGCCCTGGTGGCTAAGGACGACGGTTGGATGGCAAGCTACTTTGACTCGCTGTCCCGAATCCAGGGGCCCACGCTCGATTACCTGACCGACCCGGCGCGCATGAAGCGGTTTTATGCCGCCCTGCGGGGTAAGATCACCAGCCCCGGCCCTGCCCGCCCGGTGTTTCGAGCCAACACCGACCTGATGCTCCTGACGACGCGCATGCGGCTCGGCCGCGACGGCAGGCCGGTGATCCCCGGAGGCATCGACGTTTGGAAGACTCTGTTCACCCTGCACCCCAACGGCAAGTACGACGGCAAGCTCACGAAATCGGCCGGCGGATGGAAAGAGCCCGACGATGTCCTGGAAGCGCTGTTCGCCCTGTCAAGAAAGGCCGTCGAGAACGAACCGCTCAAGATGTACCTGGCGGTGAGCGATCTGGAGAGAAAGCGGTCCAAGCCGCTGGAAGCCGCCACGGTGACCCGCCTGCTCCGGGATTACCGCCTCTACAGCCCGCAATACGCACTGTTCTCCGAAGGACCCGAGGTAAGCGATTCGACCATCGTTGCCTACCTCGATTCGGCGGCGGCCATCCGCGACATGCACGACAACCTGCTGAAGGCCGATTCAGCGGGCGCCATGCAGGCGCTCGCCGGAATCTGGCAGGTGCTGGTGCGTCACAAGTTGATTGCGGCCAGTGAAGAGGATGCTACCCTTTCCGGGTTGGTCACGCCATTCGGCAAGATCAAGTCATCACGGGACGTTTTCGATGCCGGACGCGCCGGGGTGGCGCTGCTGCTCAAGGCCAGCCATGCTCCGGCCAACGCGAACCCGCAGGAAATCATGATGGAGCTCATGGCGGGCACAACCGCGCCGCGCGACGCCGAAACCATGGGGACACTCATCGGCGAGATGAACAAGGTCTTCGAGGCGCAAAAGCTGGTTTCCCTGAAGACTCTTTTCGATCTTGCGGATCACCTGGAAAGCGTGTCCAAGGGCGAAAAGCTGAATACCGCGCTGGTGAACCGGCTCGCCTCGCGCGTGTCGGATTTGAACCTGCCCCGCGCCTCGCTGAGCGCCCAGGAGAAGAATTCATTCTCCTTTGGCTTCTGGACTGAGAAACACATCGAAGCAGAGCGCAAATTGAACTTCCGGTCCGTGGTGGACAAGTCTTCCGTCTCGCCGGACCGCCTCCGCGATGCCCGCGGTCTGCTGACGCCGCTGCTGCGCGACACCCTGGTTGGATTCCTGTACGCTCACTACACACCCCCCGGCGCTCAACTGGTCTACACCAACCCGCTTTTTGTCCGCAGCCACGACTTTATCGGCATCCAAGGCAGCCATCAGACCTGGCGCACCACGGAAGTGCTGGGCAGCGGCTGGCCTTCCTCGGCGGGAGGACGGCTGGTGGGCTCCCTGGCTACATTGCCATACGCCCTGGCCGAAGCTGAACAGAACTTCCTGATTCCGACTCGCGAGCAGGCGCTGATTTGGGGGGACCTGGTTCCGCAGATGCTGGTCAGCGCCAAGCTGACGCGCTGGTGGAATGTCGCCCCCGAACAGATACACTATGTCGCGCTGAACATGCGGCTGGGCGAATCGCTGCTCGCCGAGTCCGCTTTCTCGCCGTCCCTGCGCGAGAAAATGATGGACTTGATGGAGCGCCTGGCCGACCCGGCGCGCGTGCGCAAGGTCTCGGGCTTCATCGCCGCGGGCGACATGGCCAGGGCGACGCGTCTGGTCACGCCGGCCGATTTTTACAACCTGGGCGCCATGGCGGCCGCTCAGCGGATTTCATCGTCCAGTTCCATTCCTGAAGCGATCCGCGCGCTGGTGGCGGCCTCGCCGGACAAGCTGTCCTCCGAGGCGATTTCCGAAGCCTTTGGGACACCCAAACCGACGCTCGCTAATTCGATGCGGCCCGAGTTGTTGAACCTGCGCCTGTTCCCGACCCTAATGGGATACTCCAGCCGCCTCATGGCGGAAAGCTGGGAATCGAACAATCTTTACTATGCCTCGCTCGCCGACGAGTTGTACCTGCGGCCGTCGCAATTGAATCTCCTCGTACCCGATTGGACGCAAAAGGGCCTGGAGCAGATCTTCGCGACGCATCTTGAGGATTGGCCGGCGCTGCTGTATTCCATTCGCGTCACCGGCGATAAGATTCGAACTGCTGAGCGCAAGAGCCGGGGAATCGAGAGCGCTAGCCTGAACTAGGGGAATCGATGAAGAGACTTGCTACGTGCGCGATTCTGCTGCCCCTGTTGGCGCAGGAACGGCCCACTTTCCGGGTCAAAGTGGACATGGTCGTGTTGAGCTTCACCGTTACGGACAGCAAAGGCCGCTACGTGAACGGGCTGAAGCCCTCCGATTTCAAGATCACCGAGGACGGCATCCATCAAAAAGTGGCCACGTTCGCCGAAGGCAACCGTCCGCCGGTGCAGATCATGGAAGACGGCTCGAGCAAGCCGATTACGACGACCGGGCCGGTCGATCCGGAGAAAGGCGGCATTTCGACGGACGCTTTTGTCGGCACCAACGTTTTTGTTCTGTTCGACACCAGCAACTATATGTACCGCGGGTTTGTTTACGCCTCGGACGCCATCGCCGATTTCGTGCGCGGCCTGGACCGGGCCGATTCCGTCGCGGTGTACACGTTCAGCCGGAACCTTTCGCGCGGCGCTCCGCTGAGCAAAGACCGCAATGAAGTGCTCACCGGACTGCGCAAGGCGGTTGCCGGAGACGATGCCGCGCTGTACAACGGGCTGCTGCTGACGCTGCGGGATGCGGCCAAGGTGCCCGGGCGCAAGGTGGTCATCGTGTTCTCAAACGGTCCGGATAACGCGAGCATGGTGGCGCCCGACGACGTGCGCGCGGTCGCTGAAGACGAGGGCATACCGATCTACGTGATTTCAACGAGCGACGTGAGCCGCGACCCGATTTCGAGCGGCGTCTTCCGCCGCATTGCCTCGCGTACGGGCGGCAAGTCTTTCTTTGCCAAGACGTGGCAGAAGCAGGTCGAAGCATTCGAGTCGATTCGCGAAGATCTCGGCAACTCGTACACCATCACCTACTACCCGCAGCCCAATCCGAACGAGGGTTTCCGCAAGATCAGCGTCGAAATCACCTCCGATCCGGGCAAGAAGTACCGCGTCTCGGCGCGTCCCGGATACCGCCCGCGTCCGGGGACGTAAACAGCAGCCGCCCCGCGCGGCCCGGTTGCTATACTTCACTTGGCGCCGGCAATTCGCGGCGGCCACGAATCAATACGGTCCGCCTGGGACCGCCATGTTAAGTCCGGGACTTGATCCGAAAGCGACAGGTACCAAGGCAATGCTTGAATCGAACTCCTCTCCGTCCAGCCGCGCTCCGGCTCCCCATCTGCTACCGGCGGGGCAAGCCATGACCAGCGGCGATTTTCCTCGCGCCAAGAAGCAGCAACGCAAGCTATCGATGGTGACGTGCTACGACTACACGTTTGCCCGCCTGCTGTCCCGGAGCGCCATCGACGGCATTCTGGTCGGCGACAGCGCGGCGATGGTGGTTCATGGTTACTCCTCGACGCTGCACGCCACCGTGGAAATGATGCGGACCCACACGCAGGCCGTCGCACGGGGCGCGGGCGGCAAGTTTGTAATCGCCGACATGCCGTTTCTGTCGTTTCGAAAGGGCGTCGCCGCCGCGCTGGAATCGGCACAGGCGTTAATGACCGCCGGCGCCCAAGCCGTCAAGGTCGAGGGAGTCGGCGGCCACGAAGACGTGATCGAGCGGTTGGTGGAAAGCGGTATTCCGGTAATGGGGCACCTCGGACTCCAGCCGCAGTCTCTTCACGCCTACGGAGGGTTTCGCGTCCAGGGACGAACCCCCGACTCGGCGCGCCGGATTGCCGGGCATGCGCGGGCGCTTGAAGATCTTGGTGTTTTCGCCATCGTTCTGGAGTGCGTGCCGGCGCCGCTCGCCGCCGAGATTACCGGATCGCTGCGGATTCCCACCATCGGTATAGGCGCCGGGGCGGGTTGCGACGGGCAGATACTGGTTCTTCAGGACCTGCTGGGGTTGAACATCGACTTCACTCCGAAGTTCGCTCGCCCCTTCCTCGATGGAGTCAGCGGCGTCCTGGACGCCTTGGACCGGTTTGACGGTGAAGTCAAATCGGGATCCTTTCCCGCGCGGGAAGAGAGCTACGCATGATTCGAGTCTGGCGCTCGGTTCCCAAGTGGGCCGGCTGGCGCGCGGGCGTGACCGGGATGAGCGTGGGCGTGGTGCCGACCATGGGCGCGCTTCACCGGGGTCATGCTTCCCTGGTGGAACGCTGCCGGCGGGAGAACGATATCGCGGTGGTGACCATCTTCGTCAACCCATCGCAGTTCAACGACCCGCAAGACCTCGAACGCTACCCTCGCACCATGGAGGCGGATTTGAAGCTGCTAGAAAGCCTCGGCGTGGATGAGGTGCTGGTCCCGGGCGTCTCGGAGATGTATCCGAACGGTTACCGGCTACGTGTTGAGCCTCATCCCGAAATGCTCGTGCTGGAAGGTATGCACCGGCCGGGCTTTCTCCAAGGAGTCCTCACCGTGGTCCTCAAGCTGCTGAACCTGGTTCGAGCCGATCGAGCGTACTTCGGCGAGAAGGATTACCAGCAAATGAGAGCCGTCGCCGAACTCGTGCGGGAATTCTTCATTCCCACCGAGATCGTCGCGTGCCCGACGGTGCGGGAACCCTCCGGCCTCGCCATGAGTTCGAGGAATCAGCTTCTGCCGGCAGCGTCCCGCGGGAATGCGCCAGCCCTTTACCGCATCCTCACCGGCTCCGAAACCCCCGCCGCCGCGCGCGCCGCGCTCGAAGCGCATGGATTCCAAGTCGACTACGTCGAAGACCGCTGGGACCGGCGGTTGGCCGCGGTCTTTCTCGACGGAATCCGGCTCGTCGATAACGTTCCCGTGAGAAAGTAGGTCGCAATGCTTCTGACTCTGGACGTCGGCAACAGCCAGATCTTCGGCGGGATTCACGAGAATGCCCAACTGAAAACGACATTCCGGCGGACATCGAGCATTCGCGCCTCGTCGGACGAATTCGGGGCTTTCTTCCGGGCCGTCTTGCGCGAGAACGGCGTGGAGCCGGACTTGATCGACAAGGCCGCCATCTGCTCTGTGGTCCCGGATGCGGTTCATTCGTTGCGCAACTGTTTCCGGAAGTACTTCCGCCTGGAGCCGTTCCTTCTTCAGCCGGGCGTCAAGACCGGATTGAAGATCCGCTATCGCAACCCGCTGGAAGTCGGTTCGGACAAGATCGCGAACGCAATGGGCGCGATTGTGCGGTTTCCGGGACGCAATCTTCTGATTGTTGACTTCGGCACGGCCACCACGTTGTGCGCCGTGACCCGGGACAAGGAATACTTGGGCGGCGTCATTACGCCGGGACTGAACCTGTCTATGGCGGCGCTGGAGTCGAAGACCGCCAGGCTGCCGGCGGTTGAGATTGTCCGCCCGGCCGAGGTGCTCGGCCGCTCCACGGTCGAAAGCATTCAATCGGGTCTTTACTACGGCACACTCGCCACGGTGCGCTCGCTGGCCGGAGCTGTCACCAAACAACATTTCGCGGACGATCCGCCAGTTATCCTTGGCACAGGCGGGTTCGGGCGGCTGTTTGAGGGAGAGGACCTGTTTGACGAGTTTGTGCCGGAACTCCCCTTGATTGGGTTGCGCCGCGCCTCCGAACTGCAAGCCACCTGAACCGGATGCTGATTCAGATCAATTCGGCAGACCGCCGGCTGCTGGAGGATGTTTCAGCAGCCATGGCGGAGGCCGCGCGGCTCAGCGGCGCGTGGCTCGTGTGCCATCCCGGATGCACGCAATGCTGCCTGGGACCGTTCGGCATCACCAGGCTCGATGAGTTGCGTCTGCGAGACGGGTTGCAGGTCCTGGATGCCACTGACCCGGCGCACGCCGCTCAGATTCGCAGTCGCGCCCGGGCATACATCGCCAGGATCGCGCCACAGTATCCCGGCGACTTGCGGACCGGCGAGTTGCTGGACCAGGACGCATTGCCCGGCTTCATGAACGATGAGCCTTGTCCGGCGCTCGACCTGCACACCGGGCTGTGCGCTTTGTACGAATGGCGCCCGGTCACTTGCCGGCTGTTCGGTCCGGTTCAGGAGGTGGGCCAAGGCGTCTACGGCGCATGCGAACTGTGCTACAGCGGCGCCACCGAGGCGGACAGTGCCCGTTGTTGCGTGGACCCGGATCCAGACGGCCGCGAAGCCGCCATCCTCGATACGCTGGCGGCCGACGGCATCGGCGGCCTCACGATCGTTGCTTTTGCGCTGGCGGACGACAATGCCGGCCAGCCAGTCCGCGGGTAGCCGGTCCAAGCCGATCAGATGGCGCCCGATGCCAGTCGCTCCACCAGTCCCGCAAGCAGCGCGATGCGATGCGGAATACGGTCAAGGATGACACTCTCGTGAGCGGCGTGCGCGCCCTCGCCGACAGCACCCAGTCCGTCCAGGGTTGGAATGCCGAGCGCGCCCGTAAAGTTTCCGTCCGAGCCGCCGCCGACGGAGGTCTCGCCCAAGGTCATCCCATATTCAGCGGCGATCTGCCGTGCCACGTTCAGAAGTTTCACCACGCCGGGCTTACGCTCCAGGGGAGGACGGTTGAGCCCGCCGGACACTTCGATCCGGCAGCGCTTGTCGCGCGGTTTCAGCGACCTGAACTGCCGGTCCACCCAAGCGGCGTCCCGCAAGCGAGCCACGCGCATATCCACCTCAAGCGCGCACTCATCGGGCACCACGTTGGTCCGGGTTCCGCCGCGGATGATGCCGGGGCTGACCGTGATGCCGCGGTCAAGGCGGGTGAATCCCCGAATCGCTTCCACCTGGCGCGCCATTTCAACGATGGCGTTGGCGCCGTTCGAGAAGTCGAGTCCAGCGTGGGCGGACTTTCCCTTGACCGTCACCACGTAATCGCCGACGCCTTTCCGCGCGGTCTTGAGCTTGCCGTCGGGCCCGGCGGCGGGCTCCAGCACCAGCACGGCGGCGCTCTTTCTGGCGTGCTCCTCGGTGGCACGGCGGGAGTCCTCGCTGCCGGCCTCCTCATCGCTGACGATCCACAGGCTCACCTTGCGGGCTACTGGAACGTCCAGGGATTTCAGGGCGCGCATGGCGAAGACGAAGAAGGCGAGTCCCGCTTTCATGTCGAAAACGCCGGGGCCCCAGGCCCGCCCGTCTTCAACCCGCCACTTCATCGTCTTCAACGTGCCCAGGGGCCAGACGGTGTCGCTGTGGCCGATGCCGAGGATCTGCCCGGGCGCCTTGCGCCTCGGGGCCGGCAGGTCGAATTCGCACAGGAGATTGCTCCCGTAACGCCGGCCCTTGGTTTTGCGGACTTTGGCGATGTCACCAATCCTCGCGGCAAACAGATCCACAAACCGGTTTACGGCCGCCAGATCGTCGCTCGGGGATTCGCACTCGACCAGTTCGCGCAGAAACGCGAGTACCGTATCCTGTTGTCCTTGAATCCAGCCAAGGGGTTCGCGCACGTTGATATAATATCGACACTAAATGCCTGTCCTGGACCACCTCGCCATTCGCGAGATCCTCCCTCACCGCTATCCGTTTCTTCTGGTCGACCGCATCGTCGAGATCGAGGAGGAACGGATCGTCGGCATCAAGAATGTCACCGCCAACGAGCCGTTCTTTCAGGGCCACTTCCCGGAGTTCCCGGTGATGCCCGGCGTGTTGATTGTCGAGGCGATGGCGCAAGTGGCTGGCGTGCTCGTCTTGAAGTCGATGCCGGACCGGGCCAGCAAACTGGTCCTGCTGGCGTCCGTTGAAGAGGCCAAGTTCCGCCGGCCGGTGCTGCCCGGCGACGTGCTTCGCATGGAAATGGTGGTCCTGAAGCGGAAATCGAGCGTCGCCAAAATGCAGGGAAAGGCAACGGTCGATGGCGCCGTGGTGGCCGAAGCGACGGTCATGTGCAAGTTGGCGGATCGCGCCGAAAAGACACCGGCGCCCGCCGGAACCTAAGTTTCTCCGCAATGCCCATCCATGCGACCGCGATTGTCGATCCCGCAGCCGAGATCGACCCGTCGGCCGACATCGGCCCCTATTGCGTAATCGGCAAGGAAGTGGCCATCGGCGCTCGCACGCGCCTGATGTCGCACTTGTACGTGGAAGGACCGGCCAGCATCGGCGACGACAACCTGTTCTACCCCTTCTCGACGATCGGGGTGGCTTCGCAGGACTTGAAGTACAAAGGAGAGCGCGCCGAGACCCGTATCGGACATCGCAACCGGATTAGGGAGAACGTCACGATCCACCGCGGAACCCAAGGCGGCGGATTGGTGACCTCGGTTGGCGATGACAACCTGATCATGGCGTACGCCCACATCGCCCACGACGCCCGGATTGGCAGCCACTGCATTTTGGGAAATGCCGTCACGCTGGCCGGACACGTCACAATCGAAGACTGGGCCATTGTCGAAGCGTTTTCGGGCGTCCATCAACACTGCCGCATCGGGCGGCATTCTTTCACCGGCGGCTACAGCGTCATCACGCAGGATGTCCTGCCGTACTCGCAAACCGTGACTCCGCGCCATTCGAAGGTGTTTGGCGAAAACAAGGTCGGGCTCCAGCGGCGCGGGTTCCAGCCGGAGACCGTGGCCGCGCTGCATAAGTCGTTTCGCCTGCTGGCCAGCGAAACGCTGAACACCACGCAGGCCATCGAGCGCATTCTGGCCGAGATTCCACCTTGCCAGGAAGTCGGCGAGCTGATCGAGTTCATCCGGACGGCCCAGCGCGGGTTTATCAAGTGAAATACGGCCTCATTGCGGGCAGCAGCCGGTTTCCCATCCTGGCCCTGGAAAAGGCTCGCGAACTCGGGCACGAAGTCGTCGTCATCGCGCTCAAGGACAACGCCCCCCCGGAAGTCGAACCGCTGGCCGCGCGCTGCCACTGGATCACCATCGCCGAATTGGGCAAGCTGATCGACATCCTGAAGAGCGAAGGCATCACCCAAGTGATGATGGCCGGCCAGGTGAAGCATGTCAGCCTGTTTTCGACGCTCAAGCCGGATTGGCGGCTTTTCAAACTCCTGGCGTCGCTGCCCGAACGCAACACGGACGCGCTGATCGGCGGTGTTCGCAGGGTGCTCGAAGAGGAGGGGATTCAACTGGCCGATTCGACGCTCCTGTTGAAGTCCCTGCTCGCTTTCGAGGGCGTCCTGTCACAGCGCAAACCCGATGACGACGAACGCAAAGACCTGGACTATGGGCGGCGGGTCGCCAACGCGCTTTCGGGATTCGATATCGGGCAAAGCGTGGCCGTGAGCGGGCGCGCGTGCGTCGCGCTGGAAGCCATGGAAGGCACCGACGCCATGCTGCGCCGGGCAGGGGCATTGGTGAACGGCCGCCCGCTGCGGCTGGTCAAGGCTTCGCGGCGCAGGGCGCACCTGCAGTTCGACGTACCCGCCGCCGGACCGGATACGATTCGAACCATGATCGAAACCGGAACCACGGCGTTATCCGTCGACGCCGGACGCACTTTGCTGTTCGACCGGCAGGAGATGCTGGCGATGGCCAATGAGGCGCGCATCGCGATTGTAGGCGTCCAACCGGAGGGAGAATGAGTCTGACACGAGTCGCGGTCGTCGGCGCGGGGCAGTTCGGACGCCACCACCTCCGTGTGGTCCGGCAAGCCGCGGGCGCGGAACTCGCCGGCGTCGCCGACACCGATTCCGAACGCGCCGGGCAAGCCGCGCAGGAATTCGAGTGCAACGTGCTCCCGCTCGCCACCGTAGCATCGCAAGCCGACGCCGCCATCATCGCCGTGCCAACGACGCGGCACGCTGAAGTTGCCTGCCGCCTGCTGGAGGCGGGACTGGACGTGCTGGTGGAGAAGCCCATCGCCTCGACCACCGCGGAAGCCCGGCAAATCCTGGAAACCGCGGCGCGGCGGGGGCGCCTGGTGCAGGTCGGCCACCTCGAGCGCTTCAATCCGGCGGTGCGCGCCGCGTTCAACGTGGTGAAGAAGCCACTGTTTTTCGAGATTCACAGGCTGAGCCCGTTTGCTCCCCGCAGCCTGGATGTTGACGTGGTCCTGGACCTGATGATCCACGACCTCGACATCCTTCTCGCCATGACCGGCGCCATGCCGCAGGAAGTGCGTGCCGCAGGCATTAATGTCCTGTCGAACAAAGCGGACATTGCCAATGTACGGCTCGCCTTTCCTGGCGGATGCGTGGCCAACCTCACGGCAAGCCGCGTTTCCACCGAGCGCGTCAGGAAGCTACGCGTCTTTCAGCCGCGGCAGTACGTTTCGATTGATTACTCGCGGCAGGATCTTATGGTGATTGCCGTGGACGAGAATCATCGGATTCAGCTTCGTCCTCAAGCGGTTACCAAGGGCGAACCCCTGCAATTGCAGTGCGAGGGCTTTCTCGACGCCATTCGGCGGCGATCGCAACCAGTGGTGGACGGCGCCGCGGGTCTGCTGGCGCTGGAAGCGGCCGAAGGCATACTTGCTAAAATTGAAGAGCACGCGGGCGTGGTCGCCCGGTGGCTGGAAAGTAACTAGACTCTCGCCTTATCTCGTCCAACAGTTGAGCGCCCATGCTGCCCGCATTCCGCAAGTACTGGCACGGTGACCAGGGCTCGCTTGATCTGCTGCTGGACCATTCGGACCAGGAACAGCGGCGCCGCCACCGCCTGGCCGCTTCCGGCGCGGTGCTATACCAGTTGCTGTTGATCCTTTTTGCCCTCAACGCCCCGGGCGGCGCCGTCCGGAATCGCGAGTTCCGCCTGCCTCAAATCGACTTGGCCAAAGCCACGCCGCTGGTGGCGCCACGGCTTCCGAAAGAACTGACGCAAAGGGATCCCAACAAGGGCAAAGTGGCTCACGAATTCGATCTCGCAAGCTTGTTGCCGCGTCCGCCGGTGGATTCAAAGACCAGTGATCCGGGACGTCCGGCGCCGCGGCAATTCCAGTTGCCCTCGCCAGGCTCGGCGCCCGCCGCCCCCACCATCGAAGCTCCCAAGATCGAAGTGCCCCAGCCAGGACAACTGGGGCCCGGACCCGGAGCATTGGGCGTGCCTGTACCGCCGCAAGAGAAGCCGAAACTGGCGTTTGAACGCGTCGGCACGCCCCAGGGCTCGCCAGGGATGACAGGCAGCGGCGTCATCAAACCCAAGCTGGAGCCGCCCAAGTCCGGCATTGAAGAGGCTTCGCGCGGCGCCCTCCGGCGCGGGTCGGGAATGGTGGTGGGCGACCCCGATATGGGCGCCGGAGCCATCGAGATGCGCCAGATGCCGACACCAGGCAAGAGCGGCAGTTCGCTCGAGTTGCTCAGCGATCCTCAAGGCGTCGACTTCAAGCCCTACCTGGTCCAGATTCTTGCCGCCGTACGGCGCAATTGGATGTCCGTGATGCCGGAAAGCGCCCGTTTGGGCCGTAGCGGGCGGGTCGCGATCCAATTCGCGATCGACAAAAGCGGGCGGGTTCCCAAACTGGTCATCGCCGTGCCGTCGGGCGCCGACGCCCTGGACCGGGCGGCTGTCGCGGGCATCAGCGCGTCCAATCCGTTCCCTCCCCTTCCACCTGGGTTTAGCGGCGATCAAATCCGGCTGCAACTGAACTTCGCCTATAACATGCCTTCGCGATAAAGGATCCCTCATGGCGCCCTCTCTCAAGTACGCTTTGGCGGGATACGGTCTGTTGGCCGCCCTGGCAGCTCTGACCCTGGACGGAAAGATCCGGATATTCCTGTGGCTATTCCTGGGTGCGCTCGCCGTCAAGAGCTGGATCGCGGCGCGGCAGTCCAACTAAGGCACACACCTTAGTTCCGTTCCGGGAATCGTGTTCCAGACTGCATCGTCCCCAACACGCCTGAATTCTAATAACTTCCATTGAGTCAACCACTTAGTCGATTGGGTCCATCCATGCATTTCCTCTTCCGGGCAGCTCAGAGCGGCCCGGCAAGGAGCAGACGAGGATGGCACCCAAGGCGGCGAAAAACGAAGCGAACCGGCTGGCACAGCGGGACAAGGCGGTCTTAGAAAACCTCAACCTGGTGAAGGCGATTGCGATACGAGTTCACGAAAGCCTGCCGGTTCACGTGGACATGGATGACCTGGTTCACGCCGGGATTCTCGGCTTGTTTGACGCGGCGACCAAGTACAACCCCAACAAGAGAGTGGCGTTCAATGCTTACGCCAAACACCGGGTCAAGGGCGCGATCCTCGACAGCCTGCGCGAGCTCGATTGGGCGTCCCGCGACATGCGGAAGCGCCATAAGAAAGTGGAGCAGGTGACCCGGGAACTGACTACCACGCTCGAGCGAAATCCCACCGAGGCGGAGATCGCCGAGAAGATGGGCGTTGACATCGACAAGTGGCGCAAGATGGCGGTGGATCTGCAAAACGTAGGGTTGGTGTCGGCCTCGACCCGGTTGCCGCAGAATGAAGACCTGCCGGCGCCCGATTTTCCGGCTTCGGCCGACTTTGAGCCGGACAACATGGCGTCGCGGACGCAGTTGCGGCACGCGCTCGACACGGCCATGGCCGGCCTGCCGGAACGCTACCGCAAAGTTGTGGTCCTCTACTACACCAACGAGATGACGATGAAGGA
The DNA here is from genome assembly GCA_020851655.1 of Bryobacterales bacterium. GTDB lineage: Bacteria > Acidobacteriota > Terriglobia > Bryobacterales > Bryobacteraceae > JADZCI01. Next base: position 17,120 of record JADZCI010000031.1, read on the forward strand.
AATCGGCTCCATGCTGGGCGTCAACGAGAGCCGGATCTCTCAAATTCACAAGGCAGCTTTGGAGCGCATGGCCACCACGCTCGGCGAGAACGGGATCACCAGTGCACGCGCCTTCTAAGCCCGCTAGAATTGGAGGATGGTTCCCAAACCGGGCCGGATCACCCGGCGCCAGGCTCTACAAGCGTCCGTTGCGGCGGCGGGGCTCTCGGCAGTCTCCTTCGCGGCGCCCGAGGGTTGGAGCGACTCTGACCTGATCCAGCCCAAGCAGATGGCTGAGCGGCTGGCGAGCAAAAATGGCCCCCGGGTCCTCATCCTGCACGTTGGATTCAACGTGCTTTACAGGAGCAAGCACATCCCCGGGTCACTCTACGCCGGTCCGGGCAACAAGCCCGAAGGGCTGGAACTGCTTAAGAGCACGGTCGCTTCCATCACCAAAGACCGCGAGATCATCCTCTACTGCGGCTGTTGCCCCTGGGATCAATGCCCGAACATGAAGCCTGCCGTCGCCCTGCTCCGCCAACTAGGCTACAAAAATGTGAAGGCCGTCTTTATTGAAAAGAACTTCGCAGCCAACTGGGTCCAGATGGGCTACCCGGTTGAAGGCAACACCGCCGGCGGTTAACGAATCTGTAGCCGGTAAGGCATAACGCGCAGAACGCCGCCTTCAAGCCACGGAACGATTCCGGGCCCGATCCGGCCGCGAATGTCCTGAGCGAGCGATTCGGAAGAGTCCGTGCGGCGCCCGAAAAATTCCTGCCAGAAGGACCGCTTGGCGGGGTAGGCGAGAACCCGCACGCGGGTATCCCGGTCAATACCGGCCTTGGCTTTCAAGAGGTCGATTGCCCGGTCGATCCCGCCGAGCTCGTCCACCAGGTGGTTGGCCTTGGCTTGGGAGCCGAGCCAGACACGCCCCTGCGCAATCTCGTTGACGGCGGCTTTGTCCATCTTCCGGCCTTCGGCAACACGTTTGATGAAGCCGTCATAGAAGGCTTCCAGTGATTCGTGAAGCTTCCGGCGTCCTTCCGGGGTCAGAGCATGGGATCCGGTGTCGATGTCGGCAAACCGTCCCCGCTTGAGAATTTCGGTCTTGATACCCAGCTTGTCGTAAAGCCCGGCCAGGTTGACTTTGCCGAAGATCACGCCGATCGAGCCGGTGTAGGTGCCGGGGTAGGCGACGATCGGGTCGCCGGACATCGCTATGTAGTATCCACCCGAGGCCGCCAGGTCAGACATGGATATGACCACGGGCTTCTTCTTGCGAAGCTCGCGAACTTCCCGCAGAATCTCGTCCGAGGCGATGCCATCGCCGCCGGGTGAATCGACCCGCAAGATGACGCCGCGAATAGTGGGATCGGCGGCGAGCGCGCGCAACTGGCGCGTCATGGCGCCCGGAGTGATGACCTGGTCGCTGGCAAACATGCCGTCCAGGGAGCCGCGTATGATGTCGCCCTGGGCCGCCAGAACGGCGATTTTGGGGCGCCGGCGGCCGCCATCGCTCGTATCCTCGATAGCTCGCAGGTAGTCGCGGTACCCGATCCGGGCCAGCGAAGCGGACTTGGCGTCCTGCTTCAGCAGTTCCTCGACCTGGTCCGAGTAGAGCAGTCCGTCGATCAAGCCTTTGTCTTTGGCCGCCGCGGCCAGAAACGGACCATCGTCAATCATCGCCCGGACTTCGTCGTGACGCTTGCCACGAGCCTTTGCAATGCCGTTAACCAGGCGGCTATAAGTGTCGTCAAGGATGGAATCGAGAACTTGCCGCGTCTCCGGGGTCATTGAATCCCGGGCAAAGGTGTCGGCGGCATCCTTGTACTTGCCGATATGCTCGACTTCCACCTCCACGCCCAGCTTGGCCAGGGTCTTGCGGAAGTACTGTGCCTCGATGCGCAGACCCTTCACGTCGAGCCAGTCTTCGGGTGACAGAAAAACCTTGCTGGCGGCGGTGGCCAGGTAGTATTCGCGCATCCCGGGAGCCTCAAGACGCGCGTAGACAGGCTTGCCCGCCTTGCGTATGACCTCCAGCCCTTCGCGAATTTCGTCGATCTTGCCCCACCCGCAGGTCAAGCCTCGGGGAACGACCAGAACCGCGCGAATGCGGTCGTCGGCGGCCGCGCTGCGCAGCACGCGCCACGTGTCCAGCATGCTGATGGACGTCTGGCCCGCGATTCCGGCGAAAGGCAATTCCACCGGAGAAATCTCCGGAATGTCGCCGCTGGGAGCGTAGAGAAGAATCGCGGATTGCGGCAGATCAGGCGGCTTTTCGGCAAACCGGATCGTCGCGAAAAAGAAAATGACCCCGGCCATGCAGGCCAGGACCCCGCCTACCAGAACGCCAAGGAGAAACTTCTTCACGCGCCTTCCAAAATCAGATCCACGCGGTGGCTGACGTCGCGCAGGTAAAAGGCATCTCCACCACTCAGCTCGACGGTTGCATCGCCTTCATACTTGATCTCGGCGAATGCCTTGTAAATCTCTTTCCAATTGAGTTCGCCGTCGCGCAGGTTGGTCCAGTGCGTCACGCCACCGCGAAAGGCGAAGTCCTTTAAGTGGACTTTCACGATGCGCTTGCCCAGGGTGCGGATCCAATCCTGCGGGTATCCGTACAGCGCCACATTTCCCACATCAAAGTAAGCCTTGACCCAGGGAGAGTTGAAGTCGTCAACGTAACGGGCAAACTCGAGCGGACTGAGTAGAAATTTGTTCCAGACTTCTTCCACGGCGATGATGACCTTCAGGTCGGACGCCATGGGGATCAGTTTCCGGATCTCGCGCTGCGACCGCGTCCAGGCATCCTGATAGCTGGTTTCCGGGTTCACTACGGCGGGTACGAGTAGCACGGTCTTGGCGCCCCAAAGCTTGGCGTTGCGAAGGCTGGTCTCCATGCCCTTCACGCTCTGCGCGACGACCTGCGGATCGGCGCTGGAAAGCGGGAACTTCCAGTGTGCCTGGTTCATCACCGAGTGAATGGGGAGCCCCGCGCTGTCGGAAGCTTTCTTGATCTGCTCCGCCTCGCGCTCATCTTCGGCCGTGCCGCACTCCATCGATTCAAAGCCGCAATCTTTGGCGAGCTTGAACCGCTCCTCGTAACTGAGCGTTCGCGGGAGCATCCCAAGCAGGACGCCTTTCCGGATCGGCAGGCGGGCGCCGGCGGCGCTGGCTGTCAGCGGGGAGAGCGCCGGGACAGCGGCAAAGGTGGAAAGCAACGAGCGGCGGGTCATACTGCTAGCGATTGTACCGCTCACCGGTGACCCGCCGTTCATGCTGATCCGCGTCTACATCCCCTTGCGATAGGAGAGTTCCGGCAGCGACCGCACCACCATGGTTTCGCCACTGTCTACGCATTCGGCGACCTTGGCAAGATACTGTTTGTAGGCCACAGCCGAACCCAGGAGTTTCTCCCCCGCCGGGATCGAATCCATTTGCGCCCAGGAATCGAAGGGGAGCAGAAGCGTGTACTGGCTCACCTTTCCACCCACAACGGTTCGCGTAACCCAATAGTCTTTAACGCCCGCCTTCTGATATAGGGGGAGGATACCCTTGATCAGTTCCTCAAACTCCAGCGCCTTTCCCGGCTTGACGTCCACCACCATCACTCTCATGAGCTTGGGCATACCTTGCCGCTTGCTGTCCAGGCTGATGGCGGGACGCATCTCTTCCAAGTCGAATTGGGCGCTCTCGACCGAGTTGCTCATCAACGTTGTGTACTTGGCGCGGTCTTCTGGACTCATCTTTGCGACCGCGGATTCCCCATCGAACTGCGCAAAGTTCTTGACCGGCGACACCGTGACGTAGGTTCCCGCCTCGCCAAAAAGGGTGGTAGCCCACGTTTCGCGCCAAGGAACTCCGGCAGCTTCTGCCGCCTTGTTGATTACCTTTAGCGCCTCTTGGAAACCGTACGCGCCGCCGGGTTTCAGTTTGTACATCCCAACCCGCATCATCTGCGGTGCGTCCTGGGCAAAGGCCCCGGACACCAGACAAATGGCCGCGAGCACACCTCCGGCCAACCGATTTAGTTGCATCCCAGATCTCCTTCACAAACACCGCTTTCGCAGCGTTACGGAAGACTACCACCGGATACGTCTAAATACAAGGAAAAAGTAAGAGCACAGTAATGGCGACACGCATCCAGGCTGGGCATCACCAGCCTAGTACCCGACCCCGGGTGCAGGGATGGTTACTGCCAGGTCAACTGAATTACCGGCGACCCGGTACGGCAATAATATTCGAGAACAATCGCATGACTACCGGCCGCCAGGGTCCGGGTTGCCGTGTAAGTGTAGGGCGGCTGGTCCCGCCAGCGGTCAATGATCAGTTCGCCGTCCACGTACAAACGTATGCCGTCTGAAGTCAGAACGCGGAAGGTACGGGCGCCTGCCTGGAAGTCAAAGTTGCCCTGCCACCGCACCGAGAAGCCGGCGAGCGAAACCGCCGCGTTGGGGAATCCGGTTTGCCAACTGAAATTGATCCGGCTGTCCGTGGCCGTCAGGACGGGGTTTCCAAACAGGTCGATGTTGTTGTAGTAACAGCCGGCGAACACACCCGCACCGGCTGAGCAACCCCCCGCGCCAGGGTCCGGCGGGGTGGTCACCTGCGCCGCCACGCTGGCTGCCGAGTAGTTACCTGCGGCGTCAAAGGCCTTCAGGGCGTAAGTGTAAGCCGTGCTGGGTTTTGCGGTGGCATCGGTCCAGGATGTCGCGCCTCCGGGCGCCGCAGCGACGGCGGCGGAGTTTCGCAGCACCTGGTAGCCGGCAACTCCAACATTGTCCTGGCTGGCCGTCCACGACAGGTCGACGGTTGTGGCATTGCGCGCCGTAACTGACTTGATCACCGGGACGGTTGGCGGTTGTGTATCGGAAGCCGGCGCCGAGACTGTGACTGTCGTGCTGGCGCTGGCCGAACCCGCGCCGTTCGACGCGGTCAGGGTATACGTGGTGGTCTTGGAAGGGGTTACAGACCGGGACCCGCTCGCGGGCGCCGCGCCCAGCCCCGGGTCGATTGAAACGCTGGCCGCGTTGCTCACGCTCCAGGCAAGCGTGGCGGTTTGGCCCGGCGCAATCACGGCGGGAGTCGCGGTGAACGAGATTACCTGCGGCGCCTGAGGCGGCGAATCGCTTTTCCACGAAAACTGAACCAGGGACGTTCCGGTGCGCTCGTAGTAGTCGACTGTCACGAGATGGCTGCCGCTGTTCATGAATCGCCGCAGGGTATACGTCGTAGCCGCCTGGTCCCGCCACCGGTCTAAGATCATCTCACCGTCAATCGAGACACGGACGCCGTCGGAAGCCGTAATGGTGAAGGAGTACATCCCCTGGTTGAAAGGAAAATTGCCCTGCCACCGCACCGAAAAGTTGTAAGGCGTGAGCGTTGCGCTGGGCGCAGCGGAACCCCAATTGAAGTTGATGATTGGATCCACGCGCGTCAACACCGGCGCACCGGCCAGCATGATGTTGTTGTAGTAGCAGCCGGTAAACGAGTTGGCGGCCGGGCCGGGGCAGGTCTGAGCACCGGGAATCGCGGGCGTGGTGACCTGCGCCGCCGCGCTGGCCGCTGAGTTTCCCGCCGCGTCGAACGCTTTCACCACATAGGAGTACGTGACGCTGGCGGCGACAGTGGTGTCGCTCCACGAGCGCGACGACGGACCCAGCGACGCCACAGCCGTGCCGTTGCGCAGCACCCGGTAGCGCGTCACGCCGACATTGTCGGTGCTGCCCATCCAGGCTAGCTCCACCCGCGCCGCGCTCGGCGCCGACGCGGAGGTGATGACGGGCTGCGTCGGAGGCTGTGTATCTCCCGCGATGCTGTTCACGGTCACGGTGACGGTAGCCGTCGTCGAGCCAGCGGAATTCGTAGCCGTGAAGCGGTAGGTCCGGGTCTGCGGTGGTGACACGGCAATCGAGGTCTTGCCCGTCACATCGCCCACGCCTTGATCGATTGCAAGCGTTGCCGCCCCGGTGACGGACCACGATAACTGAGTTGACTGCCCCTGGACGATGGTGGTGGGGCTTGCCGCAAAAGAGCTGATGACCGGCGCCGACGGTCCCGGCCCCGGCGGAACCGCCTGGTCGAGGTAACCGCCGAAATCGGTGGTCCAATACCAGCCGTATCTCGATCCTCCCTGGTAGACGCGCCCGATGCCGATGGCCGCGAAGCTCGGGTTCAGCATGTTGAGGCGATGCGCATAGGTGCAGTTGCCCGAGGCATCCGGGTCGCACGCCCCCTTCCACCCATCGAATACGCCCTGGGCGTCGGAGAAGCCTCCGGCGATGTTTTCGCCCCACGGGCTGTAAGCATAGCCAAACGCCGCCAGACGCGCGCCGGGACCTCTTCCCAGGCTGTCGATGTGGCTCGCATAGTTGTTGGCCGCCATGTCCGCGCTCATCCATTGAGCGGCGTTCTGAAGCGCGACGGAAACCTGCAAGGGCCGGGCGCCGTTCTGCGCGCGGTAGGCGTTGATCAAGCTGAGGAACGCCCACTGCTCGCCGTCGAGCGTTGGTCCATCCGGAGGAGGCGTCGACCCGCACGCATTGCCCGTGCATGAGCCGGGCTCGTAGGTCCAGTAGGCCGTGCCGTCGGAGTAGATGCACGAGACTCCGGTGACGTTGGCTTGCGTCGTAAGCATGGCGCTCAGGTGCAGCGCATCCTGCCAGACACTGTAGACAATCCAAGACGGGTCTTGAGTGATGTAAGCCAGGTTCTCAGTGACGATGTTGTAGCCCAACGCCGCGGCTGTCGTGTCCCATCCTTCATGGGGCCAGAACCCGGGAGAGCCCGGGGTGTGAGCCGCCATGTAGGCTGCAAACTGGACCGCCCGCATCTCGGCATCCTTCATGCCGAGCGTGTTCAACAAGAGTTGGGGAACACCGCGGCTCGCCCTAAGTGAGTTGATGTTGTTGAACAGGCCGTAAATCATGCTGTCGGAGCACCAACTCTGGTTCGCTCCAAGCGTAATCTGATGAACAATCGGGGCTTGCGCAAACGCTGGCAAGGCGCACCAAAGAAGAGTCACTGCGGCGAGTGAACGGGGGAGGGATGGACGCATCAAAGTCTTATGAACCCGTTGCGTCCGCGTGAGTTCTCGGAACGGGGTCCGCGCGCCGGCGTTCCCGGGCTAATCCCGGTTACGCCGGCCGCGGCCCCATTTCGAATTAAGAAAACCTAACTCCACAAGCGGTCGTGGCTGCGCTCCTTATCCCACTCGGTTGACGGCGGGAAGTATTGAGTGCCGGGCATGAGGTGCTGTTTGATCACTTCTTCGTTGGGCTCGATGCCTAACCCGGGGCGCTCGGGCACTTTGACAAAACCCTTTTCGATAATCGGCTTGTCCACTCCGCCAACCATGTCTTCCCACCAGGGAACTTCGTTGGAGTGGAATTCCAGCGCCAGGAAGTTCTCCGTGGCCGCGGCGCAGTGAATGTTGGCGTAGAAACAAATCGGCGTTCCGGCAAAGTGCATGGCCATGGCGTGTCCCAGTTCCTGGCACCCATCGCCAATCTTCTTGGTCTCGAGCAAACCGCCCGAGCTGGCAAGGTCGGGGTGTACGAGGTCGACCGCGTTCATGCGGCAGAGCTTGAAGAAATCTTCTTTGAGATAGATGTCTTCGCCGGTCAGCGTGGGGATGTCTACCTCGTCGGTGATCTGTTTCCACAGTTCGGGATACTGCCAGGGAATCATGTCCTCCAACCACGCCATGTTGTGCTTTTCCAGCGCCTTGCCCAACCGGATACAGGAATTCACTCCGATATGGCCAAAGTGATCGGCCGCCATCGGGATTTCCATGCCGATCACGCTGCGCACCTGCCCGACATAATCCGACATGATGCCGATGCCCTTATCGGTCAGTTCGACGCCGGTGAACATGTGCTGGGTCATGGCAATTTCCCTGCCCGTGAGGCCGACCGGCTGGGTTACGCAGCCGGGCGTCTTCTCGACCAAGTCATATCCGAGGTCCATCTTGAGGAAGGTGAACCCCCTGTCCTCGACGCGCTTCTTGAGGCGTTCGCCGTAGATTTTTGGATCGTGTGACTCGGTGGTGTCGCAATAGAGGCGGACCTTATCGCGAAACTTGCCGCCGAGCATCTGATAGACGGGCACGTTGTAGGCCTTGCCGGCGATGTCCCAGAGCGCCATTTCGACGCCGCAGACTCCGCCTGCTTGCCGCGCGTGGAAGCCAAACTGTTTGATCTTGCGGAAAATCTTGTCGATGTTGCAAGGGTTCTCACCGATCAAGCGCGGCTTGAGCATCAACGCATACGTGGCCGACGCGCCATCCCGGACTTCACCCCAGCCCACCAGGCCCTGGTTGGTGTCCAGACGGATCAACGGGCAGCGCATGGGCGCGCCGACAACTGTCGCGACCCGTATGTCGGTGATCTTGAGGTCGGACGGCTTGGACGCCGTCTTGACGTTGTTCTGGTAAGCCTGGATCGTCTCCTCGGCCCAGAAGCCAGTGAATGCGGCGGCGCCGAGTGAGCGTCCCATGAATCCCCGGCGGCTCAGGCCGCGCCGGTTCTTCCACCATTTCTGAGTCTTCAGATATTGCATTGTGATTCTCCTATCTCTGACGCGATGTCATCCGCATTTTGGAGCCTTTGGACTCCGCATATTTGTTGAATTCGTTGATCATCTGATCCGACCACTGAGTGTCGACCTGCCCCGGCGTGTACTTCTGCTGGCGCAGCATCTCGTGGCCCCATTCGTCGCGCAGGCGCGTGAGCTCCGATTCGTCGGCGACCTTTTCGGCCAAATGCGCCGGGATAAACACGATCCCCTCCGGATCGCTCAGAACCACGTCGCCGGGCAGCACCGTCACGCCGCCGATTCGCGTGGGCACGTTAATCCCCATCAGCGTGGCGTCCGCCAGAAACGACGGGTGGAAGTCGCGCGTGTAGACGCGGAAACCTTTGATCTCGCTCAAGCCGGAGACGTCGCGCACGGCGCCGTCGACAACCAGCCCGGTTCCGGTCTTGGTCATAATCGAGGTGCCGAGGTTGTCGCCGATGATGGTGCCGTCTTTGATCTTGCCAAACAGGTCCACCACCATGACGTCGCGCTTGACCATCGTGTCGATAACCCAGGAATTCTGGCCGCGTCCGACGCGGTTCTCCTTCTTGGCATTCTCATTGACGTACTTGTTGATGTCGGGGCGGGCGGGCATGAAGACCGCGGTGACGGCACGCCCGACCAGGCGCTCCTCGCCCGGATTGACCACTTTCCAGCCCCCTTCGTACTGGTGCGTGTAACCCGCATTCCGGAGCGTCTGCCAGGCTTCTTCGGCCGTGGTGTTCTTCAAGCGATCGAGTACGGCGTCGGGAACCTTGGGGCGGCCGTCCGGAAAACGCTCACCCTTCCACTCGCTTGTGATGCCGGCGCGCATCTCGTTGTTGAACGTCCCGATCTGCGCCAACGCTGGTATGAAAACGGCCGCAAACAGGGCGGCTCTCCCAAGAAAATGTCGCATAACTGGTATTCGGTACTCCTTCATCTGAAATCGCTACCCGGCCGGAAGCAAAACGATATTCTTTCAGGGTTGGAGGACTGCATGCAAACCACCGGCCGAGGGCGTGACGGATGAACAACAGAGATGGAAGTCAATCACATCGATTGACATCACAGCTATCGAGGACACTCATGGATAGGAAAACCAGCTTCGAACCAACAACGTCCCGCACCCCGGCGATACGGTACAAGAGTATCTCGACTCCCTCGAATGGTCACAACGGGACCTTGCCGACGCACCGGCCTGACTCCCAAAACGATCAGCGAGATCCGCAATGGAAAAGCGCCCATCACGCCAATGACCGCCCTGGCGTTCGAGAAGGTATTCCAGCGGCCAGCACGCTTCTGGCTGAACCTGCAGCGCCAATACGACGAGGTTGAGGCACGCCGTCGTGAACAAGCAAAGGCAGCAAAGTGGGATGGGTGGGTCCGGCACTTCCCGCTCAAGGAAATGCGCCAGCTCCAATTCTCACTCCCTGAAGGACGGTCCGACGCCGACGTCCTCCTGGGATTTTTCGGCGTGACGTCGCCGGAGAGCTGGGCGTCTGTCTGGCGGGCATCGGCCGTGCAGTATCGGCAGACCCGGACATTCAAAGCACGGGACGAGGCGATCGCGGCCTGGGTCCGGGAAACCGAGATCGCCGCCCGCGGGCTCGACCTCGCGGAGTTCGATGCGACACGAGTTCGCGCCACGATCAGCTCACTGCGACAGCTCACGAGACGACGGATCGATGAAGTCTTGGACCCGATACAGGAAACGTGCGCCAAAGCCGGCGTGGCGGTCGTCGTCGTCCCGGCGCCGCGCAGCGCCACGATCAGCGGGTGCGCTCGATGGCTGACCGGGAAGCGCGCCCTGATCGGGCTGACACTCCGGTACAAGACGGATGATCAGTTCTGGTTCACGTTCTTTCATGAACTCGGTCACCTGCTGCTGCACCGAGGAAAGCGGCCCTTCGTCGTGGACAACGCCGAAGACGATCTGTCCGATCGGGTGGTCGATCCCGAAATGCAACAGATCGAGGCCGAGGCAAATCAATTCTCAGCCGATGCGCTCATTCCGCCGGCATCGCTTGGAGCATTTCTGCGCGCTTGAGAATTCACGAATGAGTCCATCCAGGAGTTCTCCAACGTCGTCGGCGTCGGACCGGGCATCGTGGTGGGACGGCTACAACACGAAGGCGTGATACCGCCGCATCAGGGGAACACGCTCAAGCAAAGACTTAATTAACTGGGGCTCTACCAGAACCTGTGGCCATGCGGAACCAGGTGGGGCGCCACGTAGGCAAAGAAACTCACCACCAGGCCCACCAGCAAGGCCAGAATCACACTGTGCTTGGCCACTGCGCGAAACATGTCGCCCTCTCTGCCTTCCAGTCCCGTTGCGACACAGGCGACGATGATCGATTGCGCGCCGATCATTTTACCCATCACGCCGCCGGCCGTATTCGCGGCCGCCATCAGGACCGGGCTCAGGCCGAGTTTGCTTGCGGTTATCACTTGCAGGCTCCCGAACAGCGCGTTCGATCCGGCGTCGGTGCCGGTCAGCGCGACGCCGAGCCACCCGATCAGCGTGCCGAAGATGGTATACAGCGCTCCGGTATTGGTCATGGCAAGCCCGAGGACGGCGTCCATCCCGCAATATCGCGTCAGGTAGCCGAGGCAGATCATCGCCATGATCGCAAGCAGGCTGAACCGCAACCGGAAGAACGTTCTTCCAAAGACGCGCAGGGTGCGTCCGAACGAGAGGCCGAGCACCGGACCCGCAATCAACCCGGCAATGAAGGTCCCCGTGCCGACACTGGCCAGCCAGGCAAAGTCAACGATGGCCGGTTCCGTCATGGCTTGCGCGACAACCGGAGGCGTTCGCTGTACAAGATTGTGCAGTCCCGGCGCCGGGAACTTCAGGCTGGTGGTGGCCAAGAAACTCTTCACCGCCGGGAAGCCCCAAAGCACGACAAAGACCGCCAGAAGCAGGAAGGGAGACCAGGCGTGAAGAATCTGAGCCTTGCTGTAGTTGTGGCGGGCGGCGACGGCCAGACCTCGCTCTTCCGGAAAGCGCCATGTGGGATTGGGCTGCCAGACTTTGAGAAAGACCGCCACGGCGAACAGCGTGCCCATTCCCCCGACGATATCGACCAGCGCGGCATCCATGAAGTTTGCCCAGAAGAACTGCATCCCGGCAAAGGAGAGTCCGGCGACAAGCAGACCCGGCCACACGGCAAACGTCTCCTTCCAACTGGCCATGCGCTTGACGAGCCAGAAAGGAATAATGGCGGCGATCGGAGGCAGGAGCCTGCCAACCATGGCGCTGACGTCTGCTTCGGCAAGTCCGGTCACGGCGACGAGCGTTCGAATGGGATTTCCCATGCCCCCATACGCCACGGGCGCCGTGTTGGCGATCAGGCAGATGATGGCGGCTTCAAACGGGCGGTACCCCAAGCCAATCAGCATGGCCCCGGTAACGGCCACCGGGGCGCCTCCGCCGCCGGACCCCTCAAGAACTGCGCCGAACGCAAATGCAATTAGCAACACCTGCATGCGGCGGTCGTCGGTCAGTCCGCCGATCGACCCCTTGATGACTTCAAAGTGCCCGCTTTCCACGGTCAGGTCATAAATGAACACGGCCGCAAGCAGAATCCAGGCGATGTAGACAATCGCGTAAACGAGACCTGTTCCGGTGGCGGCCAGAATCATTCGCCCCGGCATCCCGAAGACGGTCAACGCCAGCAACGCGGCCAGCAGAAACGCTATGACGGCCGACCAGTGTGCCTTCACCTTGAACACCGCGAGCAGGAGAAACAGCGAAGCGACGGGCAACGCCGCGACCACCGTCGAGAGGGCCGTATTGCCGAGCGGATCGTAGTTCTGCGTCCAGGGCTGCATGTGTGGATAAGAAGTGGGATCTTATCACAGGGCCGTGGGACGCCTATTCCTCAGCGCTCCTCAGCGTTCGCCAGGCAGGCGTAGAACTCGTCCGACGATGGCTGGCGGGACTTCTCGCAGTCCGCCACCCAGTCCAGGTCGCGCAGTTTCTCGTACGTCATGTACGGCTGGATGGAGGTGCGTATGGCCGGTGAATTCACAGAGCGGCCGAAGCGGTCGATGGACTTGGGATCGTCCATGTAGGCCGATAGCGGCGTGAGAAGATCTACCTCACCGGCTTCGATCAGGTTATCGGGAAGTTGGTCGAACGGGCCATCAAACGGGCTGTTGCCGATGGCCTCTTTCGCCGAGACGCCGGCGAGGATCAAACGATTTTGGGACGCATCGCGATAGAACACGAACTTTGACGTCCGGCCAACCAGCAGGTAGGCGCCATGCGGGACTAGGGTGTCCGGGACGGGCCTGTCCTGGTCCAGCACCCAATGGAAATGGCGGTAGCGTTTGAAGTAGACGAGCGCGAACTGTAGCCCCGAATCATCAAAAGAAGGACCGACATAGACTTCGCCGGGCCGGAGTTTCATGCTCGCGGGAGGCCTCGCAACCAGTTTGTGCAACCGGAATCGCACGGTCCGCGACCCGTATGTGGCGCGGTAGAGTAGCGGTTGCAGCCTGGTCAGCGTTAGATCCCGCGGACCGAAAGTCCGTCCGTAGGCTTGATAGCGTCCTCCCCCGCGGTAAGTGGCGTAGGAGATCGTCAGTTGCCCACGGTCGCGCGCGCCCACGTCGAGCCACAGATTCCCATGGATCTCCTCCCGTCCGCCTTTGAACACAAAGTAATAGTGATTCTCGGACGGGTAAATGATGGTTTCTTGCGGCAGTTGAGAAAAGACATGCCGGAAGACGGCCGCCGGATCCGCTGGATCGAGCGACGTCGCCGGAGCCATCGGCTGGACGCAGGGAAAGCAGGCGGCCGCGGCAAGCAACAGGATCACTTGGATTTCTTAATCAGCTTGGAGAGCCAGTGCGCCAGCCACGGATCCACAGGCACCGTGTCCGGGTTGTCGTGGCCGTTCGGCGGACCATAGAAGCCAAGTTGTACACTCGCGGGCCCCACGGCGCTTTGCTGTCCCTGTCGCGGCATATCGGCCCTCTTCAGCCGGTCCGGGTCGAGACGAACGTAATACCTGGGCTTGTACGCGCCCTTGTAGGCGTCGGGGCCCTCGGTGATGATCACCCATTTCTCGGGATCGGGCACCTTCGGAAGGTCGGCGGCGAAGACCGCGGCCGTCGGAGTGAAGCGGCGAAGTTGCGCGAGCGCCTTTAACTCCTTGCAAACTTCGGGTGAGACAGGATTCTTCTTTCCGGAGCTGTCAGCCACCTGGCCGCAAGGGTTGGCATACTTGCCCTTACAAGGCCCCTCCGTCGTGACTTCGACAAAGAAGATGGGTTTGTACTTGTCGGCGTTTGGACCCGACGTAATCAGTTCGTACTTCCGGACATCCTTGCCTTTGCGCAAGTAAGTCTGATAGGTAATGGCGTCCTCGCAGGGTGGTGATCCCCACGTGGCAAACAATTGGACGCCCATAGCTGCCGCCAGAAGCAGCAGAGTGACCGGTCTGACGATCATAGCCGACCTCCTCATTGGGAGCGAGCCCAGTGCGCCCACGCCCATAAGACTAAGCGTAATCAACGTGACAAACGGGACGTAAGATCCGCCAGGTCCACCACCCGGACTGACGTCTTGCGATCAAGTTGATTGAAAAGAATCCAACGGCCGTCGGGCGAGACGCTCACATTCTTTTGAACCGCAACGCCTTCCGGCGTCGGAATCTGGGTGGAGGCGCCGGTGCTCAGGTCCAGCAGCCAGAGTTTCTCGGCCCGGCTGCAGACGAGGCGCCGGCCACCAGGCAGGAACACTGGGCTCAAGAACGGCACAGGGGTAATGTGACGCAGTTCCCGGGTCTTGAGATCGAACGTGGAGATTCCGGCCGTCTTGCCATCCCGGCTGAGGCGCACTCCCGCGATCTTGTTGCCGTCCATCGACCACGTTTTCGCAATCATGAACTCATGACCCGGGCCTCCGAAGTCCACCAAAGTCTCCACCTCGGTGGACGTCTGCCCCGGGTGGAAGGGTGTGCGGCACAGGGCAACCTGGTTCAACGTGTAAACGATGTGAGTGCTGTCCGGGCTCCAGATTGGGTTCACGGCGTCCTGGCTGGCGGAGGTGACCTGCGTGATGAGGCTGCCATCCGGGTGCATCGCGAAGACCTGGTACGGCCCACCCCGGTTGGATTGAAAGGCAATCCAGGCGCCGTCCGGCGACCAGCTCGGACTTCGGTCCTGCGCCTTATCATTCGTCAGGCGGACGGGTTCGTTGCTCTCGAAGCCAGCGACAAACAGGTCACGCTGCAAGCGCAGGGTCACGAAAGCGAACCGGTCGGCCGGAGGCGCCAGGGTCTGCTCTGCCGCCAGAAGCCAATTCGAGCGAACCGGAAGAACCTGAGCTTCCCCCGCCTGTCCGCTCTCCGGCTGAAACGGGATGCGATAGAAGTTGGTTTGTGACTCGTCGATGACCACCGCGATCTTTCCGGACCGCGAAATGCCAATCGGACCAATGTAATCGCCGGGCATGTTGACCTGTTCGGGCTGAGCCAGCGGACTCGCGGTAAGGTCCTCCATCAACACACGCCACAGGCCCATGGTCCGGACACGGTCGCTACAGAAATAGAGATACCGTCCATCGGGAGACCATGCGGGACTCCAGTCGTTCGATACATCCCCCGTAACCAGGCGGGGCTTGCCGCCGCCGGCGGGAATCGTGTAGATGTCACGGTTCCCACCGGTCAGACCCATGAATGCGATGTACCGGCCATCGGGAGACCACGTGGCCTGAACCGCGTCGCCATCGTAAATCCGCCGGATAGCGCGGCCGCTGACACGAACGGCGGAGAGCCGGCTGCGGGTCATGTTCCTCTCGTCAGCCGATTCGACCCCCTCATCGACGAACGTGATCTCTTTCCCGTCCGGCGACCAGTCGGGGTGATGCCCGTCAGCGGCCAGCAGTTCGAGCGCGCGTGTCTTGAAGTCGAGGAGAAAGATACCCGATACCACCGTGCTGGAGCCGCCAGGCCAGGAACGTCTGGAATAGAACGCCAGGCGTTTTCCGTCCGGGGAAAACGCCGGCTCGGCATCATCCAGGGCGTTGGCAGCCGTCAGGTTCTGGACTGAGCCGGTAGCCAGGTCTTGGACGTAAATGTCCCAGTTGCCGGATTGCCGGGAAGCAAAAGCCAGCCGCCCGCCGTCGGGAGACAGCGCTGGAAACTGCGGATTGGATGCCACGTAGGGATTGCGGAGGGCGCGCATGAGAGACGTCCACAGCGGTTTGCCCGGCGGCAAAAAGAACCCGAGCACCGAAATAGCCAGTGCGATTCCCAACCCCTCTTTCCAGGGGCGCGGGCGCGGCCGAAGGGCGTGCACCGCGTCGGGCGCGGACGGCGGACGCTCAGCCGGATCGCGCGCCAGGCAGCGCATGATCGCGCGGTTCCAGCGTGAGGGTAAGTGCGGAACGAGAGACTTCGGTTCGGGTGGATCCTCGGATATTCGTTTCGAAGCCTCTTTGTCGGGCCACGGACGCCTGCCCGTCACCATCTCGTAGGCGACCAGGCCGAGAGCGTAGATGTCGGCGGCTTTCGTCACCTTCCGCAGGGCCCACTGCTCTGGCGCCATATACGGCAAGGTGCCGCCGCCGGTGGGACGGTCGCCCGGCGGGACACTGACCGTAGCGACCGGGTCCACCCTGCCGGCGAGTCCGAGGTCCATAACCACAACGCGGGAAACACCGCCGCGTTCGGGCACGAGGAAGATGTTGCCAGGCTTGAAATCGCAGTGCGCCAGACCTTCCCTATGAACAGCGTCCAGCCCGGCAGCCATCTGTTCCAAGAGCGGCAGCGCCTCTTCCGGCGTCAGCCGGACGCGCTCCCGCAGCATCTGTTGCAGCGTCTGGCCGTCCAGCAATTCCATGGTGAGAAACCGGATGGGCCGTCCGTGGTCCTCGATGGCAAAGAACTCGTAAACGCGGCAGAAGTTGGGGTGCCGGATCTTGCGCGCCTGCCGCACCTCCCGGGCGAAACTTTCGACGGCCTGCCAGCGCGCCGCAACATCGGCGCGGACGGTCTTGAGAGCGACTGACTCGTGGAGTTCCTGATCCAGCGCCGCGTAGACCTCGCCCATGCCGCCGCGGCTGATGAAACTCTGGATCAGAAACCGCCCCAGGATCAGGTCGCCAGGCTGAAAAGTCGTCTCGGCCAGGGGGTCAGCCGACTGCGTGGTTTGGTCGCCTAGCGGCGTCGTGGCCGTTGGATTCTGCGAGAGCAGAGCCTCGGCGGCCGCGGGCCGGTTGGCCCGCACGGTGTCGGCCGGCTGTCTTGCCGGATTCGCCGGCGGCTCATCCTTGGGCGCAGGCATACTGCCAGTCTGCCTCGCCGGGGCAAGGCGGACCTCCTCCGTATCAGTATGGTGGGAGACGAAGCCAAAAGGAACCGCGTTCCAGGTCTTTTTTCGTTGCTGAGAGGCTACCAGGCCGTTACGTGGCGCCGGTTGCGAATTTCGGCGGACACCATCTCATGAAATGCCGCCAGGTCCATGGAACGCTGTTGTTCGATGCCGTAGCGGCGTACGGTGACGGTGCCTTGTTCCTGTTCCCGCGCGCCGGCAACCAGCAGGATCGGAATCTTGGCCGTCGCGCCCGCCCGAATCTTCTTGTTCGTAGACTCAGCGCTCTCATCCACTTCGGCGCGGATCAAAGTGTCGCGTAGCAGGTCTCGAACCTTACGCGCATAGTCTAGAAACTTATCGCTGATGGGAATGACGCGGACCTGAACCGGCGCCAGCCACGCCGGAAACGCTCCGCCGTAGTGCTCCAGCAGGAAGGCAATGAACCGCTCGTGCGTACCGAGGGGCGCGCGGTGAATGCAGTATGGGGTTTTCAACGTTCCGTCGCGGTCCGTGTAGTGCAGCTTGAACCGGGGCGGAACAGCAAAGTCGAGCTGGTTGGTCGAGCACGTAAATTCGCGTCCGATCACGGACTCAAACTGGAAGTCGACCTTGGGACCGTAAAAGGCGGCTTCGCCCTTCTGAAGCGTGTAGTAAAGCCCCATTTCTTCCAAGGCTTCCTGCACGATCTTTTCCGTGTGGGCCCAGTTTTCCGGGTCGTCGACGTACTTGGAAGCCTTCTTGGGATCGTCCGGGTCCCAGAGACTGAGCCGCAGATAATAGTCCTTGAACCCGAACAGGTCGTAATACCGCTTGTGCAGTTCCATCACGGACTTGAACTCGTCCTTGAGCTGCTCGGCGGACACGTAGATGTGGGCGTCGTTCATCGCCATGCCCCGGACTCTCGTCAAGCCTTGCAGTTGCCCCGCGCGCTCGTACCGGTAAACCGTTCCGTATTCGGCCAGGCGCAGCGGCAGGTCGCGGTACGAGCGCGGCTGGGAATCGAAGATCATGTGGTGGTGCGGGCAGTTCATCGGCTTGAGGTAATAAGCCGTAGGCTCCTCGCCCTCCTGCTTGTCCTCGACTAGTTTCATGGGCGGAAACATTCCGTCGAGATAGAGCGGGATGTGGCCGGAAGTCTCAAACAGGCCGCCCTTGGTGATATGCGGCGTGGCGACGCGCACGTAGCCGGCTTTGAACTCCATCTCGTGAGCCAGTTTTTCCAGTTCACCCCGGATGGCTGCGCCGTTCGGCAGCCATAACGGCAGCCCTTTGCCGACCTCTTCGCGGATGACGTAGATGCCAAGCTGCGCTCCGAGCTTCCGGTGGTCGCGGTCCTTGGCCAGTTCGACCGCTTTGAGGTGCGCCTCGAGTTCGGCCGGAGTTTCAAACGCGTAGCCGTAAATCCGCGTCATCATCGGGTTGTGCTCGTCGCCCCGCCAATAGGCGCCGGAGATGCTGTGGAGCTTGAAAGCCTTGGCTGGCAGGTCCTTCGTGTTGGCGACGTGCGGACCTTCACACAGGTCGGAGAAAGTCCCGTTGGAGTAGAACGACAGGCTCTGGTGGCCCTGTTTTTCAACCAAGTCCTGGCTGTATTCGGCTTTGAAAGTTTGTCCTGTCGATGAGGCGCGGCGGATCCCTTCACCGGCGGGAAGATCCTCGCGCACAAATGGCTGTCCTTCACCAATGATGCGGCGCATCTCGGCCTCGATGGCGGGCAGGTCCGCGTCTGTGATGGGTTCGGGCAACACGAAGTCGTAATAGAAACCATCGCGAACGGGCGGACCAAAGCCCAACTGCGTCCCGGGCCGCAACTTCATGACCGCCTGCGCCATCACGTGTGACAGGGAATGGCGCAGGCGGTACAAAGACGAGTCGTGGGATTCACGTTCAAGAAGCGGCATAGATGTATTAACTTCCTTCCGGCGCGGCAACGCGGCGGGCCGTGCCCTGAGGTGAGACTTCCAGTGTAACAGGGGCCGCCCGCGCAGACCCTGCGCACCGCTCCGCGCATCATAATGAAAAGTGCCCATGCTGCACACGATTCGCGAACAGGTCGATACGATCTTCCGGGAAGATCCGGCGGCGCGCAGCGTTCTGGAAATCCTGTTGTGCTACCCGGGCTTCCACGCGGTCCTGCTGCACCGTTTCGCGCACCGGTTGTACCGCTGGCGTGTGCCTCTTATTCCAAGAGTGCTAAGCCAGATTTCCCGCTGGCTCACCGGCATCGAGATTCACCCCGGCGCGACAATCGGCCGGCGCTTTTTCATCGATCACGGCATGGGCGTCGTCATCGGCGAGACGACCGAAATTGGCGATGACTGCTTGCTCTATCAAGGCGTCACCCTGGGCGGGACCGGCAAAGAAAAAGGGAAACGGCATCCCACATTGGGCAACCACGTCATCGTTGGCACTGGCGCCAAGATCCTGGGCAACATTCGCATCGGAAGCGACGTGCGGGTGGGGGCCGGGTCGGTGGTTCTCAAGCCGGTGCCGGACCACTCGACTGTGGTGGGAATTCCGGGGCGCGTGGTGCGCGCGCGCATGGAACCGCAGGAGCCTCTGGCGCACGGAGAGTTGCCGGACCCCGAGGGACAAGCGATTTCCGATCTGACGCAACGCGTGGAGCAACTGGAGGCGTTGATCAAGGAGTTTGCCGGTCAGCAGCCGCGGCGGTAAACGCATAGCGGAAGCCGTTGCTGGCGATCTCTTCCAAGTGGCTCCGCCCGAAGCCGAACTCCCTGGAGGCGAGTTCGAATTCGTGGACCAGCGTCGTGTGAAACATCGCCGGATCGTCGGTGTTGAGTGTGATCGGCACGCCGGCGTCGTAAAGCCGCCGCACCGGATGCTCACGCATGCTCCGGACGACTTGTGTGCACAAGTTGCTGGAGATACAAATCTCCAGGGGGATATCGTGGTCCCGAAGGTAACTCACCAACAGGGGGTCCTCGATCGCGCGAATGCCGTGGCCGATTCGAGCCGCACCCAGTTCGATCGACTGCCAGATGCTTTCCGGTCCGGCTGATTCACCCGCGTGGGGCACAAGTTTCAGCCCCTTCTTGTCGGCGTAAACAAACACATCCCGGAACCACTCAGCGGGTCCTCGCGCCTCATCGCCGCCGATTCCGAAGCCGACCACGGAACGGCCCGCGCAGGCGCCGGCGAGTTCGGCGACCCGTTGGGCGGCCTCGACGCCGAACTGGCGCACCGCGTCGAAGATGAAGCGTACGGCCATGTCCTTCCGCGCGGACGCCGCCGCCGCGATGGCGTCAAACATGGCGGCGGGATCCTGCTGCCGCCACAACATCACGCCGACGGAGATGTTCAGTTCCGCGGAGCGCACGTTCTGGGCGGCGAGGTGTTCCAGCAGCCGCTGCGTGACGATCCCGTAGTGGCATGGCTCGGTCAGAAACGACGTGACCCAACCATAGCTCTTCAGAAATCCGGCGAAGTCCGCGTACCGGTAGTGGGCAAGGATCTCCTCGCGGTCGAGGGACGGCGCCAGTTCCTGGAGCGTCTCCGGCGTGACCGAACCTTCCAGGTGCAGGTGCAATTCCGCCTTCGGCAAAGCCTGAAGGTACTCGATCATTCCTGCCATAATAGCGGGCTATGAAGCCAGGTGAGATCGAGGCCATTGTCGGCGGGTATCATAACGATCCCTTCAGCATTCTGGGACTGCACCAGGACGCGGCGGCGGACACCTGGGAGGTTCGCGTGTTCCTGCCGCAGGCGGAGTCGGTCGAGGTCGCCTGTGAAGCGGGCTGCTTCCGTGCCGAGCGCCTCCACGTGGATGGTTTCTTTCGGGCTACGTTGCCGCATTTCGTCCCCGCATATAATCTACTCCTCCACCTAAAGCATGGGGGGACGGTCCCGATGGAGGATCCTTACCGGTTTCCTCCGCTCCTGACCGGGTTCGACCTCCACCTGCACGCCGAAGGAACTCATTACGAGTCATTCAACACCCTGGGAGCGCACTTTGTCGAATGCGAAGGTGTGCGCGGAGTGCGTTTTGCGGTGTGGGCGCCGGAAGCCGAACTGGTCTGTCTGGCGGGCGATTTTAACGACTGGGACGTGCGCCGCCACCCGATGCGAAAACGCGAAGGGGGCGTGTGGGAGATCTTCATTCCCGGCGTGGCGCAGGGCTGCGCTTACAAGTACTTTGTCAAATCGCGGTCGATGGGCGGCCGCCAACTGAAGTCCGACCCATACGGCTTTGCCGCCGAAGTCCCGCCCAAGCAAGCCTCGCTGGTCTGGAGCATCGACGGGTACGAGTGGGGCGACAACGCCTGGATGGACCAGCGCGGAAAGCGGAACTGGCTGGAAGAACCCATCTCCGTGTACGAAGTGCACCTGGCATCGTGGATGAGAGGACCGGACCAACGGCCGCTCACCTACCGCGAACTGGCGTCCAAGCTTGTCGCTTACGTGAAGATGATGGGCTTCACTCACATCGAGCTGATGCCGGTCATGGAGCACCCCTACGCGGGTTCCTGGGGCTATCAGGTGGTGGGGTTTTATGCTCCGACGGCCCGGTTCGGCACGCCGCAGGACTTCATGTATTTCGTCGATCATTGCCACCAGAACGGCATTGGCGTGATCGTCGACTGGGTGCCCGCCCACTATCCCCGCGATGCGCATGGACTGGCGTGGTTCGACGGATCGGCGTTGTACGAGCACGAGGATCCGAGAAAAGGCGCGCACACCGAATGGGGGACGCTGATCTTTAACTACGGCCGGAACGAGGTCAAGACGTTTCTGATCTCCAACGCGATGTTCTGGCTGAAGAAGTATCACATAGACGGGTTGCGGGTCGATGCCGTGGCTTCGATGCTGTATCTTGATTACGCCCGCAAGGCGGGAGAGTGGGTGCCGAACAAGTACGGCGGCCGCGAGAACCTGGAAGCCATCGAATTTCTGAGGAAGGTCAACGAACAGGCGCACACCGTTCCGGGAGCGATGACTCTGGCCGAGGAATCCACCGATTTTCCAGGTGTTTCGCACCCCGTCTACGCCAACGGCCTGGGGTTCACGATGAAGTGGAACATGGGATGGATGCACGACATGTTCGCTTACTTCAAGAGCGATCCCATTTACCGCAAATTCAATCACAACCACATCACGTTCAGCCTGTGGTACGCATTCAACGAAAACTATTTGCTTCCCATTTCGCACGACGAAGTGGTGCACGGCAAGAGCGCCCTCATCGGCAAGATGCCGGGCGACGAGTGGCAGCGGTTTGCCAACGCGCGCGCGTTCCTCGCCTATATGTGGGGCCATCCCGGCAAGAAGTTGCTCTTTATGGGCTGCGAGATCGGGCAGTACGAAGAGTGGAACTTCAAGGGCAGCATCCGCTGGGAGTTGCTCCAGTATGACTACCATCGCCAACTGCAGCAACTGGTGGCCGAACTGAACCGGCTGTATCGCGCGCATCCGGCGCTATACGAGGTGGACTTTAAGCACGCCGGGTTCGAGTGGATCGATATTCATGACGTCGATTCGTCCGTCATCTCGTTCCTGCGCAGAGGTAAGGACCCAACCAGGTTTCTTATCTACGTTTGCAACTTCACGCCCATTGTGCGTCATCAGTACCGCGTCGGCGTTCCCACCGGCGGAGTGTATGTTGAGGTTCTGAACACCGATTGGGATCAATTCGGCGGCAGCGGAGTGGTCAATGCGGGGGACCTCCTGGCCGAACCGGTCCCAACCCACGGGCGCACCCACTCCATAAACCTGACGCTTCCGCCCCTGGCTGTCGCGGTCTACGAACTCACCAATCGCGAGCCGATTGTCGAGGGATGGGGCGGTGGCTGATCATGTCCACTTGTCGCTGTGGATCCGCAACCCATCCGCGCTGGCACTGCCGCATTACCTTGAACGGGTACTGAGCGTCTTTCCGTTCTCGCGTCTTCAGGCCGGTGCGGCTCTGCGGGTGCTGGCTGTATCGCCGGGTGAACCGCCGCTCATGGAGCGCCTGTACGACGAAGCCGATCCGGCCGCCCTGGTGGACGACGCCAAGGCATTCTCCAATCCCGACGTTGCGTTCGAAGTGGATTGTTTCTGGGAACTCTGGAGCGGAGGTCCCGAGTGGGGCCTCCGGCCGTCGGCCGTAACGCTGGCGGTCCGCGGACCCGGCTTTGAGTCCGATAACGGCGAACAGATATGGATTGATGCCGGCGCCGAAACTCTGTACCTGCCACAGGCGTCCAACCCACCGAGCTTGCGTCCTGTCCAGTCCAACATTCGCAGCCTGCTCCGGCTGGCTGAGGATCTAGGGCGGGTTTTGCCGGTTGAGCGGCGCGCCTTGTGGCAGGATTCAGGCGAGAACTTCGCCGAGCGTCTCGAGGAGTCCCTATGAGAGCCTTGTTTGCCTTGGTTGCCGTGGCCGGCGCCCTCGCCGCCGCCGACCTGCCTATCACAAGAGTCGTCATTTACAAGAACGGAGTCGCCTATTTCGAGCGGTCCAGCGAAGTGAAGGCCGGTGATACGGCCAGGTTGGAGTTTAAGGCGTCGGAGATGGACGACGTCCTGAAGTCGCTGCTGATTGAGGACCGCAGCGGCGCGGTGACCCGGCTGCGTTACGACTTGAGCGAGCCTGTCCAGCGCAGGCTGAACGATCTGCCGGTGCAATTGCAGCCGCAGCAGGCGCTGGTCCTTCTGCTCGACCAGTGGCGCGGCTCAGGGGTAGAGGTCCGGAGCGGCGGCAACACGGTGACGGGGACGGTGGTCACCGGGCGGCTGGCGCCGCTGCCGAATCAAGGCCAGAAGCAGGAACTGGTGGTCCTGCTGGCCTCCGGCGAGATGCAGGTCCTCGACTTGAGCATGGCTTCGAGCGTCAGACTGAGCGATCCGCGCCTGCAGACGCAGTTGATTGAAGCGCTCGGCGTGCTTGCCCAGTCGCGTTCGCGCGACAAGAAGGCGGTTTACGTGGAAGGCGCCGCCGGGCAAGCGCGCCGGATCACGGCGCGTTATCTCGCGCCCGCGCCGGTCTGGAAGTCCTCCTACCGCATGGTGCTTCCCGATTCGGGCGAACCGTCGCTGGAGGGCTGGGCCATCGTGGACAACACCAGCGGAGAAGACTGGATCAATGTGGATTTGACCGTTGTATCGGGCAAGCCGGTCTCCTTTGTCAGCAAGCTCTACGAGCCTCGATATGTCGAGCGCGTCACCGCCGATTTGCCTGAATTGCAAGCCGCCGCCCCAACGGTTCACGAAGGCGCGGCGGTGGACAGGGCCGAGATGGCGAAATCCTTGCCCCGGCGGATGCAGGCTGGGCCAGGGATTGGGATGGGACGTGGCGGCGGGTCCGGCGCGGGGCTGGCGCCCGCACCCGCCGCTCCCGAGCCGTCCTCCGAGATGATCCTCTCTACGGTCGGGACCGCGGCGGAAGGCCGTGAAGCCGGAGAACTGTTTGAATACAAGTTTCCGGCCGCGGTTACGGCCAAGAAGGGCGAGTCCGCCATGATCCCCTTCCTGCAACAGAAGGTGGCCGCCCGCAAGCTGCTGATCTACTCCGACCGGAGCCAGCCGAATCCCCGCAGCGCCGTCGAGGTGAACAACAATACCGGAAAGACACTGGATGGCGGCCCGATCACGGTCTATCAGAGCGGGGCATACGCGGGCGAGGCTTTGATGGAGACACTGAAGTCCGGCGACAAGCGGCTGATCAGTTACGCGGTGGACCTCGGAACGCGCGTGACCACCAACTTCGACACGGGCGCGCAAGTCGTCCGGGAAGTTCGCGCCAACCGGGGGACACTGACCACCCGCACCGCCGTGGAAGCCACCACGACCTACTCCCTCACCAATGTGGATCCGCGTGAGAAGACGGTCATCGTGGAACACCCGGTGCGCGCCGAGTTCAAGCTGCTTAAACCGGCGGCCGGCGAGACGACGGCCAAACACTATCGCTTCAACGTGCGGGTCCCCGCCCAGGGAAGCGCGAAGCTGACCGTGACCGAAGAGCAGGTCCTGGAGGAGTCCGAGGCCATCAGCAGCATCACCACGGATCATCTGTTCGCGTATGTGCGGAGCAAGAGCCTCGGCGCGGCGGCGCGAAAGCAACTCGAGGACGTCATCGAAAAGAAGCGCGCCATCGCGGAGTCCGATCAAGTCATCGCCCAGGCGACAGCCGAGATCAACGAGACATCGCGCGATCAGGAGAGAATTCGCCAGAACATCAACAGCCTGAATCGCGTCAGCGGCCAGCAGGAGCAGGTGCAGCGTTACGCCAATGAACTGGCCAAACAGGATGCCTCGCTGGCGGTGCTGCGTGACCGGATCGCGGCCGAGCGGAAGAAGAAAACCGCGCTCGAATCCGAGCTCAGTTCCCTCATAGAGAAGTTGCAGTTTTGAAACTGGCGCTGATCGGTTACGGGAAGGTCGCGCGCGCTTTTGCGCGTTTGCTGGAAAAGAAGCGCGCGTCCTATCCATTCCGGATCGTGGGCGCGCACACGCTCCGGCATGGCACGGCGATCGATCCAAAGGGCCTGGCGGCTGATCCGGTATTCGGTCCGCCGGTGGCCAGCGTGGAGGAGTTCCTGGATCGGACGCGAGCCGAAGTCGCGCTCGAGTTGACCACGCTCAATCCCGAATCGGGCGAACCGGCGATTTCGCATATTCGCGCCGCATTCGCGCGCGGTCAGCATGTCATCACGTCCAACAAAGGGCCGGTAGCCTTTGCCTACGCCGAACTTCGAGACGAAGCGGCGCGCGCCGGAGTGATGTTCCGGCATGAGGCGGCGGTGATGGACGGAACACCGGTTTTCAACCTGGTTCGCAATAACCTGCCAGGCGTGGAGATCAAGGGCTTTGCCGGGGCTCTGAATTCCACCAGCAAGGTTGTGGTCCAGTCGATGCTCAAGGGCAGGTCGTTTGAAGAAGGGGTCGAGGACGCCCGGGCGTTGGGCGTGGCGGAAGCCGACGCATCCTTCGACACCGAGGGTTGGGACTCAGCCGCCAAAGCGGCGGCGCTGGCCAACGTGCTGATGGATGCCCGCTTGACGCCTCACGCGGTGGACCGGCGCGGAATCGGGAGACTGACCCCCGAGCGGCTGGCCCTACTCAAAGCCAGCGGCAAGACGGTTGTCCTGGTCAGCCGGGCCAGGCGGACGCCCGCCGGAGTCAAGCTGCGGGTGCGGGCCGAAGTCCTGCCAGCCGATGACCTTCTGGCGGCCATGTATGGCACGTCCAACCTTCTGATTCTGGATACCGACCTGATGGGTGAAATCGGGGTGTTCACGCTGCAGCCTGGCCTGAAGCAGACCGCCTACGGCTTGTTCAGCGACTTGGTCGATATCGCCCGCGGTTAAGGCTGTTGTCCTTCGGGCAAATAACCTGAACATGGGCGCACCGTAGAACGTAATCTCTCAGGAAGCGAGGAATCCTATGGGGAGCTGCGATCAGTTGGGGCGCCTCATGCTGCTTGTTGCACTGCTGGCGCCAGTGTATTCACAGCAGTCCACCGGCGGTTGGCGGGACCCATCCCCCCACACCGTACGGTTTGTAACCGTAGAGAAAGACGTTCGGCTGGAAGTGCTCGATTGGGGCGGTTCCGGCAGGTCTGTCGTCCTCCTGGCCGGGGGCGGGCAAACAGCGCACGTATACGACGAGTTCGCAACGAAGCTCACGAACAGCTTCCATGTTTATGGCATTACGCGGCGCGGGTTCGGCGCGTCGGGCTTTTCACCCTCGGAGAACGGCGTTGACCGCCTGCGTGACGACGTGCTGGCCGTCATTGACGCGCTCAAACTCAACAGACCTGTGTTGGTGGGTCACTCTATCGCAGGTGCGGAATTGAGTTCGGTAGGAACCCTGCACCCGGACCGGGTTGCGGGGCTGGTCTACCTCGAGGCCGGATATCCATACGCCTTCGACAATGGCAAGGGACCGGCGATGAAGGACTTTCAGATCGCAGGACCTCAGCCTCCCAATCCAAGTGCCTTCGATCTGGCCAGCTTTAGCGCGCTACAGCAGTGGGATGCACAAGTTTATGGATTCCGAATGCCAGAGGCGGAGTTCCGCCAGACGTGGGATTCGGCCTCCGGCGGACGACCTCGGAGGGTCCGCGATTCCCCGGGCTTGAAGACGCTTATGGCGATCATGATGGGGACGAAAAGGTATGCGGATATCCCGGTGCCCGCGCTTGTCATCTTTGCGATCCCCAACGTTCGCGAGAGTTGGATCAACAACAGCCCAGATCCCGCTGTACGCGAGGCGGCCAAGGCCTACTACACGAAGCTTGATGCCCTAAAAGACAAACAAGCGAAGGCGTTTGAGGCTGGCGTGCCCACCGCGCGAGTGGTAAGGCTGCGGGGCGCCCATTTCATATTTCGGTCAAATGAAACAGACGTACTGCGTGAACTGCGACCGTTTGTTAAGGGACTTAGGTAGCCCCCGCAAGTCACCTACTAAATTTAGCGGACACGGAACGTGAGGATATACTGGCTGTCCGGAACGTGGTCCTTGCTCGAAACAAGCTGGAATCCGTTCGACTCGACTTCTTTCTTCACGTCGTCCCGGTCAATGCGTATATGTTCGAGCGCCAATCCACCGTTGCCCATCGCGTTCTCCCGCCTGTAGTAATCGAGGATCACAAGGCGCCCGCCAGGGCGCAGCGCGCGGCGGATCGAGGCGAGCGTATCGGCCGGGTAGTCAAAGTGATGGTAAGCATCCACGGTAACAACCACGTCGCAAGAAGCCGCCGGCAGGTTTGTGTCGTGCTCCGTACCCAGGATGAAGGTCACGTTGCCCAACCCGTCAGCCTGCGCTTTCTTCTTGGCCTGTTCCAGGAAGTCGGGGAAGATGTCCATCGCAAACACTTTGCCGCCGGGACCAACGGCTTTGGACAGGAACGGCAGCAGTACTCCGGCGCCGCTTCCGACATCGGCGGCGCTGTCCCCGGGCTTGAGCTGCAAGCCGGAGACAAATTCCTGCGCCCTCAGTTGGCTGGCGCGATGCGGATCGGCCAGCGTCTCGATCATTCCTTTCCGGCCTTCGGCGGTGCGATAGCGGCCGTTGGCCTTCTCGGCCACTTGTGCGCTGAGTAACGGCAGCGTGATAATCCATGCGGCAAGTATTTTCATAGACCAGACTCCATGGGCAATGCGAGGGGTGGTTCGACCAGAAACGGCAGCGGGGCCATCCTGGCAATGGCGGCCTGAACGGCTTCCCCCGGGGCCGTCTCCACGGTAATGACGAAGGGCAGGTTCTTCTTGTTGCCTGACGGCAGTTGGAGAATCGCATCGACGCTGATATTGCACTCCGCCAGGATCGAAGCGAGGGCGGCAATGATGCCCGGGCGGTCGTCCACGCGGAAACGAAGATACCAGGCATGTTTCTGCTGCGCGACGGGGACAGCCGGGGCGGGATCGAGTTCCACATGCCCGAAGGGCGGCATGTTGCCCGCATGACCCTCCCGCAGCGCACGCGCCACCCGCATCAGGTCGCTGACCACCGCGACACCGGTGGGCAAGGATCCGGCGCCGCGCCCGTAATAGAACGTGTCGGCGCCGAACTCGCCGCGCACCCAGACCGCGTTATAGGCGCCCAGCACGCCCGCCAGAATCGTGCTCCGGGGGATCAGGGCCGGACGAACCGACAATGAGAACCCGGCCTCGTCCTGCCGGGCCGAGCACAGCAGCCGGATGGTGCAGCCCAATTGCGCGGCGTACTGAAAATCCTCCGGACCGATTCTGCGGATCCCCTCGGTATGGATTTCCGCGGCTTCAATGTGAGCACCGAAAGCCAGGGAGGCAAGCAGAGCCAGCTTGGACCGGGCGTCGTAGCCATCGACGTCAGCCGTTGGGTCCGCCTCGGCGTAGCCCAGTTCCTGGGCTTCCTTCAACACCGTTTCAAAACTGGCGCCGCGCCTTTCAATCTCGGTGAGGATATAGTTGCTGGTGCCGTTCAGAATGCCGAAAAATGCCAGGATGCGGTCGGCGGCGATGCCTTCGCGCAACACGGCATGGATGGGAATTCCTCCGCATACGCTGGCCTCCATCGCCAGCGACACACCCGCTTGCCGCGCCTGCCGCCACAAGTCCAGCCCGGCGATCGCGGCCAGTTCCTTGTTCGCGGTCACCACTGATTTGCCGCTACGGATGGCGGCTTCGACGATTTCGCGCGCCGTGGTTGTGCCGCCGATGAGCTCGGCCACGATGTCCACGTCAGGGTTGGCGACTACATCGCGCCAGTCGGCGGACACCATTGGGGGCGCAAGGCCGGCCGGCAGAGTCCGGGATGCGGCCGAACGGCTGGAGACCGCGGTCACATCAAGCGGACAGCCCAGTTTCCGCTCAATCTGCGCGCTATTCCGGGCCAGAATTTCAAGGGTTCCACTCCCCACATTGCCCAGACCCACCACGCCGACTCTCACCGCGTTCATAAACGGTCATGATAACAAGTGAGGTACTGATGACCTTCCGAATTCCTGCCACTGTGACGCTCGCTGTGGCTCTGGCGGCCGGTTTGGCGCCTGCCCAGCTTCCCGACACTCGAACTCCTCGAGAACAGGAATCGACGCGGCTTCCCAACGGACGCCTGCAATCGGACGAGATCGTCAAAGCGGACTTCGAGCAAAACATGAAAGACATAAAGCAGATGCAAAAGCTGCTGGAAGAAGTCCGGGCAGAGATGGAAAAGAACGACCGGTACGTCCTGTCAATGGCGAATTTGAAAAAACTGGAAGAGATCGAGAAGCTGAGCCGGCAGGTTCGGGGACGAATGCGGCGCTGGTGATGCCCGGCTTCAACACAGCTTTACGCCGCTGCGCGGAGCCTCTGTGATAGCCTGAAGCGTTTGGTGCCCGCGCATGAGTTCCACCCGCGAAAAAGCTCAGTTGATGAGCGCCTCGGAGATCGACCGGACGCTGGTCCGGCTGGCGCATGAAGTCCTGGAGAAGACCAAGGATCTGGACAAGTTGGCGTTCATTGGGATCAAGCGGCGAGGTATTCCCCTGGCGCGGCGTCTGGCCAAAAAGATTGAGACTCTCGAAGACCGCAAGATTCCGACCGGCGTCCTCGATATCAGCTTCTACCGCGATGACCTGTCCACTGTTGACGTGAAGCCCGTGGTCAACGGCACGCAAATCGATTTCCCGGTCGGCGGCATGGACGTCATCCTGATGGACGACGTCCTGTACACCGGGCGGACGATTCGCGCCGCCCTCGATGCGCTTTTCGAACTGGGCCGTCCGGCGCGAGTGCAGTTGCTCGTGCTCATCGACCGCGGCCATCGGGAATTGCCGATCGAAGCGCGCTACATCGGGCGCAAGGTCCAGACCACTTCCGAGGAGATTATCGAAGTCAAGTTTCAGGAAGTGGATGGCATTGAGAAAGTCCTGCTGTGTGAAAGGGTGAACTGACGGCGGGCAAGGAGTGTCCCCCATGACAGGCGGACTGCTGGGAATTGAGGAACTGAGCCGGCCCGAAATCGAAAAGATTCTGGACCGCGCCCGGGCATTTCAGCCGCAGCCGGGGCAGGCGTTTCAACGGACCACCACATGCCAGGGAAAGATGGTGGTGAACCTCTTCTACGAGGCTTCGACCCGCACACGAACCAGTTTCGAGATCGCGGCCCGGCGCCTCGGGGCCGAAACGATATCCATCACGGCCTCCGGCTCGAGCGTCTCCAAAGGCGAGTCGCTGGTCGACACGCTGAACACGCTGGTGGCCATGCGGCCGCAGGCGATCGTGATGAGGCATGCGGCGTCGGGCGCTCCGCACTTTCTGGCGCGGCACCTGACTACGCCCATCGTCAACGCGGGCGATGGGACGCACGAGCATCCCACGCAGGCGCTGCTCGACGCACGCACCATCCTCGACCGCCGGGGCGCGCTCGAAGGCATGAAGATCGCCATCATCGGCGACATCGCGCACAGCCGTGTGGCGCGGTCGAATGTGTACCTGCTTTCAAAGTTCGGCGCCAATATTGTGCTGTGCGGGCCTCCTCCGCTGCTGCCGCGAGGCATGGCCGACATCGCGCCGGGTGTTGCGCTCGAATACGATATCCGGCGCGCCATCCGGGATGCCGATGTGATCATGATGCTCCGCGTCCAGTTGGAAAGGCTGCACGAACCTTTGATGCCCGCGGGCGAATACTACCGGTTCTACGGATTGCGCCTGGAACATCTGAGCAGCGCCAGTCCGGACGTAATGGTGATGCACCCGGGTCCGATCAACCGCGGGCGAGAGATCTCTTCGGAAGTGGCGGATTCGCAGCGCTCCATGATCTTGAACCAGGTCGAAAATGGCATTGCCGTGCGCATGGCCGTGCTGGAAAGGGTTCTGCTGCCGTGAGACTGGTCATCCGGAACGGGCGCGTCATCGATCCGGCGTCGGGACGCAATGAGGCCGCCGATGTGGTCATCGAAGACGGGAAGATCGCCGCGGTCGGGGCCGGCCTCGACGCCCCGGGCGCGGAGATCTTTGACGCCGGCGGCCTGGTGGTGGCGCCCGGGTTCATCGACATTCACGTCCACCTGCGGGAACCCGGCTTCGAACACGCCGAAACGATCGAAACCGGCGCGCGCGCCGCGGCCGCCGGCGGCTTTACCACCATCTGCTGCATGCCCAACACGTCGCCAGTCAATGACAGCGCGCACGTTACCAGCTACATCGTGGAAACCGCGCGGCGTCTGGCCGATGTCTCGGTCTTCCCAATCGGTGCGATCTCGAAAAGAAGCGAAGGCGAAGAACTGGCCGCCATTCCGTCAATGGCCGCCGCCGGCGCCGTGGCCATCTCCGACGACGGGCGTCCGGTGATGAACTCGCGGGTGATGCGCCGCGCCATGGAGGTGGCCCGGGCATTGGACATCCCGGTCATCGACCACTGCGAGGATCTCAACCTCAGCGCGGGCGGCGACATGCACGAGTGCCTGGATTCGTTGCGGTTGGGTGTGCATGGAATCCCCAGCGCCGCCGAAGACGTGATGGTGGCGCGGGACATTCTGCTGGCGGAGTTGACCGGCGCGCGGTATCACGTCGCGCACATTTCCACCGCGCGCGCCGTCGCCATGGTGAAATTCGCCAAGTCCAAAGGGCTGCCGGTCACCTCGGAAGTGACGCCACACCATTTTGCGCTCCACACCGGCCACATGCGCCCCTACGACAGCAACTACAAAATGAAGCCGCCCATCCGCGAGTCCGCCGATGTGAAAGCCATTTTGGAGGGCCTGCGCAGCGGGGCCATCGACTGCATCGCCACCGACCATGCGCCGCATGCCGGAGACGACAAGATGCAGGAGTTCGAACGCTGCCCATTCGGAATCACCGGCCTGGAAACGGCCGTCGGGCTCACCTTCGACCTGCTGGTGCATACCGGGCTCATCTCTCTGGAGAGAATGGTGGCGTTGTATACATCGGAACCGGCGCGCGTGATTGGTTGGAAGGGCGAACTCGAACGCGGCTGCCTGAAGCCGGGAACAGCCGGGGACGTCACCGTCCTGGATCCCGCGCGTGAGTGGTCGTACGATGTCACCAAGTCGCTTTCCAAGAGCGCCAATTCGCCCTTCAACGGGCGCAAATTCCGCGGCGGTCCCGTTGCGACCATTGTGGGCGGCCGGGTGGTTTGGCGCGCGTAGGGCCGGCGCTACAAAGTCTGGGTAACTTTCGTCAGCCCGCGAGGCCGGTCCGGGTCCAGCCCTTTGACTTCGGCCAGTGTCGCGGCAAACAATTGCGCCGGAATAATGTAGGGTATCGGCGTGTACAAATCCGTCAGGCGCGCTGCCAGGCGAATCGCGTCTTTTGGCGCTTCCTGGTTCGCCTTGTCGGTGATCACCAAAGTCTCGGCCTGGAGCGACGCAAGGCGCGCCAGCATTTCTTTCATCACCGGCCAGGTGGGACCGCCCGGCGTGAACAGAAACGCCGGAAACGACTTACCCACCATGGCGATGGGCCCGTGCAACAGGTCGGCTGAAGAAAAGCGCTCGGCGACGATGTAGCAGGTCTCCATGAGTTTCAACGCAAACTCGAAAGCGTTGGCGTAATTCAACCCGCGTCCAATAGCGACCGCATGGTCCATGAAGCGGAACCGTTCGGCGCGCGCCGAGATCGTGGACTCGATTTTGAGCGCGTCGCTCGCCCACCCTGGAATCCGCCGCAAGTCATCGAGCTTCAGATCCGCCCCCAGCGCCCAGGCGAGCAGATAAAACGCCATCTGCTGGCCGGTGTACGTCTTGGTGGCCGCCACGCTCTTCTCCTTACCGGCGCGAACGAGAATCGTCTCGTCGGCGATGCGCGCCAGCGTGCTGGAGGATTCGTTGGTGATGCCGAGGGTCAGAGCCCCGCACTCTTTGCCTTCCTCGAGCACCACGTTCGTGTCGGTGGATTCGCCGGACTGAGAGATCGCGACCAGGAGCGTGTCGCGATAATCCAGTTTCGAGTGATACAAGGTGGAGACCGACGGCGCGGCCAGCGCCACCGGAATCCCGGTGGTGATCTCAATCAGATAGCGTCCGAATTGCGCGGCGTTGTCCGAGGTGCCTCGTGCGGCCAGCACAACCAAGCGCGGCCGCACCGTCTCAAAGCGCTTCTTAAGCCGTTGGATCTGGCGTAGTTGGCCTCTCAGCGTCCGGTCCAAAGCCTGGGGCTGTTCCCGGATCTCAAACCTCATCTGCGACATGGAGGAAGATTACTCTTTCACTTTCAGGCTGGCTGCGTTCTCCGCGATAAAAGCTTTGATGCCCTCGGACATAGCAAGGAGTTTTTCCCACTGCTCCTTGTACAGGGTGACAGGAAACCGCCCGAGGCCGTACACCGAGACGGCGCCCTTCTCCGAAACCTTCATCGTCAAGCCGCTCGCGCGGCTCTTTTTCAGGGCTTCGTTCTCGCGGCGCAATCGTTCCAATTCCGTCAATTCCTCTTCGTTCATGATCTTTGAGTAAGCCTCCCGGTTCACAATCGTACAACACGGCGGGGGGGTGGAAACAACGCCGCGGGCGAGGAAACCTAGTCCAGTGCTGAAAGACTCCGGGTGTCGGTGCCTGACCAGATGGAGTCGGGAGCGGCTTCCGAAGGCGGCAAGCTGGCCAGGTGTGGACGGATCACCAGCAGGATTTCGTTCTGCTGCCGGCTCTTGGAATTGCTCCGGAAGGGCGGAAGGGCGGCCAGTCCCGGCAGCCCGTTCCAGCTTTGAGAAAACGTATCCCCCACCAGTCCCGCCATGATGGCGGCTTCGTCGAATCGCATTCTCACAACGCTCTTGAACTTGCGGTTGGAGATGACAGGGATGCCGTTGAACGATTGTCCGGCCAGGGATTTGAACTCGGCCTCCACGTCGAGGCTCACCTCCTCCAGGTTGTGGACCTTGGGAGTGACCTTCAGAACGATTCCCAGGTCCTCAAAAGTGATGTTTGGCGGAGGCGTGTAGACCTTCTGTGCGCCGGCGGGCACCTCGCCGTAGTAGCCCAACGTGATGATGGGATAGCGGTCGCCGACGTGCACTCCGGCGGCTTGCCCATCAAGGCTGCGCACCGAGGTGCGGACAATGCTCTTGGTGTGCGACTCGGTGGCGCTGGCAAATAGCGACGCGTTCATGATCCCGAGTCCGAAGAGAGTGTATCCCCCGCCGAACGTCAGCAAGCCAGCGACCCAGGCCGGCACCGGTGACGGCCGGAGAAAGTCCTTGTTGGTCAGCCACAGCAAGGTGAACTGAGAGGGCAGGTTCATGCCGTAGGAGCGGTCCATCGAGTCGCTGACGGCAAGCAGTTCAACCTCAATAAACACCTGGGCCCGGTGGGCGATCAACTGCTCCATCATCGCCTTGGCGGCGCGCACACGCGACACCCGGTCCCGCAAATAGATCACTCGCTTGGTCGCATCGATGCCGATCTTGGTGATGTCGAAAATCTGCCGCGCGCCGTTGGCGAGTTCCGTCACGTCCTGCGCCACGATGTTTTCCGGAAACGGGATGAGCGTGGAAACCACCGGTTCCAGTTCAACCCGCTTTTGCTGGGTATCCTTGGCCACCAACAAGATGCGTTCGCTCACCGGAACGATGAAGGAACTAGTCAGGTTTTCGAGCGCGCGCAACGCTGTCTGGTAGCTGGCGTCGTCGATCTTAAATCGCAAAGGTTGAGGTTGCGCCGGAGGGGGATAGTCGGAGTCGAAAACAACTTTGAGCGAATACTGTTGCGCGACCTTCTCGAATAACTCCTGCGGAGTGCCGCGCAGGTCGAAGCTGTGCTTGCCCGGAGCGCCTTTGAGGCTGGGCGGCGGCAGCAACGCTTGCGCTTCGATTTCAGTGGCGTCGGGCAGCACCGGCGGAAGCGCTCCCGGT
>JADZCI010000032.1 GCA_020851655.1 Bryobacterales bacterium
CTATCGGGAAACGGAAGGTAATGGGGGGCGGGCGGCCGGTCTGAACACCGGCACAGGTCATCAGTGCCGGCCGGGTGAAGCTCATCGGGAACGTTGCCAACGGCGTGAACCCGCGGCGGAGACAACCTGGCCGGTATCACACACTAACTAACTAAATAACTAACTAACCCATCCTTCTGCCACCGGCTTACTCGCGGCCGTAGTGTCTCTATGCGCCGTTATCCTTCCGCCCCCGTCAAATCCACCTTGGCAATCCCGTGTTGAATCCCCGCATACGGGTACACCGCCACCTTCACATCGCCTTTGTGCGCGCGTCGCAAGGCCTCCACCACGTCACTCCAGTCACGCATGCCCACCGCTTCCGGCGGAAAATACGGATGCGCCAGTTCGCGCTCCTGCAAATACTGCGAGTAAAGTAGCACCTGCTTGGCCTGCGGGAACCGCTTCCCAGTGCCTCCGTCCTCAACGGCCGCTGCTCCCTATCCCCAATCGCCGCACATTCCTCTCTATGTCCAGCAGCAACTCACTGCAACTCACAGAAACCGGCTTGGCCATCCTAAAAGGCTTCCGGTAACCACCTTCCGGTGACGCCTCCTGCCTGAGATTCAGAAAATGGCCTTCAACGCGATCTGAATCTGGCGTGGGTTGTAAGCCGAATTGATGACGCCATAGGTTGAACTCGTGATCGTGGTTCCTGGCCCGCCCAGGTGGGTCGTGTTGGTCGCGTTGAACGCTTCACCCCTGAGTTGGAGCGTGAGCCGGTTTTCGAAGAAGGCGAAATTCTTGAACATCGACAGGTCGATGTTGACATTCGATGGCGTGCGAACGTCGGGCAACAGCCGCCCGAGGTTGCCAAACGTGAAGGCCGGGGAGATGGAGAACACCGAAGTGTTGAACCACTGCTTGATTTCTTCGTCGCGCGACCTGTCCGGTAGCGCCGCCGTCGTCCCGTTGTTGTTTGGCCGCTGCCCAGGCGATCCCAGCCCGCTGTTATTTTGTGGCTGGCGCACAAGCAGAGGAATGCCGCTGGCCATCACGAAAATGCCGTTCACCTGCCAACCGCCCAGCACTGCCTGCGCGATTGGACTGTTCCACAACCTCTGGGCACGCCCAGCCGGAATGGCATACGTGAACCCAAGCGTCAATTGCCGGGATACGTCCTGGGACGACAGAGAGCGGTCCGCGGCCCGATTGTAGTAGTCCTGCTTGTTGTTTCCAGTCTGGCCCAGAAAACTGACACTCGATGAGACGTCATCGATCAGCTTTCCACCCGTAAAAGCCATAACAAGCGAAAGGCCGTGTGAGTATCGTTTTTCGGCCCGTATGGTCAACGAATGGTACAGCGAGTTGCCTTGAGGCTTTGTCGCGCCCGTGATCTGTGTGTATTGCGGATAATTCTTCATCAGTTGAGCGCGAGTCACCGACTTTTGCGCCAGCGTCGAGCCCGGCGTGACGATCACCCCGTAGAACGGATTCGGCAGCAGGTCGTTGAGGGTGTTCCGCAGTGCGAACGCGCTGACTGGAAGCTGATTGAGCTGGATCCCGTTTTCACCGTCAATCAGGTGGTTGCCTTTGCTGGCGATGTAGCCCACCTCGATCATCACGTTGCCCGGTAACTGTTGCTGCAAGGTTCCGTTCCACTGCTGGATCACCGGGTTGACGTAGTCGAGGAAATAGCTCTCGCCGATGGAAAGACCAAGGTTGGTAGCGACACCGCTGTATGGACCATCATTTCTTCCCTGGGGCAGTGAATAACCAAAGATGAACGGGTCGGAGAGGCTCGTGATGGGCGTGCGGCTGTCCAGCGACGCGATGTAGCCGGTGATCGACCGGAATCCTTCGAGCCCGGCATTGCCTGTGGAGCCCGATGCTTGCATCGCCGAAGCGCCGTAGAGGATTCCATAACCTCCCCGGAAGACGGTCTTCGGACCCAGGGTCAAGGCAAACCCGAACCGGGGCGCAACGTTGTTGCGATCTGTGGGCGTCTGATGGCGGTGGCCGGGGCTTGCGAACCGCATCGCCCCGGTAAGGTTGGGATAGCCCGGCACTTTGCCGGCGATTGGAGATGGCGCCGTGAGGTCAAAGTAGCTCAATTGGTTGTACCGCTCCGTCCGCGGGACATCCACGTCATACCGGAGCCCGAGATTGATTGTCAGCATTCGGCTGACTTTGAAATCGTCCTGGATGAAGCCCGCCCAATAGCTGCTTGCCTGGGCGGGCACGGGCTCATGAGTCATCTGGCCGCTGGTCGGGATGCCAATGAGCATCGAGGACAGGCTATAGCCCGCGACCGGACTCGAGACCACCGGATTCGCCTGCGTCCATCGGGCATCGAACGAAAACTGTCCCGAAGGTGCGCCTAGCTGCAGGAAGTTTAGCAATTGCTTCCGGTACTCACCCCCGAACTTGAGCGTGTGGCGGCTGAAGATCTTCGTCAGGTTGGACTGCAGCACGTGCGACATCGGATTCTGAACGAGATTCGAGTAGGGGTAGGTGCCTAATGAGGCGAGGCCGTCAAACCGTGGGAACTCCATGGCTGTGCGAGCCGCGACATCCCGCATCGAAGCTGGCAGGCCTAACTCGGTAAAATCGAATCCAAGTGAGTTGGGCGTCACCTCGTAGTGCATCCGGCCGAAACCGTAGCGTGCATTCAACAGCATCGATGGATTGATGGTCCAGGTGTGATCCCAGGAGAGGCTGTAGTTGTTTGTGTAAGTGGGCGGTATTCCGGGATTGGCGATGTTGTAGTAGTGGTTTGCCGTGATAGCCTCGCCCGAGGCGACCGAAATCCGGAAGAAACTGCGCCAGCGTTCCGAGAGACTGTGGTCCAGCCGTACGTCTACTGAGTCA
The DNA here is from genome assembly GCA_020851655.1 of Bryobacterales bacterium. GTDB lineage: Bacteria > Acidobacteriota > Terriglobia > Bryobacterales > Bryobacteraceae > JADZCI01. The sequence continues at coordinate 2,851 of JADZCI010000032.1, forward strand.
TTGTTGGTCGCCGCTTTGCCGCTGTCGACGTAGTTGTTGAGCTGACTGTAGGGATTGACTGGAGTGGAATTGGGCAAGGGGTAGTACTTCATCAGGTTCCGCGCAACCGGGTTGATTCTGCCTGAAGGAATGACATTCCCTGGGAATGCGTCCCGGATGTAGTTGCCTGTGGCGGGGTCAAGTTTCGTCGTCAGCGGATCGTAGATCGTGACGGGCTGGCCGGACGGGTTGCGCAGAGTCGAGAAATCGCCCCTCTTCCATGCGTCGAGTGGGACGGTTAGCGCCGCCACGTCCGCCGTGCGCTGCCGCGTGCCCTGGTAGTTGAAGAAGAAAAACGTTCGGTTGACTCCTTTGTAGACCTTTGGGATCCACACCGGGCCTCCCAGAGTTCCGCCGAACTGGTTGCGCTGCAATGACGCCAAGGGCACACGAGCCCGGTTACTGAAGAAGTTGTTAGCGTCCATTGCGGAGTTGCGCAGAAAGTCGTAAGCGCTCCCGTGCAGGGTATTCGTGCCCGCCTTGGTGACGACGTTCAGAACGCCGCCCTGAGTGTGACCGTACTCTGCCGAGGGAGTATTGGTGATGACCGAAAACTCCTGAACTCCGTCGACTGGCGGTTTGTAGGCCAGATCGCCCAAAGAGACGGCATTGGCCGGCAGAATGATCGATGTTCCGTCTACCGTTACTTCGCTTGCGGAGTTGCGTCCGCCGCTGATCCAGGGCGTGCTGTTCTGGCCGCCTCCTCCAATGACACCCGGCGAGAGATAGGCCAGGGACAACGTATCGCGCCCGTTGAGGGGCAGATCCTGGATCAGTTGCGTATTGACCACCGCCGCCACCGTGGCCGTGTTGGTTTCCAGCAGCGGCGCCTCCGAAGACACCTCCACCTGTGCGGCGAGGTCGCCGAGTTCCATCGACACATCGGCCGAAAGGTCCTGCTGAACGTTGAGCCGGATTCCGGTGCGAACATATCTGCGGAACCCTTCCTTCTCGGCTGTCAGGCTGTAGAGCGCCGGCGGCAACAGAACTCCAACAAATCGCCCTTCAGCGTTTGTGGTGAGTTGAGTACGGACTCCGTTTTCGACGTTGGTCAGCGTCACACTAGAGCCGGGAATGGGAGCGCCGCTGGGGTCCCGCACGACGCCCTGCAGTGTGCCGGTCGGCGACTGCGCGTTGACTAGCGGCAGGAGCACCACGATCAGAATGACTACATTGCCAAGCGAGTGTTTCGACACGTTGAACACCTCAGTAAGTAAAATGTCCGCCGCGGCTCTGCTCAGCCGCTGCAATTACCGCACATCGGTCAAAATGCTTCATGCCGGAAGGTTCCAGCTTGCGTTCCAGGACACCCGCGACCGGGTCCTGTACGCCTCGAGACCCATGTAACAAGCGGCTGCGGAGTAGTAGCCCTGTTCCTCGTTGGCGAGCGGCCGGTTGCGGGTTTGAATACACTCCAGCCAATTTCTCAGCAACGGGAGCGGACTGGATGAGCTGCCGCGCGCCTGGACGCTCGCCGACGCAGGGGTCCCCGGCACTGCCGGGTGCTGGCGGAATTCCCAGCCTAAGGCCTGGTCGTACCGGTTAACGCGCAGGATCCCCCCGGTTCCCCGCAACTCAATCCCCGCTTCGGGTGGCTGAGTCGCGCACGTCATCAGCTCGGCTTCGAAAGTGACATTCAGTTTCTGGGGGTACTCGAGGATGATGTTCACGACGTCAGGCGTGTCCCGGTCTTCGTACTGGTAAATCCCCCCGAGGCACACGGCCTCTGAGGGTTTGGTCAGGTTCTGGAACTGATGTGCCGCATCGATAACGTGGATGCCGATGCCCATGATCATCCCGCCGTCATAGTGCAACCACTTATAGGGGCTGAAGTAAACATCAGGATTCCAAGGGATCTGCGGACCCGGCCCCAGCCAGCGCTTCCAGTCCAATCCCGCCGGCTGGGTCTCCATGCCTGGCGGTGGTCTCAGGACATATCCGTTATTGCCGTTGTACCAGGTTCGAATCAACCCAACCTTTCCGGTGAGTCCTGTCGTGACACAACTGTCGCGAGCCGCCAGGAAATGAGGCATCGCCCGTCCCTGCATCCCAACCTGGACAATCCTGCGATTGTGCCGTGCGGCCCGGACTACGGCTACACCGTCCTCTGGTTTGTGGACCATCGGCTTTTCCACATAGACGTCCTTGCCCGCCTGGCAGGCCGCGATGGTGATGGTTGCATGCCAGTGGTCGGGCGTAGCTACGACCACCGCGTCTATGTCCTTGCGGTCGAGAACAGCCTGGTATTCGTTGTAGGTCTTTGCTCCAGCGCCTCCGATCGTCGCAGCCTGATCGCGTCTGACGTTATAGATATCGCAGACGGCGCCCCATTCCACGGCCCGGGTCTTGTTCAGTTCCTTCATCAGGTACTGGCCGCGTGGGCCGGTTCCGATCACCCCAAGCCGTATCGGGCGGCCGTTCATGCCTCGAACGGGCGCCGCCGCGGCCGCTGCGAAAGCAGAGCGATTGAAGGATCGGCGCGTCACCTCTGGCGGTTTTTTCTTCATTTGTATCCCTGTCCACGAAAGCCTTTCGACGTTCTCTGTCAGGCTGAGTCGATTCTCGGCGCAGGGGCGCGGGCATGCAACGGATTCTCGGGCGATTCACAGTATCGATACAGTAAATCGCTCTATGTGATCAATGGGTTATGGCCTCCGCCTAATCCGGGCGGCCTCACTTGAGACCGAACTGGAACGGCCGTCCGCTTCACCGGAAAGCCACTGTGAATGCGGCCAGCCACTGTTGTTTGTTTCCCACGAGTGCGCGACGATCGAAGTGATGCATAGCACCCTGTTCGCGGTCTTGGCAAAGGTATCGTGCCGGTGACACCGGCGTGGTGCTGGCCGCTCCTGCTGGCCGCCGCCATTCTGCGCGGCGCCCAGCCGGGCACAATTGAAATCGACACGCGGGAATGGCGTGCCGAGCCAGTCCGTCACTTCTATATTCACGGCGTCGTTAATGGAGATACGCGGTTTCGAGTGTGTCTGCCGGAGAAGGCCGCCTGGAAAGGCCGCGTCATTCAATATCTGGGCGGAGCGTTCGGCGGATATGAACTGACCGGCGACGCCGGTGTGGCGCTTTCGGCCGGCGCGGTGTATGTAGAGTCCAATCAAGGGCACATCGGGAGGTTCCTGACAGCATCGCCAAACGACTCCCACACTGAACTGCAGTACGAGGCCAGCTACGCGACTCTACAATACGCCAAGAGCCGGGCCGTCGAGTTCTACGGGATCGAACCCAGCTACGTCTACGTTCACGGAGATTCAGGCGGCGGAATGCGAGCCTCGGGACTTCTTGAGCGGTTTCCCAAATCATATGACGGGGCCATCGGTTATGTGGGTGTGGGCTCCCCAACGGCGCTCATTCCCAAGTACTCCCGCTACGAAGAGTTTTGCTACAAAATCGCCTCGAAAACCCAGGCTATGGCCGACGCCGTTCGTCCGGGCGGGTCTGGCGACCCGTTCGCGGTCCTCAGCACCGGCGACCAACGCGCAGCGCTGAGGGCCGTCCTGCTGAATGGTTTTCCAGCACGCCAATTGGAGCAACTGTCCCCGTCACTGGTTTCGGCGCAGTTGATCGATGCCATGTTCCGTGTAGCGGATCCGGACTTTGTCAGCGAGTTCTGGCGCAATCGCGGAAATGCCGGACTGGAAGGCTTTTCAGGCAAGGTGAGAGCGATCCAGGCATCGACCATCGATACCGGCATCCCGCAAGTGGCCGGAGCGTTGACAAACTATTCCATCCGGTTCGCTTCTGGCGCCGCGGCCGGTACATGGCGCCCGATCGTTTTCAATAAGGACAGTTCCGTGACGCTCAGCCCTTATGCGCCGGATGCCTCTTCGGTCAAGCCCGGCGACGGGTTTGAAATTGACAATCGGGAGTTGATGGCGTGGCGCTCGTACTACCGGTATCTCGGCCCGGACTCGCCGGCCAGGCGGCCGGAGTCCGTTGTCAGGATGCTGTCCGGCGACGGTCGTCCACTCGGTCAGTTCAAGGGCAAACTGATGGTTCTCTACAGCGTCGACGACCCCTATGCCTGGGCCTCTTTCGCGGTGGATTATGACCGGATGGTCTGGGCTCGGCAGGGAACTAGCGCCAAGGAGCGCTACCGCCTCTATTTCTTCGAGCGGATTCCGCACGGGCCGGTGACGCGGCCGCTCTGGGAGATCCCTTGGGGGGGCGCGCGGCAAAAGGCGCTCATCGACCTCATCGCCTGGGTCGAGCGCGGCGTCCCGCCGCCGCCGGGGACCTCCTACCGCGTAAACGAGCTGAACCAGGTGGTGCTTCCCGCCGGTGCGGCCGCACGCGCGGGATTGCAGCCTGTGGCGGTTGTGACCGCTAACGGCACGCCAGACCGCCTGGAGATCCGAGCCGGTCAGGAAGTCGTGTTTCGTGTCAGCGCCGCCGACCCCGACAACGAGTTGGAACAATTCGAGATTGACTATTTCGGGACGGGCACAGGTGGCGAAAAGCAGCCGGCCGGCGGCCGCTCGGCTTCCGCCATTTTCCGGCACACCTATGAGAAGCCTGGCGCCCACTTCGCAAATGTCCGCACCACGGACAAGAGCGGTATCAGCAATCTCGCCTACGTGCGCGTGATCGTTCACCAAGGCGAATAGCGGACGCGCCCACGCCCTGCTCCCTTGAAGGACCTATGATATTCTTCAGTCCGTGAGGGAAGCCTATACCGTAGCTTCACGGTGAGAGAAGCTATGGAATCAGAAACGTACCCGTCTCCATCGCGGACGGGGCCGGGACTGCCAGGAGAGTCCGGTAACCGCGAACAACGCGAACTCGTCCAAAGGATTCTCAAGAGTCCGCCCTTTGAGAAGTCACCCCGCCTGCGTGAATTTCTGAGTTTTATCACCGAACGCACCTGGTCGGGCGATGTCGACAGCCTGAAGGAACAAGTCATCGGGTATGCCGTCTTCAAGCGCCATGAGTCGTATGATCCGGTTGGGGACAATATCGTCCGCGTGCAGGCCAGGCAACTGCGGCTCAAACTTGAGGAGTACTATGCCGGCGAGGGTAAGGGTGAGAGCCTGCGTTTGTCTGTCCCAAAAGGGAAGTACCTCCCCGTCTTTGAACGCAACATGCCCGCCACGCGGGAGCGTGACAAGGTTAAGGCCAGGCAGCCGGCTAGGTCAATCATCATCGTGGCGGTCGCCATTCTCAGCGTTCTCTCTGCGATCTTGATCGGCCGCGTCAAGCTCGCGGAGCGCGGCGGCGGGCCCCTCTTTTGGCCATGGACCGAACTCTTGGACGGTCAGCGCCGGACCATCATCGTTGTCTCTGATCCGACGGTGTCTCTCATCAGGCTGCTGACCGGCAAAGAGGTCCGCCTCAAAGACTACGCCGCGTCGGGCTATCCGCAATCCTTGTTCCCGCCCGATGCCCCAATTCCCATCGCCAATACCCTGGCTTTTGCCGCCGCGCAGCGGACGACAAGTGCCGCCGACTTGATGATCGGACTGCAGATCGTCCGGCTCCTCGGAGCGCGGGCGGACCACGTTACGGTTCGTTTGGCCCGCGATGCGCGCTACCGGGAACTTCAGGAGAACAACGTCATTGTGGTCGGCACCGCCTGGGGCTCCAACCCATGGGCGGAACTGTACGAGCGGCGCCTCAATTTCCAGTCCGCCTGGGATCCAGCCCTGGCTCGGCCCGTTTTCAAGAACGTAAGCCCCAAGCCCGGAGAGCAACCGGAGTACATCACCGTTACGCGCACACCCAACCCGGGCAAGGCCTATGCCGTTGCCGCGCTGCTCAAGCATCCTGATCATGGCGGCAGTGTGTTGTTGATTCAAGGCGCGACGATGGAAGCTTCCGAAGGCGCCGGCAAACTGCTCACGAACGAAGGCCCGGCCACCCAGCTCCGCAAGCAACTCGGCGCGCACGCGCGACATTTTGAAGTCTTGCTGGAAATGGAGGCGGTGAGTGGAACTGCGACGCTGAGCAACGTCCTCGCGACGCGCATACATCCGTAGGTCCGCCGCTCGCCAACCTGTTGAACAACCTGGTGCGCTTACTGTGAATTACCGTGAAGGCACTTCCACCCGTTGGCGCGTCCGGTCTATCGTCGTCTAGATCGAGGTGAGTTTGATGACCTACACAACCCGGCGATCTGCGCTGGCGGCGTCCCTTGGTGCGCTTTGCCGGACTAGTTCCGCCGCCAGCCCGCTTTGGCGCCTGTCGGCATCCTCAGTGCTCTTCCGTCGCCTGCCGGTAGAGGGGGCCTGCGAAGCCATCGCCAAAGCGGGTTATTCGGCCGTCGACTTCTGGCCGGATACCTTCGAATGCACGCATCTCAACGAGATTGAGAAACGGCTCGGTCCGTCCGGACTCCGGGATCTGCTGGCCAGGTATCAACTCAAACTGTCGGCGTTCACCGCCTACCGCCAGGCATCGTCTGCCCGCTACGGCGAACTTCTAGGGCAGTGCGGCGGCGGAGTGATGGTGCGCGATTCGCAATACGGACAGTTTCCAAACCGGCGCCAGTCTATGGTGGACTTCTTGGATTCGCTGAAACCGGAGCTTGAGGCCGCCAGGAAATACGGCTATTCGTTGGCGATTGAGAACCACGGGAAAGCCCTGCTGGAGACCCTGGAGTCGATTCGCATCTTTGTTGAGTTGGCCGGTCACTCCAATCTGGGCATCGCGCTTGCGCCCTACCATTTGCAGGCTGGAGGTGAATCGGTTGAAGACGCCATCCGGATCGCGGGTGACAAGCTCATTTTCGTCTACGGCTGGCAAAAGGCCGAAAAGCTGAATCAACTGCCTGGATTCGGACCCTGCGACTTCGCCTTCCTGAAGACGCTGACTGAAATCGGGTACACGGGATACGTGAATGCGTTCATGCACGGTGATGAACCGTACGATGTCATGCTGAACGCTCTGACCCACTCGCGTAAATTCCTCTCTCGGGTGGCTGGTCCAGTATAGCCATACCACTAAAAGGCCCGTTCACAACTACCCCGGCAACTATTTCTGTCTTGAATGTTTCTGGCGCACCCCCCTGCCGGGCGGGTCCGGATGGTTGGTGCAATTTACCCTCTTGACGGCCCACGCAGCGTCGAAGAGGGCAAGGAGACTCCTTCGACTCGCGGCGAACGCAAAGTACGCTC
>JADZCI010000033.1 GCA_020851655.1 Bryobacterales bacterium
AATGGAAATAAATCTCCGGGATGAACATGCCGTCCACGTCGCCGTGCCGTTCGACATTCAGGATCCGCTGCTCGAGGTCTTGAAGCCGGCAGCTTTCCAACCGCAGCTTCCACAGGCGCCGGGCGTTATGGAGCAGGTCGAGGTGCCGCAGCCTCGGAAACGGCTCCGGGATCCGCGTTAACCGGTAGCGCGTCTCCAGCAGAGGCTGGTCGAACGCCCGGCCGTTATAGGTCACCATCCAGTCGAAGTTCGCCAGCAGGTCCGACAAGCCCGTCAGCAGGCTGGCTTCCTCGTCGTAATCCCGCATAAAAAACTGCCGGAGTTCGAACCCGCCGGATGTGATCCAACCCACCCCCACCAGGAACGGAACCGTGCCGGAACCGCCCGCCAATCCCGTCGTCTCGGTATCCAGAAACGCCCACCGCCCGGGCGGCGAATGGGTGTCAATGTGATCGGCTGGCAGCTCTGACAGCGCGCCCACATCGGCCGCGCCATGACGGAACGAGGCCGGCCAGCACCGCGTTATCTCCCAATGTTTCCCGGCCGGCGTTGCGACTTCGCCGCCTTCCGTCAGATCCCGCGCGGCGGCGTGCTGATACTTGCGGTCGATCGGAGCCAAACGCGCTCGCAGAAGTTCGAGCTGCCGGCGCAAGTCGTTCATCGGAGTTACTTGGCGTCCCGCCAGTTCGATCCGGTGCAGGTTTCCACCAGCAGCGGGACCTTGAGGCGTACGACGCCCTCCATGCGCTCTTTGACCAGCTTGCGCGCCGCATCCACTTCTTCCGGTGGCGACTCGAGCACCAGTTCGTCGTGAACCTGCAAAAGCATCCGCGTCCGCATCCCGCGATCGATGAGATCGCGATCGATGGCGATCATGGCCAGCTTGATCAGATCCGCCGCCGTGCCCTGCAGCGGCGTGTTGACCGCCGTGCGTTCCGCAAACGAGCGGGCCGAGGGGTGCCGCGCGTTGATATCCGGTATCGCGCGCTGCCTGCCGTGAATCGTGCGTGTAAATCCGTCCTGGCGTACTTGCGCAATCGTCGCGTCGATCCACTTCTTGACGCCGGAATAGCGTTCGAAATAGCTGTGGATGTACTGGTCGGCTTCCTGCCTGCTGATGCCAAGCTGAGCCGCCAGTCCGAACGGAGTCTGTCCGTAGACAATGCCGAAGTTCACCGCCTTGGCATTGCGGCGCAACTCGGGCGTCACCATCAGCGGCGGAACCCCAAAGACCTCGGCCGCCGTGCGCGTGTGGATATCCTCGCCTTTTTGGAACGAGCCGGTCAATACCCGGTCTCCGGAGAAGTGAGCCAGCAACCGCAACTCGATTTGCGAGTAGTCGGCCGATATCAGCACCCAGCCGTCCTCGGGAATAAACGCGGCCCGTATATCGCGCCCCAAGGAGGTGCGGATGGGGATATTCTGCAGGTTCGGATTGGACGACGAAAGCCGCCCCGTGGCCGCCCCGGCGGCGTTGAACGTCGTATGGACGCGGCGCGTGAACGGATCGATCAACTCCGGCAAGGCGTCGGCGTAGGTGCCTTTCAACTTGGCGATCTGCCGGTACTCCAGCACTTTCGCCGCAATCGGATGATCTGGCGCCAGCGCCTCCAGCACGTCCGCCGCCGTCGAGTGGCTGCGGGTCTTGCCCGTCTTGCCCATCGCCGGAATCTTCATCTCGTCGAACATCACCTTGCCCAGTTGCGGCGGCGAGTTGATATTGAACGGGTGTCCTGCCAGGGCGTAGATCTCGTTCGCCAGGCGGTCGAGCTCGCCCTGCATGCCGGCTGAGAGCGTTTTCATGTAGCCGCTGTCCACCCGGATGCCGTGGCTTTCCATCCGGGCCAGCACGGGCGCCAGCGGCAGGTCGATGGTCTGATATACGCCGGCCAGGAGAGTCCCTTCGATCTGAGGGCGCAGCTTTTGCGCCAAGTCGTAAATCGCCGCCGCGGCTTGGGCCGCCGATCCTCCCAACTTGCCGTCCAGATAGCGCGCCACCAGGCTGTCCAGCGCGCAGGCCGACGGATCCGCCAGCAGCAGAAACGCGTACAACATCACGTCATGGACCGGGCCGGGCGGCGCCTCCTGCGTTCCGTCCAAAAGATACGACTTCCAGTCGTACACAGCCAGCGCGTTGTATTGGAGCGACGAACGCAGGTCCCAGGGCGCGCTGAAACACTCCGTTTCCGAAACGCACAGACCGAGTTGGCCCTCGCCCAGCGCCGCTTCCTCCGGGGGGTGCAGCACCAGCGCCGCCAGTTCGCCTTCCGGCAGTTCACTGGCGCCGGAGATCACTCGTTCGGCCCGCGCAACCGGCTGCGGAGCCGGTTCCAGGTCCTTCAGGAACGAGAAGAATTCCAGATCCTTATAAATGGCGGCCAGGGCCTCGCGATCCGGAGCCTGGACCGCCAAGTCTTCCAACTTGATGTCCAGCGGCGCATCCAGGGCGATCTTGGCCAGTTGCTTGCTCAGCAGAACCTGCTCCCGGTGGTTTAGCAAACTCTCGCGGTACGTCTTGCGGGTGATTTCGGCGGCGTGTTCCAGAACCGACTCGACCGCGCCATACTGCGCAATCAGGTCCCGCGCGCCCTTGTCTCCGATTCCAGGCGCGCCCGGAATGTTATCCACCGAGTCGCCTTTAAGCGCCAGCAAGTCCACCACGCGCTCCGGTGGCACCCCCATAAACTCTACGACTTCCGCCGGACCGTACAGCATGTCGTCTTTCATCGGATTCAACATCCGGACGTGCTCGTTCACCAGTTGAAGCATGTCCTTGTCGCTGGAAACGATGACGAGGTCGACTCCGCTTCCAGCGGCACGCCCGGCGAGCGTTCCGATTATGTCGTCAGCCTCGTACCCTTTCAATTGGAGAACGGGAATCCGCTGAGCGTTCAACAGCTTTTCGACCAGCGGAATCTGATCGAGCAATTCCGGCGGCGTTTCCGTGCGGTTGGCCTTATACGCCGGAAAGACTTCGTCCCGAAACGTGCCGCCCATCGTCTCAAACACCGCCGCCAGGTATTCCGGCTTGTAGGTGTTCTGCAACCGCCGGATCATGTTGTGGAAAATGTAGACGGCTTCGGTGGAATTGCCTCGCGACGTTCGCATCGGAGGCATACCCGAACGCTGCCGCGCATGGAACGCCCGAAAAATGAAGTTGAAGGAATCGACCAGGAACAGACGCCGTGCGGCCATCCTCTGACAATCATAAACGATCCAGCCGAAGACAGGGCGAAGATTTGGTTCGCCCTTGCGAAGTTTGCACCCAAACTGCCACAGCCAGAGTGTCAAAATGTGTCATCCTTGACACACGCAAGACATCATAACTAATTAATTCTCAAGTGTTTACAAAATGGGACCCGGACTGCTACTCTGGGGCGTAAGCACATGGTTTTTGAGTCCACGATTCAGCGGCCGGTTGAAGCTGCCGGAGTTGGATTGCATAGTGGAGTCCCGGTGCGAATCCGCTTCCTGCCCGCGCCGGGAGGGACAGGTATCGTTTTCAGGCGCACCGATCTGGACGGTTTCGAGATCCCCGCCAGTTGGCGCTATGTGCAGCGCGTGAGCTATGCCACAAGCCTGATGCGGCAGGGCGTGCTGATTTCCACGACCGAGCACCTGCTCAGCGTCTTCTACTCAACCGGCATCGACAATGTTTATGTCGAGATCGACAACCTGGAAGTACCCATCCTCGACGGCAGCGGGGCGCCGTTTGTCGATTTGATCCGGAGTGCCGGTATCAAGACAACTCGCCGGCGCCGGCGCTACCTGCGAGTCGTGCGACCGGTTACTGTCGAAATGGCGGGAAAAAAGATCAGCGTCACTCCAGCCGACGGCTTCCAGCTCAAATGTGACGTTTACTTCAACCACCCGGCGGTCGGCCGCCAGACGTTGGAGATGGAAGTTACGCCCGGCGCCTATATGACTCAGATCGCTCCAGCGCGCACTTTTGGCTTTAGCTGGGAACTCGATCAGATGCGGAATATGGGCCTGATTCGGGGGGCGACTCTCGACAATGCGGTGTGCTTTGACCGTCAGGGGGTGATGAACCCCGGAGGACTTCGTTTCCCGGACGAGTGCTGCCGCCACAAGGCTTTGGACCTGATCGGCGACCTGGCGCTGATTGGCAGACCCTTGCTTGGCCGGGTGACGGCCGAACGCGCCGGTCATGCCATGCATGTAGCCCTGGTCTCCCGAATCATGTCCGATTCTTCGCTTTACGAGATCACGGGCCGGGAGCGGCCGGCGCCCGCATTTGCAGCCGGGATCGCTTCCTGATACAGTCCTTACCTTGCGGCAGATTCCGAACCTCCTTTCGGTAGCGCGGCTGCTGCTTTCCCCCTACATTGTGTGGCTGATCCACCAGCGGCGGTTCGAGGCCGCGGCGGCATGGCTGATCGCCGCGGCGCTGACCGATGCCTGCGACGGCTGGCTGGCGCGGCGATTCGGCTGGACCTCCCAAACGGGCGCGTACCTCGATCCTGTGGCGGACAAGGTTCTGCTGGTTTGTGTTTTTGCCGCTCTCGGAGTGGCTGGCGTGGTGCCGGTATGGTTCGTCGCCATCGTGCTGGGGCGCGACGTGCTTATCCTGGCGTTCGCCGCCTACGTCATGACCGCGCGAGGTGTTCGCAGTCTTCCGCCCACGATTTGGGGAAAAATCAGCACAATTCTACAGTCTTTGTATGTTTGCTGGGCTGTGCTTTCCGCCGCCGGCATGGTACAAAGTGTGACAACGAAAGAGGTTCTCTTATGGGCCGCCACCGCGGGCACGGTTTGGAGCTGGACGGACTATACCAAAAGGGCATTGCGCCTGCTGCACCATGAGGATTAGTCTGGAAGAGGGTAGCCTTTGGTGTCGCGATTCGCTCCGTCTCGGATCTATCTCATCGCCGCGGCTGTTGCGCTCGGTCTGGCGGTGTTCTTCGGATGGTTTGCCTTGGGATGGGCTCCGGCCTGGATTGCCTGTGGGTTGTTTGGAGTCACGGGCACGGCGCTCATGTTGCTCGCCCTGCGGCCAGTCATCGAAGTGGGCGATAGCGCACTGGCCGTCGGTGGACGCGTCATCGAGTGGCGGCGAATCCGGCGGGTAGATCGCACCGGTTGGATTTCTCCTCTGGTCGTTGACCTGACGCTTGACGACGAATCCCGCGTGCGCATCATCTATCCCGGTGATGTGCAGGAATCCGGACGCCTGTTTCATCTCCTCCGGCAGTACTCCACGCAGGCGCTGATTGACGGCGTGCCCTCGGTCAAGCCATGGGAGGGCCGGCCGAAAGAAGCCGCTCCCAAGCAGACGATTGTGCGTGCCAAAGTGCGGCTCATGAGCGAGGAAGATGAAGCCGAAATCGAGCGGCTCTATCAGAAGCTCAAGATCGCCGGACGGCTCGATCCCTGAACGCCACCCGATTTGCGCCGCTGTTGGCGCGGCGGGTAGCCTAGAGACTTGGAAACCTCCACACTGTCATCCGCGAGAGCCGTACACTAGTGCGCCGGTTTCTGCTGGGCTGCGCCGTTTTCCTTGCGCTCCTGTTCCTGTTTCGGGAGCCGTTGCTCCGCGAAGCCGGCCATGCGCTGGTCCGCAACGACGGACCAGAAAAAGCAGATGCGGTCGTCGTGCTCGCGGGCGGTTCGGGTGGTGACCGGATACTGAAAGGCGCGGAACTGGTGCGCCAGGGTTACGCTCCCATCGTTCTGATGAGCGGTCCGGCATCCGTCTATGGTCTGAATGAGTGCCAGTTGGCCATTCCCTTCGCGGTTCAGCACGGGTATCCGGAGTCGTATTTCGCCTGCGTGGCCAACCACGCCACCTCCACCCGGGACGAAGCGCAGGCCGTGGTGGCCGAGCTAAAGCGCCGGGGCGTGAAGAAGTTTCTCCTCGTCACCAGTGATTACCACACAGGCCGCGCGGCCCGTACCTACTCTGCCGAAGCCCAAGGCCTTCAGTTTCGTGTTGTAGCCAGCCGCCCCCCGGAGTTCGACATCGACAACTGGTGGAAGACACGCGACGGCATCAAGGGCGTTTACATCGAATGGTCGAAGACCTTGGCTTACCTGTTTGATTTTTGATGGCTGAAACCAAGGAAGCGAATCACAGCTCGATCATGCAAGCGGCGCGGGTAGCCTGGCCTTACTTGCGCCGCTACCGCCGTGGCATCGCCTGGGGCGTCTTCGCGCTCATTGTCAAAGACTGCATCGGCGCGCTCATGCCGCTGATCATCAAGAGCGGCATCGACACCATGACGCACCAGTTCACGGTATCCGCCATGGCGATGTTCGCGCTGAGCCTGGTAGTGCTGTCGGCGCTGAAGGGGCTGTTTCAATTCTGGATGCGTGTCGGGCTGATTGGCATCTCGCGCGATGTCGAATACGACATGCGGAACGACCTGTTCTCCAAACTCGCCTCGCTGTCGTGGGATTTTTATGCGAAGTTCCGGACCGGGGACGTTATGGCGCGGGCGACCAACGATCTCAACGCCGTCCGCATGATGCTGGGTCCGGCCATGATGTACATGCTCGAGACCGGGCTGACCTTCATTCTGGCGCTCTGGATCATGCTGGCCGTGGATTGGGAGCTTACGCTGCTGGCGCTGTCGCCCGCGCCCGCCGTCACCGTGGCTGTCCTGGTGTTCGGGCGGCGCATTCATGCGCGTTTCGAGCGCATTCAGTCACTGTTCTCCGACATCAGCAGCCGCGTGCAGGAGAACCTGAGCGGCGCGCGCGTGGTCCGGGCTTATGTTCAGGAAGAGTCCGAGATCGCGCAGTTTGAGCGGCTCAACCAGGACTTTATCGCGCAGAACCTGGGACTGGCCAAGCTGTCGGGTTTGTTCATGCCGCTGCTTCAGGCGCTCATCGGCATCACCTTCATGATCGTGCTATGGGCCGGCGGGCGGCGCATGATGAGCGGCCACATTACGCTGGGCAGCTTCGTCATGTTCAACACCTTTATGGGCATGCTGGTGTGGCCCATGATCGCATTCGGCTGGGTGGTCAACCTCGTGCAGCGCGGTACGGCTTCCTTGAAGCGAATCGACGAGATTCTGCGGGAACAACCGCGGATTCACGCCCCGGAAGATCCTGTGGACCTCGCGCCCGGAGCCGGCGATATCGAGTTTTGCGCGGTTGGCGTTGCCTGGCCAACGCAGCGCGCGTTGGGCGGCATCGACTTGAAGATCGAGCGCGGCGCCACGGTGGCCATCATCGGACCGACGGGCGCCGGGAAGAGCACACTCGTGAATCTGGTCCCGCGCATGATGGACCCGACTGAAGGCGCCGTGTCGATCGGAGGCGTGGACCTGCGCCAACTCGATCCCTTGGAACTGCGGCGGCGCATCGGCTTCGTGCCCCAGGAGACGTTCCTCTTCAGCGCCAGCCTGGGTGAGAACATTGCGTTCGGTGTCCCGGGCGCCACGGATGAACAGATTCGCCACGCCGCGGAAATGGCCGGGTTGTCCACCGATGTCGAGCAGTTCCCAAACGGCTACCAGACGATGGTGGGAGAGCGCGGCGTCACTCTGTCCGGAGGACAGAAACAGCGCACCGCCATTGCTCGCGCGCTGCTGCGCAATCCTGACATCCTGATCCTGGACGACGCCTTGGCCAGTGTCGACACGGTTACCGAAGAAAAGATTCTCAGGAACATCAGAGGTTTCCTGAAGGGCAGGACCACCATCCTCATTTCCCACCGGGTCTCAACCGTGCAGGATTGTGACTGTATCTACGTGCTCGATGGCGGGCAGGTCACCGAATCCGGCACACACGCGCAGCTCATCGAGCAGGGCGGCTACTATGCCGAACTCTGTCAAAAGCAGCAATTGGAGGCGGAGTTAGAGACCATCTGAGGCGGACCGCGGAGGTGCGGGTGTACCAGTACAGTACTACTACATCCGCGCGCAGAGCCCTATGTTAGCATCGAGGTCGAAGCAATGGAATCCCTCAGCAAAGCGTTGAAGCGCCGGTTCAACAGTATTCCGGACCCGATTCTGTGGAAAACCGAACTCCTGTTCCGCGGCGTCCGGTTCACCAACGAACTGGAAGAGGCCGTAAAGGAAGGCGCGGCGGCCAATTACTGGCCGTATCGGAAACCGCAGCCTGAAGGACCTCCCAAGTTTGTCGATGTTCCGTACCTATTTGAACTTGAGTCCGGCGCCGTGGCGCGCGTGCGCGTTGAGGACCGGAGCGGGTTTGAGGTTCGCCGGTCCAACGGCGGTTACCGGCTGTTGGACGGAGACCGGGAACTCTGCGGCGTTGGTTTCGTCCAAGCGCACAAGTGGCAGAGTTTCCGCACATCGGATGGCGCCACGCAGTTTGAAGCGGGTGTCGAGCAATTGGGCGACATGCTGGTGGTGAACGTGGCGCCAGGGTGCGAGTACTTCCTTTCTAAGAAAAGCTGCACGTTCTGTGGGTACGGACGGTTCGGGTCCAGGTCGAAAGCGCTCGGCCAAGTGCAAGGGCGAGTTGGTCTGGAGGAGCGGACGCTGCAACGCCTGTATGAAGTTCTGCGCTGCGCCGCCGAGTCCGGCGAAGCGCGTCATGTCTATCTCACCGGCGGCTCCATGCTGAGCCCCGAACTCGAAGTGGAGCGGTACCTGCCGGTGGTTGAAACGGCGCGGCGCGCCGTGGGAGACAAACTGCGTGTGACCTGCGGCTCCGGCGCAGTTGACCGCGCCGGCACGGCGCGCTACCGCGATGCGGGCGCCGATTCCTGCTGCTACAACCTGGAAACCTGGGCGCCGGAGGTCTTTCCGGTGGTCTGTCCCGGCAAATCATCCAGCGTTGGGCGCGACCGCTGGATTGAGGGATTGCTGGGCGCGGTCGACGTGTTCGGACGGGGCAACGTCGCCTCCGCCTTTGTGGCCGGCGTCGAACTGCTCCCACCCGCGCCCCGCATGACTCCTGAAGCCATGATGGCGAGCATCCTCGAAGGCGCCGGATTTCTCATGGACCACGGAATCATGCCCCTCTACTCGCCTCTCTGGCCGGTCGAAGGCACCGGCTACGCCAAGGATGACGGTCTGTCGCCGGAACTCTACATAGACCTGGAAGAAAAAATCTGCCGCATGCGCCAGGAGCGCGATTTTCCTGTCCCTTCGTGGCTCATTTGTCCCGGCTGCTCCTATATGTTGCTGGAAGTCGATTTCGACCGCGCCTACGGACTGGCCGCCGTTCACTGATTCTTTAGGCGCCTTCGGCGCATCGCTGCCCGGATCAGTCAAAAACCACGGTCTTGTTCCCGTAGCAGAGGATCCGGCGCTCGAGGTGCCATGCCACGGCGCGCCCGAGCACGGTGCGCTCCAGGTCGCGGCCTTTGCGGACCAGGTCGTCCAACTGGTCGCGGTGCGAAACCCGGGTTACGTCCTGCTCGATGATCGGCCCTTCGTCCAGCACATCGGTGACATAGTGGCTTGTCGCGCCAATCAGCTTGACTCCCCGCTGTAGCGCGGCGTGATACGGTCTGGCGCCACTGAACGCGGGCAGAAACGAATGGTGGACGTTAATGATGCGCTGCGGATACTGTGTAACGAAAGCGGGTGACAGTACCTGCATATAGCGCGCGAGCACGATCAGCGAGACGCCGTTGGCGGCCAGCAGTTCCAAATGGTCCCGCTCCGCCTGGCCTTTGTTGCCCGCCGTTGTGGGAATGCAGTGGAACGGAATCCCGTAGAACTCGGCATGAGCCCGCGCATCCTCGTGGTTGCTGATGATCAGCGGGATCGAACAATCGAGGTCGCCGCTTTGATGCCGGTGTAGCAGGTCGAGCAGGCAGTGCAGGTACTTGGACACGAAAATCGCCATCGCCGGCCGTGTTGTCTGATATTCCAGGCGCCATTGCATTTCGAACGATTCGGCAATCGGTGCAAACAGCCTGCGCAGCGCTTGCTGGTCCAGATCGAAGTCCTGTAGATCCCACTCAACGCGCATAAAGAACAGCCCCAGGTCGTTGTCCCGGTGCTGGTCGGCGTGCAGCACGTTGGCGCCGTGCTTGTACAGAAAGTCTGACACGGCGGCGATCAGCCCTTTGCGGTCCGGGCTATGGATGAGCAGGATGGCGGAAGGCATCGAACTAACGATCATAATGATTCGCGCGGTTCGCGGTATGATCTTGGCATGATTTCCGAACATTCCCGACGCCGGTTTTTGCAGGGCGCCACAGCGGCGGCTGCCGCGGGTGGAGTCACGTATGGAGCCGCCGGCGCAGCCGCCGACGGAGATATCCGGCTGGGTGTCGCCAGCTATTCGTTCCGCGAGTTCAGCCGCCGGATGGCGATTCAGGGCACCAAAGCTCTCAAGACGCCCTATCTCTGCATCAAGGAGTTTCACCTGCCCTACCGGAGCACTCCGGAGGAAATCGCCAGAGGGCGAGCCGACTTTGACAAGGCGGGGATCACGCTCACCGGTGGAGGGACGGTATATTTCCTCAAAGACGACGAGTCCGACGTCAAGTTCTACTTCGACTATGCGAAGGCGGCCGGCCTGCCGATGATGGTCATCGGACCAACGGCCAAGACGCTGCCCATCATCGAACGCTACGTCAAGCAGTACGGCATCAAAGTCGCCGTCCATAATCACGGACCCGAGGACCGGCACTTTCCGGCGCCCAAGGACGTGATGAACGCGGTCAAGAATATGGACCCGCGGGTGGGGCTGTGCATCGATGTCGGCCACACCGCCCGCGCCGGAGAAGACGTGGTCGAAGCTGTGCTGGCCGCCGGACCGCGCCTGCTCGACATGCACATGAAGGACCTGGCGGACATGAAGGTCGCCAGCAGCCAGTGCGATGTCGGGGAGGGGAAGATGCCGGTTCCGGAGATCTTCCGGGCGTTGAAGAAAATCAACTACGCCGGTGTCGTTCACCTGGAGTACGAAATCAATGCGGACAATCCGCTGCCCGGCATGCAGAAATCGTTCTCTTACATGCGTGGTGTGCTGGCCGGCCAACGCGGATGAACCACGATCTCTCGGTTCTGGCGCGGTTTAATACGCCCACCATCGCCAACGCGATCGAATTGTTTGACCTCAGGCCGCGGAATCAGGGATTTCTGCGGCCCGGTTTTCTTTGCCTGCGGCCGGAGGTCGCGCCCGTCGCCGGATTCGCGTCCACGTGCGCCGTTTCATCGGAAACGCCCGAGAGCTACGGCAAGGCCGAGATCTCGGACTATTGGGAGCATGTAGAAAGCATTCCGGGGCCGAGAATCGCCGTTGTGCAGGATCTCGATCCCTATCCGGGAACCGGATGTTTCTGGGGCGAAGTCAATGCCAGCATCCACACCGCCCTCGGTTGCGTGGGCACAGTGACGGACGGGGCCTGCCGCGACCTGGACGAGATGCGCAAGGTGGGTTTTCAGGCTCTGTACCGCCACGCCGCCGTTTCGCATTCCTATATTCACCCGGTCGCGTTTGGCCAGCCGCTGGTCATCGCGGGGACCGTGGTGCGCCCCGGCGACTTGTTGCAAGCCGATCAACACGGCGTGCTGATCGTTCCCGTCGAGACGCTCAAGGATCTCGAGGCGGCAGTCGAGGAAGTGGAGCGCCGTGAGCGTCCGGTCATCGACTACTGCCTGAGCGGCCAGGCCACCCGCGCCGGATTGATGGAAAAGTTTGCAACGCACATCCGGAACGCCGGCAAGTGGAGATAGCCGCGCCCTGGGCCGGCGCCGCACGGCCCGTCCGGCGCGCTACGATGGCTTTCTAATGAAAAGATCCCAAGCCATCCCGGCCGGAATGTTCCTTTTCGCCGCGTTTGCCGCGGCTCAAGGCCTCGACTCGCTCGCACACCTCACGCCGCAGGCCAATACTCGAATGGTTTCGCCCGAGAACCCCACCGGCGAGAAAGGCAAAGGGGCGATGGCGGTTCCTAACCCGGGCGACCCGGACCTGGCGTTTTCCGGCGCGTCCGTGGACCTCGGCCAGGGGTGGAAGGTGCGCCCGTTCGTGAAGGTCAAGCCGCATTCGACGCAGACCATGATGGACGTGGCCGGTCCCGGCGAAATCCGCCACATTTGGATGGCCACCTCGCCGGACTGGAAGGGAAACGGACGGGCGAGCGTGTTGCGGTTCTATTGGGACGGTGAAGAAACGCCGTCGGTGGAAGTGCCGATGACCGACTTTTTCGCGGTTGGTCATGAAATCTTCGCCCGCGTGAATTCGGCGGCCGTGGCCGTTGTGCCGAAATCCGCCATGAACTGCTACTGGCCGATGCCGTTCCGCAAGCGCGCCAAAGTTACCTTCACCAACGACTCCGACGCCGAGGTGGGACTTCTTACGTGGCAGATCGCCTATGTGGAGGCGCCGGTCGCCGATGACGCCGGCTATTTCCATGCACAGTGGAGGCGCGCCGTCACCAATCGCGAGCGGCCCGATTACACTATCCTCGAAGCGCAAGGCGAAGGCCGGTACGTAGGCACCTTCCTGGCCTGGACTCAACTCTCCGACGGCTGGTTCGGCGAAGGTGAAGTGAAGTTCTACATCGACGGCGACACCAAGTTTCCGACGATCGCCGGTACCGGAACGGAAGATTACTTCGGTGGATCGTACGGCTTTCCGGAGGTCTACACGACTCCCTTCATGGGTTCAACGCTGAGCTGGAAGGGAAAAGACGGGCCGCCGAAGTGGAGCCTCTATCGCTGGCACATACCGGATCCCATCAACTTCCACAAGGACCTCAGGATCACGATCCAGGCTTTGGGCTGGTGGCCAAACCGCCGCTACCAGCCACTGGCCGATGACATCGCGTCAGTCGCCTATTGGTACCAGCGCGAACCGCACGCGGCCTTTCCGCCCTTCCCGGCGCTGCCGCGGCGCTGGCCGCGGTAGATTGCGATCGCGCTTCGTGCTTCCCAGGCGTGCGTCGTCATGTTACTCGCCGCGATTCAGCCGCAAGCGGAGGAAAACATTCACGCCGTAAGGGTGCGATCCGTAGTATGGCTTGAGGGCGCCGGCAATGGCGTATGTGGTTACGTTGAATCCGGCCGCGGCCTGTATCGGCCCGGCCGAACCCAGTTCGCGTGTGTACCCGAGCGTGTAAGCCGTCACGTTGTACGCACGCTGTCCCGTCGCATCAACGATCTGGCGGGCCAGATCGTGATCGGATTCGAAGAGTTCATCCCGCTCGGACCATTCAAAGCGGGCGGTGAGCAAGTTCTTCCGGCTAACCGGGACCACGCTCTCGGCAAGGAAGGCATTCGTTGCATAGCGTCCGGCCGTCTTGTAATTGCGCGCCCAGATGAGGCTCGCCGACCAGCCCAGAGCGCCGCGAACCGGCCTCGTGTAGTGTACGGACGCCGTACTGCGCACGACGTCACCGGGATGCAGCGTCTCGGGGCGGCGAATCCGGCCGGCGGAGACTTGCGCGGCCCAATTGCGTCCAGGCTGCCAGGTGAGCCGGCTGGACCAGGAGTCTATCGGACCCATGTCGATGTTCCAGCGGTTCTCGTTGGGCTCCTTGCCTCTGAATCCGCTCGCCTCGAGCCGGAACTTTCCGTAAGTCCATCCGGCGGTCACCACATTGTTGGCGATGTGCGTCGAATCCTGCCAGTGATGGCCCAGGGTTGCCTGCGGCAGTTCCATCGCCGAGGCGCGGTGGGGAAACGCGATGGGTCCCAGCGCGGCGTCACCAACCGGCGCGTAGTACACGTTGATCAGCGCTTTCTCCCCAACCGGCCGTGCGTAGTGGATGCCCAACTCCATCAGAAAATCGTGAGGATGTTGTCCGTCCACGATTGGCTTGCCGTTCGCTGTTTCGCCGCTTTGAAACAACAGCGGATACTGCTTTCCGGTCACGGTGAGCGGATCGAGCGAAATCATCGCGCGCAACATCAAGCTGCCGCGCCCGGCGCTGCGCATCGCCGCCAGCATTCCCCAGTTGGACGAGTAGACCTTGCCGCCGCCACGGGGTCCCGATTGCCGGGTGCCGGTCAGATAGGCCTGCCCCATCCACATCAGATTCCAGTTGCTCACCGGATGCATCATCATCGGCATGGCCCAGGAAGCCGGGTTCACGCTTGTGCCGGAGCCAAATCCGAATAGGAGACCGGCGCTCCGGTCCGGACTCTCAGTGCTCGCCGCCGCGCTGCCCTGCTGATGATGTTGGTGATCGTGGGTTTCTGGGACCTCTGGTCCGGCGTGCTGCCCGAGCCCATAGGGTGTGAACGCCACAGCAACCAGAAGACTGGCGCCAATCAGTTTGGCCATTGGTTCGTCGCTCCTTGTAAAGGTGCTGACGACGGGATGCGCGATCCTTACACCGGTTTACAAAGAATCTCAGCGGCTGCCGGACTCTTGCCTGGACTTGCAGTGGCAATCCAGGCAGCCGTGCGTTGCGCAGACGCCACAGGCGGTTGTCACCTGCTCCCGCAGCGCCGCCCGAGCCCTGTGCACTCGCACCGCGGCATTGTTGGTGGTGATGCCCGCGTGGGCCGCCAACTCAGCCAGGCTGCCATCGTTGAGATCGACCGCCTGAAGGGCTTCGCGGTACTCCGGCTTCACATTGTCGAGAAGCGCCGTCACGCACTCGCAGATCTCGCCCTTGAAGACATCATCCGGCTCTTGATGGTCCTCCAGGTGAGCGATAAGTTGTTCGGAAGCGCGGCCGGCGGACCCCTGTTGCCTGTAGTAGTCAATGACGGCGTTGCGGAGAACCCGATAGAACCACGCCACAACGCTCTCCTCGTCGCGTACCGATCCTCCTTTTTCGAAGCTGCGGACAAAGGCCGCCTGGAGGATGTCCTCGGCGGCGGCCTGGGATTGAATTCGTTTCTCAAGGAATGTCAGGAACTGGCGCCGCCCTTCAACGAGCCGCGCGACGGCTCCAGGACTGAGACCGGAGTTTGCCGGGGAACTCTCACTCATCCCCGCAGCCTACCACGCATCCGCGCCATTCAAGACCGCAACCCCGACCGCCGCAGCCGCAAGCTGTTGCTGACGACGCTGGCCGAAGACAGCGCCATCGCGGCGCTGGCCAGCACGGGCGTGAGCAGCCATCCAAACGCCGCGTAGAGCGCGCCGGCCGCGACAGGGATTCCGATTGCGTTGTACAGGAACGCCCAAACCAGGTTTTGCCTCATCACCCTGAAAGTCCGGTTTGACAGTTCGATAGCCGCCACGGCGGCGTCCAAGTTGCTGCGCATCAAGGTCACGTCAGAGGCTTCCGAGGCAATGTCCGATCCCGAGGCCATCGCGAGTCCCGCATCGGCCTGCGCCAGCGCTGGGGCATCGTTCACGCCATCGCCCACCATGGCCACCCGGCGGCCTTCCCGCTGCAGGCGTTTGACTTCGGCTACTTTGTCTTCCGGCAAGACACCGGCAATGACCTCCTCGATGCCGGCCTTGCGGGCCACGGACATCGCCGTGGAAAGAACGTCACCGGTCAGCATCACGACGCGGAAGCCTTTGGCGCGCATCCGGCCGACCGCGGCGGCCGACGTGGGTTTTATGGGGTCGGCAATTCCGATCAGGCTGGCCAGCGAGCCATCAATGGCGACAAACACGGGCGTCGCGCCCTCCACGGCCATCCGCTCCGCACTGGCGGCCAAAGGCGCCACGGAAATGCCGCGGGATTCCAGCAGCCGCTGATTGCCGATGAGCGTCCGCTTTCCTTCGACCAGGGCGGAAGCGCCCAGCCCAGGCGCCACCTCGAACTCTGTGGCCGCTGAGATAGACAGCGTCCTTTCCCTCGCCGCGCGTACGATCGCCTCGGCCAGCGGATGTTCCGACAAGCGCTCCACGGCGGCGGCTGCGGCGAGCACCATTCCTTCCTGGAAGCCCGCGGCGGCTTCGATCCCGGTGACCGAGGGCCGGCCCTCGGTGATCGTTCCGGTTTTGTCTACGAGGATTGTGTCCACCCGGTGCAACTTTTCCAATGCCTCGCCGCCTTTGAAGAGAATTCCCGCCTGCGCGCCACGGCCGACCGCGACCGTGACCGCCGTGGGAACCGCTAACCCGACCGCGCAAGGGCAGGCGATGACCAGCACGGCGACTGCCGCACTCAGCGCCCGCAC
Source organism: Bryobacterales bacterium (assembly GCA_020851655.1). Classification (GTDB taxonomy): domain Bacteria; phylum Acidobacteriota; class Terriglobia; order Bryobacterales; family Bryobacteraceae; genus JADZCI01. Next base: position 15,993 of record JADZCI010000033.1, read on the forward strand.
AACGCCCGGCTCCGCCGCCAGCAGAATCCAGCCCACGAAAGTCGCAATTGCAATGGAGATCACCACGGGTACAAAGACTGCGCTGATGCGGTCAGCCAGCTTCTGCATGGGGGCGCGGGACGCCTGCGCTTCGCGCATCAGCTTGACAATCTGGCCGAGCATGCCGGTTGCGCCGCCGGCCGTGGCGCGATAGCTCAGCGAGCCGAGCCGGTTGAGTGTTCCGCCGATGACCTTGCCGCCCGGCTCTTTCCGCACCGGAACCGGCTCACCAGTGAGCATGGATTCGTCGACTGCGCTGGTTCCTTCGATGACCACGCCGTCAACCGGAATCCGGTCTCCGGGGCGCACCAGAATGACGTCACCGGTCCGGACATCTTCCGCCGGTACGTCGATCTCGACTGTGCCCCGTAACACCCTGGCCTGGGGCGGCTGCAACTGGAGCATCTTCTTCAGAGCCTCGGACGTCTTGCCGCGGACGCGGCTCTCCAGCGCGTTGCCGGCCAGCACCAGGGCAATGATCATCACGACAGCTTCGTAGTAGACCTCCGGCTGGACGCCATGCCTGAGAAAGAAGGCTGGCGCCACAGTTGCCGCCAGCGAGTAAAGGAACGCGGCGCCCGTACCCACTGCGATCAAGGTGTTCATGTCCGCTGTGCGGTGGCGGAAGGATGCCCACGCCCGGGCGTAGAACTGCCGCCCCGCCCAGCCGGTCACTGCCAGGGTGAGCAGCAGCAGGGCATACTTGAGCGTTTCCTCGCCGGTTGTGAATAGCCAGGGCAGCGCCCGGCGCACCGGCGCCTCGATGAGATTCATAAGTGAGCCGGGGAGTGGATCTCCGCCGCCGTGCTGGCCGTGACCGCTGCGCGACATCAACGGCATCGACAGCAGTATGGCGGCCGCCCCCAACACTCCACTGGCGATAGCCTTCTGGCGCAGATCGCTGTATTCCTCAAGCTGCGCCTCATCCTGAGCGGCCTGCTCCTCGGCCAGGCTGGCGCGGGTAGACGGCGCTTCGGCTCCATAGCCGCGGCTCCGGATAGCCTCGACCAAAGTCTCGATGTTAGTACTGCCCGGGTCGAAAGAGACCCTGGCTTGGCGGGCTACGAGATTCACGCTGGCCGCGCTTACGCCAGGTTGCTCTTGCAACGCTTCCCGAATCTGGCCCACGCAGGACGCGCAGGTCAGGCCCGACACGGGGATCGTGACTTCCGCTGAATCAGCTGTTGCCGGCCGCATGGTCTACTCCTCCACCTCAATGCGGCCGCGCAGCATGTTCATGCCGCAGGCGAACTCGTAGGCGCCCGCCTTGGCCGGCCGCAGATCGATGACGGTCTTTTCAAACGGTGTGAGGAACCGCCGCACGCCGAAATCGCCAATCACGACTTCCTCTGAACAGGGGGACCTCTCTTTGCGGTCGAAAATGAGCCGCAGCGGTTGCCCTTTCTTTGCCCGGATCAGTGATGGCGAGTATCCCCCTTCGACCGTAATCGTCACTTCCTGGTTGCCACCGGAAGTCTTGGCGCCAACGGCGGCTCTGGGCGCCATGAAGAAATACCAGTTCACCCACGCGATGGCGGCGGCGCCGCCGAGTAGAACGAACAGATTCAACATCGTCAGTCTCCTAATGAAAGGCGCTGTTTGCGCCGTTCAAAAGGTGCTGACGGAAGACCTGCTCGGACCTTACAGGGGAATTATTGCGCGGGGGGTGCGGACAAGGGAGAACGGCCGCTACACGCTCACCACGGGGCACGCCGACTGGCGGATGATGGCGTAGGCGTTCGTCCTCAACCTGCCTAACAGGCCATCGGGCGTCCGTCCAATAACAAGCACGTCGGCCCCGATCTCCTCAACGGCGGCAGCCACGGCCTTGGCCGGTTCTCCCGGCGCCAGCTTGGTGGCGGCCTCAATGCCCGTGTCCCGGAGTAGTCCGTCAAGGTGCGTCTGGGTGGCTTTCCAAACGTGCGCACGCCACTCCGGGTCATGTACGACTCCAACTACCGGTTCAAGCTGCGTGCTCGCGTGAACCACCGTCAGCTTGGCGAAATAGGCGGCCGCCAGGTTCGCCGCCCACTGGAGCACGCGTCCACTCTGCGGTCCCAAATCGATGGCGCAAGCGACATGTCGGATGTCAGTACACTTCCCGGGAACCTGATCTTCGCCGGTGTGGACGCCTGTCCAGACGGGGCAGCCGGCGTCGTGCAGAACCTTGGCTGTCACGCTTCCCAAAAGAAACCGGCGAAGCGCGCCGTGGCCGCGTGTTGGCATGATGATCAGATCCGTATCATCCCGCTGGGCGTACTCGACGATGGTGCGGGCCGGGTCGCCGGGCATCTCCGCAAAGACCACGTTGTGCCCAGGCAGAAGGCGGCCAAGCGCAGCGTTGAAATCCGCTGGAGGGATCGGTCCTTGAGCCCGGGGAGAATGGCTCACCTCGCCGCTGTCGCGCTGCGCGCCTTCGCCCGTGACATGGAGAACCGTCACTTGAGGATCGCAGCATTTGGCAAGTACTTTGACGCACTCGGCCGCGCCAAGACAACTCTGGGAGTAGTCGACCGGTAACAGGAGCTTCTTTAACATCGTATCGGGAGAGCCTTTCTGAAACGTGACCGCGCGGCTGCGTTCGCAACGAGCCGCCCCGGCGGATGGCGGCGATTCAGGCCGCCACAGGCCGTTCGATATCGGCCTCGAGTGGCTCGGATTGCTTCGGGAGAGTGACTGTCAGTTCCCCGGAGTCGTAAACAGCCGTTGCATTGCCGGCCACCACCGGATGCGGAAGCCGGTACTGGCAAAACAGTTCTTTGCTCCTGGAAGCTTCGGATCCGGCATCCGCGGCTTTACCCAGGATTGTCACGTATTGCGGTTCAACGCTGACCGTGATTTGTTCGGGTTCGAAGCCGGAAACCGACGCCTTAACGGTGTATGCGGTCTTCGTCTCGCTGAATTCGCTCGGCGGGACGAAGAACAGTTCGCTCACTGCCTTCAACCAGTCATCCAGATCGTGGCCCACTGCGAAGCCACGTTCCGCCGCCAGTTCATACGCTCGCTCGCAGACCCTGCCGGCCGCACTCTGAACGTCTTCGATCAGGTTCCCGATCGTCACTTCCATGTAGCGTCTTGCTAAGGCGCTTTGGGTTGCCATTGTGGCCTCCTTTTTCGCGCAGTCCCGCTTACGCCGCTAGCCCAACTTCCTTGCCTTGCCCGGCAAGCTCATTCAGCCGCTCCTGGCACGGCACGCAATGATCGGCCCACGGAATCGCCAAGAGACGCCGGCGGGGGATAGGCTCCTCGCAGGTCTCGCAGTATCCGAATGTCCCATCCCGCAGGCGTTCAAGAGCTGTCTCGATCTTCCTGAGCTTCTCCACCTCCTGACCGCGGCAATGAAGGGCAACGGCCTGATCATGGATGAGCGGAGCCTGGTCCTCGATCGAGACATTGTCCGCCTGATCCAGGATCTCCAGTCTCGATGAACTGGCCCCGAGCAAGTTTGTTCGCTCCGTTAGAAGGCGCGCCCGGAAGGTTTTCAAGTCGGCGGGACTGAGTTTTTCCATGACACCAGTTCGAAAGCACGCCGATTGCCAAACATGGCCGCGAAAAGCAAATACTCGACACCGGCGGCGAACCG
>JADZCI010000034.1 GCA_020851655.1 Bryobacterales bacterium
GAGAAGACCCGCGGCTTCAATGCCATCACGTTCGCCATCATGACGATCTTCGCCTCGGGCATCTCGATGTACGCCTTGGGAATCCTGCTGCAATCGATCTTCGGCTGGAGTTTCACGTTCTCGGTCATCACGTCGGCGGCCATCGTGCTCGCCTACACCTACCTGGGAGGTTTGTCGAGCGCCATCTACAACGAGGTGCTGCAGTTTTTCCTGATCGTCGCCGGATTCCTGCCACTCGCCATCCTGTCGGTCCAGAAAGCCGGCGGATGGGATGGCATGGCCGCCAAGCTCCAGCCGGTGATGACCGAATCGTGGCGGCACATGGCGAATGCGGCCGACAACCCGATGGGTGTGGATGTCTTCGGACTGGCCATGGGTCTGGGGTTCGTGCTCAGCTTCGGGTACTGGTGCACCAACTACCTCGTGGTCCAGCGCGCCATGGCCGCGCGCAATATGACCGATGCGCGCAACACGCCGATTGTCGGGTCGTTCCCGAAAATGTTCATCCCCTTCATCGTGATTGTGCCCGGCATCGCCGCGGTCGCACTCACCCATATGGGACTCGGCTTTGATTTGCCCTACAAGAACGGCGGTCCCGACTACGATTACGACAAGGTGCTGTTCTCGCTGATGCGGCAGTTCTACCCTTCCGGGATGTTGGGCGTCGGCCTGACGGCTTTGGTGGCTTCGTTCATGTCCGGGATGGCCGGCAACGTCACGGCGTTCAACACCGTCTGGACCTACGACATCTACCAGAGCTACATTCGCCCCAAAGCTCCCGATACGCACTACCTGTGGATGGGGCGGATGGCGACCATCTTTGGAACCGTGTTGTCCATCGCCGCGGCATACCTGGCGCGTGAATTCAACAACATGATGGACCTGCTTCAGTTGATCTTCGGGTTCGTAAACGCGCCGCTTTTGGCCACGTTCCTGTTGGGTATGTTCTGGAAGCGCGCCACGGCGAACGGCGCTTTCACAGGCCTCGTGTTGGGCACCGGAGCGGCGGCGGCAACCTACGGATTCACGATTGCCGAGCGCAAAGGTGGATGGCTCGGCGTGCTGCACACCTTCCCCTCGTCCATGGCTCAGAACTTCTGGGTCGCCATCAACGCGTTTTGTGTTTGCTTCGTGGTTACCGTTCTGGTGAGTTTTCTGGGCCGGCCGCGGCCCGACGATCAACTCGTGGGCTTGGTGTACGGCGTGACTCCGAAAAGGGCGGAATCCGCGGTCTGGTACAAGCGGCCCGCTATGCTGGCGCTGGTTTCGGCTGGTTTGTGCGTGCTTCTGAACATCATCTTTTTCTAGAGGTCTCCTATGCTCGATCTGAGAAAGCCGGCGGGCGGGTTCTTCGTTATCGTCGGCATCCTGCTCGCCATCACCGGGCTGGCGGCTGATTTCAAGGCGCCGCTTCTTACGTCCAACCTGAACCTGTATTTCGGAGTCTTCTCGCTGGCATTTGGAGGTATCTTTCTGTGGCTGTCGCGCAAGGCGTGAAGACATGGCGCGCCCCCGGCCGCGTCAACCTGATCGGGGAACATACCGACTACAACCAGGGGTTTGTTCTTCCCTGCGCCATCGGGCTGGAGTGCCGGATCGAAGCGCGGCCCAGCTCCTCGGGACGGCTTGAAGCGCACTCGCGCGAGATGCGGGACACAGCCGAGTGGCCGGCCGGCCAGATTCCGTCGCTCACGCCCCAGCGGCATTGGACGGATTACGTCGTGGGCGTCGCAAAGGAGATCGTGGCGCTGGGCTTTCCGGTCCGCCCCATGCGCCTGGATATTGCCAGCACGGTTCCGGCTGGAAGTGGCCTCAGTTCTTCAGCCGCGCTCGAAGTCGCCACCGCGCTCGCACTGCTCGACGGCCGGTCCATCGGCAAACTGGAACTGGCCAGGCTGTGCCAGCGCGCAGAGCGCAATTTCGTGGGAATGCCGTGCGGCATCATGGATCAGTACGCCTCCGTGTTCGGCGAAAGCCACGCGGCGATTCTAATCGATTGCCGGTCGACCGACCACCAAGTTGTGCGCCTGCCGGATGGCATCGAAATCGTGGCCGTCAACACCATGGTCAAGCATGAGTTGGGCAAGTCGGCTTACGGACAGCGGGTGGCCGAGTGCCAGGCCGCTTTGGCCCACTTTCCCGCCAGAACAAGCCTACGTGACGTGACTTTTGAAGAACTCGAGCGGGCTGCGCCGGAAATACCGGAAACCCCGCTGGCCCGGGCCAAGCACGTGATTCTGGAGAATCACCGCGTCCAGGCCTTTCTGCGGGCTTCGGAAAACGCTGACCTCAGCGCCATGGGCCGCCTGTTCGTCGAATCCCACCGGAGCCTCCAACATGATTACGAAGTCAGTTGTGAAGAACTGGACTTTCTGGTGGATCAGGCTCTCACGATTGACGGCGTCATTGGAGCCCGGATGACCGGCGGCGGCTTTGGCGGCTGCACGGTAAATCTTGTTGATTCTAAATCGGTTGATGAGTTTCAGCGAGCTATCGCGGAACGCTACCAGTCCCGCTTCGGCATTCAGCCGGCTGTCTATCTCTGCCAGCCCTCCAGTGGGGCCGGACTTCTGGACTAGTACAGTTTAACCTTGACGGCGGCTAAATCTCCTTGTAATCTCCGGGTAATGTCTATCGAAAGATTGAATCGGAGGAGGGGTCCACGGGTCGGACTTTTCCTGGTGCTGGCCCTGTTACGAGTCCCGGCATTTGGTGATGATTTCATGCTTCAAGGGACGGTCTCTGATCCGTCGGGAGCCTTGATTCCGGCGGCTAAGATCGTCGCTTACTCGACACAGGGCAGTGTTGTGGGGAACTCGGTCACCAGCCCGACTGGAGACTTCAAAATCAGCGGCGTCACCCAGGGCTCCTACCTGTTGCGCGTGAGCGCCGCCGGCTTCCAGGAAAAGGAAGTGCAGGTCAGCGCGGGACGGCAGGAGCCGGTGAAGGTGGTTCTGGACTTGGCCGTGAGCCCGACCGAGATCACCGTTACTTCGACCCTAGGCGCGGTGGAGGAAGTTGCCAAGGCGCCGCAAGTGGTCACGGTCCGGGATCGCGAGTATTTGTTGCAACGGCCGCTTCCCACCATAGGGAACGGGCTGGAGAACGCGCCCGGCGTGCTGGTGCAGCAGACCACCTACGGCCAGGTATCCCCGGTGCTGCGCGGTCTCACGGGCTTTGAGACGCTGCTGCTGGTCGATGGGGTTCGCTATAACACGTCCATCTTCCGGTCCGGTCCCAACCAGTACCTGGCTTTCGTGGACCCCTCGCAGGCGAGAGGCATTGAGGCGGTGCTCGGTCCGGCGAGTTCGCAGTACGGCAGCGACGCGCTGGGCGGGACCATCAACGTCCGGTCCGTTGAGTCGCGATTCGGCGGCAGCCGGCGGCCCGAGTTTCACGGTGAGGCGAACCTCTTTGCGGCTTCAGCCGACATGTCGGCCGGCGCCAACTTCCTCGGCTCTCTCGGCAACGACAAAGTGAACTGGCTCTTTGGGGGCTACGGGCGCAAGATGAATGACTTGCGCGGCGGCGATGGGCGCGATTCGCACCACTCGTTCTACCGTTTCCTGGGTGTCAGTCCGGCGGAGGTGCGTGACCGGATCTTCGGCTCGAGAATGCAGGATACAGGCTTCAGCCAGTTCGGTTTCGACAACAAACTTGCCTTCCGGCTGCCCAAAGACCAGAGCCTGACTCTCCGGCAAATCTACTCCGACCAGCAGAATGTCCGCTCCTATCGAGACCAACTGGGAGGCGTCGGACGCCTGCAGGCGCTCGTCGAGCCCCAACGGCTCAATTTTGGATATGCGCGGTATGAGAAACTCGGTCTCGGCTTTCTCGATTCTCTGTCCGGCACGTTCTCGGTCAATTCGATGATTGACGGCTATATCCGCCAGAACTTGAGGCCGACCGACGTAATACAGCGGGACAACGCCCGGATCGATGTCTTGGGGTACGGCGTGCAAGCCCTGACGCACATTGGAAGAAACAACTTCCTGGCTTTCGGAGGAGACACGTATCGCGAGAAGGTCTTCTCCACGCGCTACACCACCAATCCGGTCACCTCGGCGGTCACACAGAGCCGCGCCCTGTATCCCAACGGTTCGAAGTACGCCACCAGCGGGCTGTTTGCGCAGGACTCTTGGGATCTGATTCCCAACCGGCTGCGCATGGTGGCGGGCGGGCGGCTGACATTTGTCGGCTTCGAGACCTTCGCCAAAGACAATATCGCCGACAACGGCGCCAGCCTGGGCGTGACCGACAGCAGCCAGAACTACACGTCTTTCAGTTTCAACACCAGCCTGACCTACAACATCACGCGGAACTGGGCCGTCAACGGCCTCGTCGGCCGTGGGATTCGCGCGCCCAACATCAACGACCTTGGATCCATTGGACTCACCTCGCTCGGATTCGACGTGACCTCGATCGACGCGGCCAAGGTTGGTGCGAAGGTCGGAACCGACGGCAGCGAGGCGGCGCTGGCAACCAAACAGGACTACACCACGCTCAAAGCCGAGAATCTGATGGATTATGAGTTCGGAGTCCGCTTTGACTCGGACCGGTTTTACGGACGAGTCCAGTTCTTCAACTCGCTGATCACCGACCCGTTGGTTGGGCGGACGCTGGTCTTCCCTGTGGGCAATGTCCCTGGCTCCGTCGCCGGATACAATGTGACGCCGCTGCCGCAGTCCACGGCGCAAAAAGCCCAAGGAGTGGTCACGGTTGCGACGAGTCTGGCGCCGCGCGCGATTCGCAGTGTCACCAACGCCGGCAAAATCACCTACTACGGCACCGAAGCGGTGTACCGCTATAAAGTTACCAGCCGCTGGACGGTTGAAGGAAACTATTCCTTCCTGGTCGGGCGTGAACTGGAACCCAATCGTCCCATTCGCCGCCTGCCGCCCCAGCAGTGGTACACGGCGCTGCGCTACACGCCGACCCGCCGGTTCTGGCTCGAACTGTACTCGACTTTCTCGGGCTCGCAGTTCAAGATGAATAACGGCGACTATGACGACGACCGCATGGGCGCCTCCCGGCGCAGGACCGATATTCGCGATTTCTTCCGGGGCGGATTCGCCAGTCCCTACATCACCCCCGGCGCCGACGGCAGGCTGGGCACCGCCGACGACCTCTTCTCCGTCACCGGCGAGACCTTGCTTCAGATCCAGGACCGGACGCTACCCATCGGCAAGGTGGTCAACGGTGTCTTGATCGTCAATGACTCGACCAGAGTGCCCCTGTACCTCGGCACCAGCAGTTTCTGGGTTTTTGGCGTGCGCGGCGGATTCTCCCTGACCGAGAGGGTAAGCCTAAACTACTCCCTGATGAACCTCACGGACCGGAACTACCGTATCCATGGTTCCGGTACGGATTCCCCAGGAATCAATGGCTCTCTCGGCGTACGCTACTTCTTTTAGCGATAGTACTCCACGTAGGTCCTTCGCAACAAAGAGGGTGGTACGATTGAACATCAGAACTGCGAGGTTTGACTGTTCAATGAAGAAGTTCGTACTGCTCCTGGCATCGCTGCTGCTGATATCCTGTGGCCCAAAACCTGACTCTGGTGTATCTTCGCAGGCAACCCAAAAGGATGCTTCCGCGGATGCGCCTCCCCCGCCGGTCGAGGAGGCTTTGCCGGATATGCCAGGTGTCCAGCGTCTGGCGAAGACGCCATTCAAGGGTGACCTGGATGAAATGGCGAAGAAGCGAATGGTTCGAGTTCTCGTTCCATTCCGGCGTCCAGAATACTTCTTTTTCGAAGGCAAGCCTGCCGGAATCCTGGTCGAAGCCTTTGCGGAATTCGAAAAACAGCTCAATGCCAAGTACAAGACAACCGCGGCCAACCGGATTCACGTGGTGCTGCTGCCAACGCAGATTTCCGCGATGGAAGACCGTCTGACCAACGGGTTTGCCGATATCGCCGCCGGATCCTTTGCGCGTAGCGCGGACCTCGAGAAGAAAGCCGAGCTTTCCGTGCCCACATACACCGGGCTGAAAGGAGTGATCGTCACCGGCCCGTCGGCGCCCAAGATTGACAAGATCGAGGACCTTTCGGGGCAGACAGTTTGGGTCAATCCTCTATCGCGATTCAAGGGCGATCTCGAAGCCCTGAGCGCCAGGTTTCAAGCGGCCGGAAAAGCCCCAATCAAGATTGAACTCGCCGACCCCAACCTGGACGTGTCGGATTTGATCGAAATGGTCAATGCGGGGATCTATCCCATGACTGTGGCGCAGAGCGTCCAAATGGCTCTTTGGTCGCAGGTATTCGACGCGGTCAAGACGCGGGATGATCTGGTGGTCGCGGACAATCTGGAGTTGGTGTGGGCGTTGCGCAAAGGAACTCCCCAACTGAAGACGTTCGCCGACGATTTTATCCGTGCGCATGCGCTCGGCACATCCTTTGGAAACACGTTACTCCGCCGCTACCTGAAGTCGCCGACTTACGTGAGAAACGCGACGGCCAAGAGTGAGATGGCCAAGTTTGCCGCCACCGCGAATATTTTCAAGAAATACAGCGATCAATATGACTTCGACTACCTGCTGATGGTAGCTCAGGGGTACCAGGAGTCAAGGTTGGACAACAAGTTGAAGAGTCCTGTCGGCGCGGTGGGTATCATGCAGGTCAGACCCGAGACCGCCGCCGGCCCTCCGATCAAAGTCAAGAACGTGCAGGAACTGGACAACAACATCCATGCCGGCACGCTCCTGATTCACTACCTGATCAACGACTATTTCAACGAACCCGGACTGGATCCCGTCAACAAAGCCCTATTCGCCTTCGCCGCTTACAACTGTGGTCCGGCGAGAGTCCGGCAGTGCCGCGCCAAAGCCAAAGAACTGGGCTTCGATCCAAACAAGTGGTTCGGCAACGTCGAAGTGGCGGTGGCGCAGAAGGTGGGAATGGAAACCACGCAGTACGTGGCGAATATCTACAAATACTATGTCGCCTATAAGTTGGCCCAGGACATCACCGCGCACCGAACCAAGGCACGGCCGGCTGCCAAGTAGCTTGACTACAGCAGCGCCCGAACGGCGGCCTCGAGTTCTTTGAGATTCACTTCCCCAAAGAACGACTTCACTTTCTTGCCTTGCCGGTCATAGAGAAAGGACGCGGGCAAGGCGCCGTTCCATTTCGGGTCGACTGACTGGACGAACTTGTCGTCGTCCTTGGCCCGCCGTATGTAAGTGGGCGGGGCAATCCCAGCCTGGCCGGCGAAAGTCTTCGCCTGTGCCTCCTGCTCGGGTTCGTCGGCGGAAATGGTGACCAGGTGAAGGCCTTTCGCCTTGAGCTTGGCTTCCAAGGCGACGAGCGCGGGCATCTCCTTGCGGCAGGGCACGCAATACGTGGCCCAGAAATTCACCAGAACCACTTTACCTTTTTGGGCGGCTACCACTTTCTGGTATCCCGCCTCGTCGAGCGGGATCAAGGTCACAGCCAGCAGCAGCAATGGAAGCATCATGGTTCCTTCGGTCTCTATTTCTTTTCGTCTTGGCCCGCCTTGGCCGATTGTCCGCCGCCTTTGGCCGGCTCCAACTTCAGATTGACGATCGCATCCAGGCGATTATCGAAGACGCTCAGAGTTCGCGTCGCGCTCTCCATCCCCTTGGATTGCCCCTGCACTTCGTAATCGATGTTAGTGCTGAGGTTGTCGAACCGGTACCGGCCGTCGTCCTGTGTGATGTACGACCTGACTTGCAGGGTCTTGAGGTTCTTGAGCTTGACCACGGCGCCCGGGGCGGGCTCGCCGTCCGGCAAACGCACGGTGCCCTCCAGGTTGCGGCTGTTGGGGTCGCGTGTCTTGGATTTCTTGCCCGATTCCCATCTGGGTCCGGAAGTTCCGAGCGAGGGATCGGTGCGGGCCTGGCCGTACGCCCCAAGGCCCGTCACCACCGCGAACGAAAGCAGCATCAGAGTGATTCTCATCGGCCTACTCCTTGTTTGGATACCGGCTTGAGAGTGAAGTACCGGTCCACTCTCTCCAGGGCTTCGATGCGGACAGTCTGTTCAATCGATTCGAAGCCTTCGGCTTTGATCGAGATCTTGTACTCGGCGGGTCCGGGAGGCACACGAAAGACAAACTCGCCTCTCCCGTCGGTCAGGCCTTTTTGCGGCTTGATCCGCTTGACTCCGTCCGCCGCGGCGGTCATGGTGACCGTGACTTCCGCTTTCGGCAGGGCGAATCCGGGGTCCCGGAAAACGGTTCCGGCCAGCATCGCATAGCCACCTTGGGAGTTGGGACGTTCGCCTCCTGACGCCACAGCGGCGAACAACAGAAAGAGCGCGCCGGCGAACTTACTTCCAGTCGTCGTCGCCGTTCTCCTCCTCGTCTTCTTCCTCTTCCTCATCCTCTTCCTCGTCCTCGTCGAAATCTTCGTCGTCCTCGTCCTCGTCATCGCGGTCGACTTCGAGGTCGAGGGGATCCACGCCAACCACGACAAAGTGAACGCCGCAGTCTTCGCAGATCAGTTGTTCGCCCTCATCCAGATCTTCTTCCTCGACGTCGATATTGGCTTCGCATTTGGGGCACGTAATCATGCGATCAGGTCCTCTCCGAAAGTTTCTTTCAACAGGATTCTCTCTGAAGTCGGCGCGCTTTGCAACGTCGGGTTCACGCTAGCGATGCAGCGCGGCGCTCTCGGCTGCTTCCGCGGCCGCCCGCTCCAGGTCCAGGTTGTGCTTTTCCAGATCCCGCGCTTGAGGAACGACGATCGTTTTGTCCATGTCCTCCCAGGTTGAGATGGCGTGGTGGGCGTGCAGCGAAGCCAGCTTCATGCACCAGGCGTCTGTCACCGGCCGGTTCCGGCGCTGCCCCAAGGCCAGAATCTCAGGGTGTGGCAGGGCGACGACGAGCTCCCGCTTTTCCTCGCCGTCCGAGATGTAGTATTTGCAGTCGATGGAATCAGAATGCCGGATCGAGATGGCGTTCTGAATCCAACGAAATTCCACTTCCCAGCGGCGGCCAAACGGATCGGTAGCTTCGAATTTCCGGTAGTTTTCCAGCATCCATTTTCATCCTAGCCGATGACGGGACACGGCAATTCCGGGGCGGACGCCTGGCTTCAGGGTGCCGGGTTCATCAAAACTGTAGTGGGGGGTTGCGCACGAGCGAGAGAAACTCGTCTCGCGTCTCCTTGCGGTGCCGGAACGCCCCCAGCATGGAACTCGTCACCGTCCCGGAATGCTGCTTCTCGACGCCGCGCATCATCATGCAGAAATGGCGCGCCTCGCAAATCACCCCGACGCCCTGAGGGTCGAGCACCTCCTGAAGGCACTGGGCGATCTGTAGCGTAAGCCGCTCCTGAACCTGCAGGCGGCGGGCGAACATATCGACGATTCTCGGGATCTTGCTCAGGCCGATTACCCTGTCCTTCGGCAAATAGGCGACGTGCGCCTTGCCATAGAAGGGCAGGAGATGGTGTTCGCAAAGGCTGAAAAACTCGATGTCCTTGACCACTACGAGTTGGTCGCACTGCTCATTGAAGATGGCGCCATTGACGATCTGTTCCACATTGGCGGCATAGCCGCTGGTCAGGTACCGCAACGCCTTTTCCGTACGGACAGGCGTGGCGATCAGCCCGTCGCGTGACGGATCCTCGCCGAGCTCCTTCAAAATCTGCTCCATATGAGCGGCAATAGAGCCCTCACCCCGTCTTTTCGGGGTCAGTACTTCAACTACACCCTTGGCTTCCTTCATTGAACTTCCTGTAGCTCACTCTCTCCCATGCTGGACTCGCCTGCCGTTTCTCGCAGCGGGTTAACACATTCAAAAATGTTGTTCTTTGTTTCGTAGATCCGCAGTTTTTCAAACTGCACATCGCGTCCGGCAAACGCCACGCGCCAGGCGGAGGCCAGACGCGCCGCAATCACGCGCGCCAGGTTCTCCGTGGTGGGTACAATCGCGGCAAACTCTTCAACGTCCACATTCAGATTACGCCACCGGAGGTCCTTGAGGACCGTGCTCTCAACCAGCGCATCCAACTGTGGAAGTGGAACCAACCTGCCGGTTGCCGCATCCAGCTCTCCCCGCATGCTGACGTCGAGCGTGTAGTCGTGGCCGTGGCCGTGAGGGTTGTTGCACTTTCCGTACACCTCTCGATTGCGCGCATCATCCAGCACAGGCGAATGCAGCCGGTGTGATGCGGAAAAACGATAACGGCGCGTGACCCTTACCTGAGACATCACTGGCGCTCAGTTTCCCGCATAGTCAACATACAGATCTTCCGTTTCGTAGAGCCTGACATTGCTGAGCCGGGCCGCACCGGTTGAGAAGTGTTTGTCCAGCCGCCGCCAGATCTCCACAGCGAGGTTTTCGGCGGTTGGCACAATGCGGTCAAACGGCGGCACCTCCAGATTGAGATGCCGGTGATCCATGGGCTCGACGATCTCGCTTGTCAGCACGTCTTTGACTTCTTTCAAATCGACCACCATTCCGGTGAGGTGGTCAGGTTCACCCTCCAGCGACACCTCCACGACGTAATTGTGGCCGTGGCCGTGGGGGTTGGCGCCGTCTCCGTACATGGCCCGATTCTCAGCGGAACTCAACGACGGATGACTGCAAATGTGAGAAGCCGAAAATTCGATTCGCCGCGTGATCACCATAACCGTATAAGCTTGTGAAACCGCTCCTTATATTTGGATGCTCTCCTCCGATTGGAAGATACAATAGAGGTGAGGCGCCCATGGGTTCTTCCAGAAAAAGCTTTTCAATTCAAATCTTTGCAGGAATCCTGCTGGTCGCTCTGTGCTGGGTGATCGCCGGCGCCATGCGGGAGCCCATCGTCAACGCCGGCGATACGGCGCCCAAGTTCAAAGTGGTCACCGACAGCGGCAAGACGCTGACCCGGGGCGACTTTGGAGGCAAGGTCCTGGTGCTCAACTTCTGGGCGACGTGGTGCCCTCCCTGCATCGAGGAGATTCCTTCGCTCGATGCCTTGCAGCGCCAATTTGGAAAGCAGGGACTGGTCGTGCTGGCCATCAGCGTCGACAAGAACGAAAAGACCTACCGGGACTTCCTCAAGCGCGCCAACGTCAGCTTTCAGACGGCGCGCGACCCCGAGGCGGACATCAGCTCCAGCTATGGGACGTACAAATATCCTGAGACCTACCTTGTGGACCGCGATGGCAAAGTTGTGGCCAAGTACATCTCCAACCAGGATTGGATGGACCAGTCAATCATTAAGGACATCCGAGCTTTGCTGTAGGCTAGCCTTATGATCCCGGCGGACGCGAAACGCAAACTCACCGAGATTGCCGGCAATGCCTTTCTCGACCGTCCGGAGGACATGCGGCTTTACGAGTACGACGGCGGCGTGGACAAGGCGCTGCCCGAGATCGTCCTGTTTCCAGAAACCGCGGCGCAGATTGCAGCCATTCTGCGTGTGGCGCTCGATCACCGGATTCCGCTGCTTGGACGCGGCGCCGGGACTGGACTAAGCGGCGGCGCCATCCCTTGCCGCGGAGGAATCGTGGTCTCGTTTGCGCGCATGAACCGCATCCTGGAGATCGATCTCGACAATGAGAGAGCGGTTGTCGAGCCCGGCGTTGTCAACCTCGATCTAACGCTGGCCGTCCAGGGACGGAAGTATTTCTTCGCGCCCGACCCGTCGAGCCAGCGCGCCTGCACCATCGGCGGGAATGTGGCGGAAAACGCCGGCGGCCCGCATACGCTGGCCTACGGCGTCACCACCAACCATGTGCTCGGACTAGAAGCCGTCCTGCCGGATGGCGCAATCGTCCATACCGGGGGGATGGGCCAGGATCATCCCGGTCTCGATCTGACCGGATTGCTGACCGGCTCGGAGGGCACGATGGCGCTCATCACCAAGGTCACGGTGCGGCTGATGCGCCAGCCGGAAGCCGTCAAGACGATTCTCGCCATCTACGACACGGTGGACGACTGCGCCAACACGGTCAGCGAAATCACCGCGCGCGCCATCACGCCGGCCGCGGTGGAGATGCTGGATGGCGTCATGCTCCGCATGGTCGAAGAAGCGACGCATGCCGGCTACCCCATGGATGCCGCCGCCGTGCTGCTGATTGAGTTGGAAGGGCTTCAGGAAGCCGTCGAAGAACAGGTCGAGCAGGTTCGCGACGCTTGTGCGGCGTGTCATGCCCGCGAATTCAGAATCGCACGGCACGCGCAGGAAAGAGAACTGCTTTGGAAGGGCCGCAAGAACGCCTTCGGCGCGATCGGCCGGGTGAGCCCCTTCTACTATGTTCAGGACGGCGTAGTGCCCAGAACCCAGATCGCGCCCACGCTGCGCGCCATCGGCGGCATTGGTTCGCGGTGCGGCCTCACCATCAGCAATATCTTTCACGCGGGCGACGGCAACATGCACCCGATCATCCTCTTCGACGCCCGCAAGCCGGGAGATCTCAAGAAGGCCCAGCGCGCCGGTGAGGACATCCTCGATCACTGCATCTCCGTGGGCGGTTCGATTACCGGCGAACACGGTATCGGGATGGAGAAAGTCGAGTTGATGAGACACCTCTACAGCGAAGAGTCGCTGGAGATGATGCGCCGTTTGAAATCGCTGTTCGACCCGGACGGCATGTTGAATCCGGGCAAACTGCTGCCCACGGGAAAGGGTTGCACCGAGATCCGTCAGTTGCCTCTGGTCAACGAAAAGACGATGCTATGAAGATGCAGCGGAGAACTTTTCTTCTCAGTTCGGTTTTGGTCCAATCGGCGCGCGCGGCCAAAGCCCTTTCTCCCAAGGAGCGCGTGGACCGGGCGCTGGCCGGAAAGGAGCCGGACCGGCCGCCGTTCACCTTCTGGCACCATTTCGGCCTTCAGAACCAGCCGCCATCCCGGCATGCCCAGGCGACACTGGACTTCCAGCGGAAGTTCGGGATCGATCTCGTGAAGGTGATGGGCGACTTCCCCTACCCCAAGGGCAAGGGCGCGCACTGGTACGACCTCAAGGAAGAACAGAACCCCTTCCCGGCCCAGCTCGAAGCGCTGAAGATGATCAAGGATGGTCTGGCGGGGCAAAAGTATTACCTGGAAACGATCTTCAATCCGTATAACCAGGCAACCAAGATCTCGTCCAAGGATGAGGTCAAACGGCTGATGCGCGAGAAACCGCAAGTTCTGCTGTCGGCGCTGGAAGTGATCGCCAAGTCACAAACCAACCACGCCCGCGCGGCCATCGCGCAAGGCGCGGCCGGGATTTACCTGGCCATCGATAACGCTCAGGAAAGCGCCCTGACCCGCGAGGAATACAAGAAGTTCTCCGAACCCTTCGACCGGATGATCCTGAACGCCGTCAAATCCGCTCCCATGAACACGCTACACCTGCACGGCGACAAGGTGTACCTGGATATGTTCGCCACCGGCTGGCCGGCACACATCATCAGCTATTCCCCGCACGCGACTGGAGTCAGCATCGCCAGCTACCGGAAACAGTTCTCCGGCGTTCTCATGGCGGGATTGGATGAACGGAACGTTCGCACAGCGGACCGCGCCAAGCTCAAGCAGTGGTTCGCTCAATCCGCGCTGCCCGCCGGGCACAAGTGGATCTGCGCCCCCGGGTGTTCGGTGCCCGACGATTCCAGGGACGAGGAACTTCTGCGCATCACGCAGATGTTTGGTTCGTAACGCGTCAAGCTCAGTGGGTCATCGGGTAGATGATGTAGTTCAATCCGATGCGGTATGCCAGCGAAGCGTACTTCTCCGGGTAGGCGGGCAGATCCGCCCATTCCCAGGCGTCGCCCACGTCCATGTTGTGGCAGATGGCCACCACCAGGCGATGTTGGTCGTCGAAGATGCCGCGCCATTTGGGTTCGTATCCGTCTCTCTCGAAAGTGCTGCCCGAACGCAGGTACTGAATCCCAGGCACTTGAAACCGGTCGTCGAGGTCGTACAGGACATGAAAGACCGGCTCCACATTCTCCAGATCGGCGACCGTGCGGTCCGGAAAGATCTTTCGTAGCCCCGCGATGAAGACTTCCCACTCGGCGGTGCCGTGGAAATCGTCGGTCATGAGGAATCCGCCGCGATTGATGTACTCGCGCAACTTGACTCCCTGCGCATCGGTGATGCCCCAGCGGCCAACTTCGACCGCGTAGATCCAGGGGTAGTTGAACAACTCCGGAGAATCGGGATCGACCACCTGCTCGACGGATCTGGCATGGATGCGCGACAGCCGGCGGACGCCTTGCAGGAACTGGCGGTCCGCTTTCGGGTAGTCGGTCGTCCAGCCGCCGCGTCTCCAACCTCCAAAGCCCGAGTACCGCAGCCGGGCGAAATAAAACTCCGTCTTCTCGTTCGCATCCGGAGGCAGCGGCAGGTCGTCGTCTTCGCCCGGAAACCGGAAGCGCTGGCCCCAGAGCGCGGTCAGCAGGAGCACGGACGCCAGCCCGGCCGCTATCCGGTAGATCACCGCCTTACGATAGCGCGGCTCGGAGCCGGCAAACAAGGGCTTCTCACGCCGAAGCCACGCCTCTGGCGCAGTGTTTACGAAGCGGCTTCGATTTCCAGCACGTGCCGGAAAGGGGTAAAGCCGCAGATGTAAACACTCGGACCCGCGATCTTCGGATCCGCGCCGCGAACCTGCGTGTAAGAGTGTTCACCCAGCCCCGGACCGAAACGGATCTTATCGCCGCCGCTCGAATAGGCCGCAAAACCGTTCTTTAGCAGCCACCCTTCGCTCACCTTGGGCGCTGCTGTGCAACCCTGGAGATCGCCGCCGCCCCGCAGCGCGATCTCGACCGCGAGCGGAACATCGGGAGTGCCCGCCGCTTGAATCGTCAGCGAGAAGCCCCGCTTCTTTTCGCGCACCAGTACCGACTGCTCGAGCCGGCAGATTTCCGATTGCGCGCGCCCGGCGCGAGACGCGCCCCACTCGTCAAAACGAACCTTGTGGTTTACCGGTTGGTAGTAAGGACCTTGTAGTTTCTGGCGCAGACGGATGCCGTCGCCTTCTTTCGCCCACTCATAGTCCTTGAACTGTCCCTTGCCGAAGAACGCTGAAGCGAATCGAACCGCCTCGATCACGGCATTCCCGTTGCGGAAGGTGAAGAACCGGTTGCCGCCGTTCAAGAGAGCGGTGGCGCTCAAGGCGCCGCGCCTGACTCGTAGCGCCTTGGCCTCGGGCATCAGGCGGACAAAATCATCAGGCAGTGGTTTGTCGGCGGGCAGCGGAGCGCGCAACTCGGGATACAGAAGGTAATAGGAAAGCGACGCCGAACGCGCCTCGTACCGCCGTGCCAGCGCCGCATACTGCCCGTTGCCATCGCGAATCGCCATGAGCCGCAGCGGAAACCAGTAGCGATACATGTCTCCGCGCTCGTATTGATCCTGCCGGATGGACAACTCGGTCACCACTTCACCGTTGCTGTGCAGCAGGTATTGCATGGCGTTCAGGTTGCGCCGCACCAGGTCCAACAACTCCGGCTTGTTCCGTTTGAGCGCCACCACGGCCAGCGCGATATCGCTGATCGAGTTGTAGACGATTGTGCTTCGCTCGTTGAATTGCCCGTCGGCGTCGATATCGACGCCTTCGGCGAGCCACTGGTCGATCCGCTTTCCATATTCCGGCGCGGGAAGCACTTCGTCCACCAGCGACATCGCCTCGCACATCACCCAGCGGTGATTCGGGGTGTGGACGCCGCCGCGCGCCACCGCCGCGCCGGCCTTGCGCAGCCACGGTTCGATGAAAGAGGCGATTTCGGTGTGCCCGTTCATCTGCGCCAGTTTCATGGCGTGAGCCACGCCCACAACCGTGAATGCCGTGTCGGGCGGGGAATTGAAATTCGTGACCGGATTATTGATATTGCCTTCCGGTGTGGTGACGCTGTTCAGGTAGCGCACTGCCAGCTTCATCCGCTCGGCCAGAAGCGGCGACCGGTAGTGCTTCGACTGCGGGCAAACAAAGGCGGCCGCAAACAGGTCCAGTGTGCCGCTGCCGGCGCCTGAAGAGTACAGGCCGAATTCGTCCGGATAGCCGCCGCACCGGCGGTGCGAGGGATCCGTGATTTGCAGCTTGAGGACATTGTCCACGCCGGCGTCATGCCGGGCAATCAGACTGGGATCGATGCCCGAAGGCATCCCCATGGCAAGAGTAGACGACGCGATCGATAGCACCGCGGAGCGTCGGGAAACGTTGGTAAGCACTGATGCGATTATAATTTCTTCGTGCTGCGAATCATAACTTTGCTTGCCGCCGCCGCGCTCTGCCTGCCGGCGGCCGATCCCGCCAAAGCGGGGCTCGATGCCGGGCGGCTGCGCCAGATCGAGACGCGAATGAAGTCCTACGTCGATGGCGGAACCGCCTCCGGGATTGTGACCCTGGTGCAGCGCAACGGCGTGCTCGCCGCGCTCGATGCGGCCGGATTCCAGGATTCGGAAACCAAACGGCCCATGCGCGCCGACACGATCTTTCAGGTCATGTCCATGACCAAGCCGGTCACCGGCGTGGCCGTGATGATGCTGGCCGAGGAGGGCAAACTGCGGCTGTCGGATCCGGTTGAAAAGATCCTGCCGGAGTTCCGGGGGCAGATGGTGATCGAGTCGAAGACCGAAACCACTCGCACACTCAAGAAGCTTTCGCGGCCCATCACCATCCGTGACCTGATGACGCACACATCCGGGATGCCGGAGATGCCGCCCGAGGGCGCGGGCGACTATTTCGCCGTCTTGAGCCGCCTGACGCTGAAGGATGCGGTCTTGTTGTACTCCCAGATGCCGCTCCAGTTTGAGCCGGGTTCCCGCCTGCAGTACAGCAACACCGGACTGGCCACGCTGGGCCGGATTGTCGAGGTGGCGTCCGACGTGCCCTACGAGCAGTTCGTGGCCAAACGGATCTTTGAGCCGCTTTCCATGAAGGACTCCTTCTTCTTTCCTCCGGCGGACAAGTTGGATCGCATCGCTCAGGTGTACATGACCCAGAGCGGCGTACGGAAGCCTCTGGGCGACCTGATCTATCGAAAGGGCGCCAAGTATCCGATGCCGGAAGGCGGCTTGTATTCGACGGCTCAGGACCTGGCGAATTTCTATCAAATGATGCTTGATGGCGGCGCCTTTCAGGGCCGCCGATTGCTTTCCAAGGCCGCGGTAGAAACCATGACCGCGCTGCACACCGGAGACTTGAAAGCGGGAAGCGGCTCCACCGGTTTCGGACTGACCTGGCAGGTGCAGCGGGATTCGTCATCGATGCTCACGCTTCAATCCATGCGGACGTTCGGTCACGGCGGCGCCTTCGGAACCTATGGTTGGATCGACCCGAGCCGCAAACTCGTCGGTGTATTTCTGCTGCAGGAACTCGGACGCGATGTTTCCGAGCCACGCGCCACGTTCGTAACCATGGCCGAGTCGGCGGTCCTCGAGTAGGTAATGCGGATACCCTTCATCCTCACCGAGGCAGGCCCTTTCATCATCGAATGACGCCGATGCGGAACCAGCAGGCATTTGTTGCGGCGCAGCGCGCCGCGGACCGCCTGATGCGGGACCTGGCGGCGCTGTTGAAGTCCCACGGCGTCTCTCCGGCGCAATACAACGTGCTGCGCATCATCCGCGGCGCCCGTCCGGGCGTCCTCTCCTGCTCTGAGGTCGCCGCCAGGATGATCAATCACGCGCCGGACATGACGCGGCTGTTCGACCGGCTGGACGGCATGGGCCTCATCGAGCGCTCGCGGCTGACTGATGATCGCCGCGTCGTCCGCGTCACCGTAACCGGCCAGGGGCTGAAACTCCTCGCCGGGCTGGATTCACCCGTCCGCGCGCTGCATGAGAAGCAGTTCGGCCCACTCGGTGAAGACAAGACGAACCGGCTCATTGAACTGCTTACCGAGTTGATCGCCTTGCAGGGCTAATTAACTGTCAGCCGCGGCGTCCGCCGGTCCGGTATTGGTGCCGCTGCGCGACGAAGGTGGCGGCGCCATACTCGCCCAGGTCCACCGAGCCATTGATCTTGTCCGATTCCAGTTTGCCCGTGAAATCGTAGGTGAGACGCGTGCCGTGGACGCGCATGGCGCTGGCGAACTTCACGCTGGCGCCGGAGATCGAGCCGGTCAAGTCCCCGGAATAGAACTCGCCACGGTGGGTGCCCACGAGCTTTGCCCCGTCTTGTTCGAGGGCAATCGAGTGAGTGGCCGCGCCGCGCCCGAAATCGATGTGCACGTCCCATTGGCCGGCGACCGATGCGGCGGGCGGCTGGGTTTCGGCCGGAGGGTCGAACTTTGGTGGTTTCGAGAGCAGCGCGTAGATGCGCTCGGCCACCACCTTTTCATCACCCGGCTGCATCTGGTAGGGGACGATGGATAGCGTGCTGGCCATGTTGCCCGCGCGCCACCCGCTCGCTCCCGCCACAACGATGCGGGGCTCGGTGTCAAGCAGGGTGCGGCTGGCTTCGGCGCCGGTAATGCCGAGGCGCGCCCCGTCCCAGGACAAGGTCAGCCTCGGCGAGCGGTTCGAAAGGCCGAAGTTCGGCTGGCTGATCTTGGTGGTCACGCCATCGACCTTCTTGGCGCTGTTGCCAATGTGATCGAGCCACGACTCCCACATCGCCCACTCGGCCTTGTGGTCGCGTTTCACCCACATCTCGGCGGCCGCGAGCATGCCCATAATCTCTTCTTTGCCCACCTTCAGGGAGCGGCCAAAGGCGTGGTGCGGCGCGGAATTGATCCATGCCGCCTGGAGCAGCGCTTTGTCGCCGAGAAGCAACCCCGCCGCCTGCGGGCCGCGGATGCATTTGCCACCCGAGTAAGCGACCGCCGTGGCGCCCCGCTGCAGGTGCACGTTCGGAATGGTCAGGATTTCGGCGGCCGCATCGACAAACACCGGGACGTTCCGCTGCTTGGCCACCTCGGCGATCGCCTGGGTTCCCAGCGGACCTTCATCGCCGGGACCGCCGAGAATGTAGACCATCGCCGTACGCTCGGAAAACGCGGCTTCCAACTGCGCCCGCTCTTTTACTTCGACGATCTTGACGCCCACCATGCGAACCGCATGGTCGTAAACATTGCGCGAATACGAAGGGATGATTACTTCATCCTTCAGCCCGGTCAGGTCCGGAAGCTGCTGCATCCGCTCCGGGTTGAATCCGGCGATACAGGCGGCGGTGAAGTGGGTGATGGCCGCGCAACAGCCCGCGGTTACAATTCCCCATGGCGCCTGGGTCAGATCAGCCAACCGCTGGCCGACGCCATCCATCAACTCGTCCATATGAACGAAATGCCGTGACGCTTCGTCCATCGCCTTCTTGACCTCGGGAAGCGTCTGTGAGCCCGTGATGATCGTAAAGGTCCCGCGGGCGTTGATCACGGGCCGCACACCGATGGACTGGTACAGCCGGTTGCCGAGTTCGAGCGGCGCGGCCACCGCGCGGCCAATGCTGGACCCGAGCGTTTGCGCCAGGGCCAGTAACCCGCCGGCCCGAAACAGGTCACGCCGGTCGAAATCACTCCAGAGCGAGTTGGACATGGGTAACTCCTTCGCTAGCGTCCATTCTACGGCTTGGCGGCCTGTGGCGCGCGTCTGAAGCGCGGCGCGTAGCCGTCCCACCGGGGGTCTCCCTGTGGTCCATACCTGGCCGGCAGCTTATCCCAGCTTTCCCGGCTGATCCCGTTCAGGTCATACAGAATCCGGCCGTCGCGGAGGGTGAGTTCGGCCACCAGCTTTTGCGTCCCATCAAGGCGCGCGCCGTACATGTCGACAAACCCGAACTTTCCTTTTTCCAGCCGCAGCACGGCGACGTCGGCGCCGGCGCCAGGGGAAAGATTCCCCAGTTCCGGATGGTCGATTTCCTTGGCCGGATTCCACGTGGACTTGATGATGACATCTTCGAGCGGCATCCCCATGGCCAGGAACTTGTCCATCACGTTCAGCATGTCCTTCATCCCGGTATTCATGCTCCCGATGTGCAAGTCGGTGGAAATGGAATCCGGAACAAATCCCGCCTTCATCAGCGGCACGGCCACGCGCCATGTGAAACTGCCGCCGCCGTGGCCCACGTCGAAGATGACGCCTCGCTTGCGGCCCTCGATCAGGGCGGCGCTCGGACCGCCGCCGTCTCCCTGTTCGCCCCGCAGTCCCGAGTACATGTGCGTGTAAATGTCGCCCGGGCGCAGCACCTTCGTCAGCAGGTCGTACAGGGGCCGTTCATCGCGGCGTGAGCCGTAGTCGATCATCACGCGAATTCCAGCCTTTCCGGCGGCCTCCACTGA
>JADZCI010000035.1 GCA_020851655.1 Bryobacterales bacterium
AACGCCCGGCGCCTGTGGAAGCTGCGGTTGGAAAGCTGCCGGCTTCAAGACCTCGAGCAGCGGATCCTGAATGTCGAACGGCACGGCGACGTGGACGGCATGTTCATCCCGGAGATTTATTTCCATTACGTGCGCACGCGCGATGCCACGCGGCTGGAGCCCGTGCTGTCGCACAATGCCATCGACATCCTATCCCTGGCCTGCCTGACCGCGATCGTCCCGGCGGCGTTCAAGGAGCCGGCCAGCCTCACGCAGGCGGCCGAGATGGTGAGCCTGGGCCGCTGGCTGCGCAACGAGGGGCGCCTGGAGGAGGCGCTCGACCTGATGCGGCGGGCCATCCGGCGGCAGTTGCCCGACGATCTTCTTTATCAAACGCTCTGGCACATCGCTGAGATCGAACGTAAGTTGGGCCGCGAAGCGGCGGCGATCGCCCTGTGGTCGGAACTTTCGACCATCGCCAATCCCTGGCGGGCAAAGGCGCTGGAGCGGCTGGCGATTTATTACGAGCATCGCGAGTGCAACTATACGATGGCGCTGGAACTCACGCAGCAAGCGCTCGCAATCGAGGCCACCGGCGAATTGAATCGCCGGCGCGCAAGGCTGTCGAACAAGGTGGCCGGTCCCAAGCCCGGGCGCCTGCTGTAAGGCGCTAGACTTGCGTCTCGGAGACGCCGCCCTCCGGGAGCCCGGTCTCGCGCAATTCCGGAGCGGCCGATTGAATCAGTTCGCCCGCCGCCTTGGACCAATCCTTGGTCACGTAGAAGCTCAAGCGTTTCCTGCCTGCCAGCTTGATGCGGAGAACATCGTAGACCCACCGGCTGTCCAGCGAGATCTTCTCTACACCCTCATCGCTGAGGTTCTTCAGGTTATTCCCGATGATCCGCTTCTGAACAAGCCACCACTGATTTTCGAAATGCACGATATAGGAAACGCGCATGCGCGTCACGGGCGATCCGGATCTGGTGTAGCAGCTCACCACCTGCGGTTTGCCGGGCAGTTTGAGCGGCCTCAGGTCTTCCTTCAGCCAAGGCGGCAGTTCTTCTTCACTCGAATGGCCGCCAAACCAGCACCGGATTCTCCCTGAGATTCCGGAGGCGAGAAATCGGAGCACCCGCCACAGAATGGGAGTGAACAGCGCCACGGCAAACAGTAGCAGCGCCACAATGGCGATGGCCACTACAGGGTAGCTGTAGGCAAGCCCGACAAGCGATAAGACACCGATGTCTTCGGCGAAACTGATGGCTGAGTGAGAAGCCGGCTCGGGGTTGGTGTGAGCCAACAAGCGGAACCCGGCTTTCCCCGAGTGAGATCCCAGGGCAACGGCCCCGCCGAGCAAGGTTGCCGCGGCCTGCAAGACCGGATTGAGGCCGGCTGAGGCCTGCATGGCCAGCAGCGCGCCGCCAACCGGCCGGATCACCGTGTGGATGGCGTCCCAGATGGGCGTGAAGAAAGGCGCCTTGTCCGCGACAAACTCGGCCATGTACATGAACCCGGCGAGTCCGAGGATGGCGGGGTGTGAGAGGACCTCCATCTCCTCTGGGACATTCGTGATCCAGCCGAACCGGATTGCCAGACCGATGGCGAGTACCGACAGGTACAAGTTGACGCCGGCGGCGAACGAAAGCCCCAGCACGCTCGCCAGCGTGCCCCAAGGGCCAGCAGATTGGACGTTCATCGACGGCCACTCCCTTCGCGCCAAAGCCGCGGTTCGATGCTGTGCTCGGGCTTAGCCTCCGGCCGCCGCATCATCGCGGCCCGACGGATCTCTGACAAAGGTACCAGGAATCCAGTCCCGGCACGCGGCGACCCGCGGCACAAGGCTAAGCTCTCTTGAAACCAGCACCCTTGTGTCCTAACATCAAGACTAAGGACTAGTGTAGAGTTAACGGGAGTCTATGGAGAATCAGTTGCCGCAACGCACGGTGGAGATTCTGCATGCCATCGTTCAGTCATACATCGAGACGGGCGAGCCGGTGGCTTCGCGCACCATTGCGCACCGGCGCAAGGATCATCTCAGTCCGGCCACGATCCGCAACACCATGGCTGAACTGGCGGAACTCGGATACCTGTCGCAGCCGCATACCTCTGCCGGACGCGTGCCGACAGAAAAGGCGTTCCGGCACTTTGCACAGACTCACGCCGCCGGGCGGATTCTCGAAGCGGAACTCCACAAACTGCGCACCGAACTCCAGCAGATTGACTCCAGCGAGGACCGCGCCGAACAGGCATCTCATATCCTGACCCACCTGACCAGCAATGTTGGAATCGTCGCGGCCATTCCGAATGCCGAACGGACCCTGGACCAGATCGAGTTGGTGCTCCTGCCCGACATGCGGGTGTTGATGGTGGTGGTGACCGACGACCGCGTCGTCCGGAACCAGGTTGTAAAGTTGGACGAGCCCATCACACAGGACGAACTGGCTTCCATTCGCAACTACGTCAACCGGAACTTCAGCGGTTGGGTGCTGAGCCAGATCCGGACCGAACTCTCCCGCCGGATGGAGCGTGAGAGCGCCACATATGACGCGCTGATGCGCAAGCTGATCGTGCTGTATGAAAAGGGGTTGCTCGACGCCGGCCTTCAGCCGCGAGTGTTCCTGGATGGCGCCTCCAATCTGCTGGTGAGCCTCGATCTGGCGTTTGCGCGCGAGAAAGTCCGGGAACTGTTTCGAACGCTGGAAGAAAAGCGCCGGATCCTGGAGCTTCTCGACCGCTTCCTGGCCGGTAAACCCGGCGAGCTTACGGTCCAAGTGGGCCTGGAAGGCGCGCATCCTCTGCTACGCGGGCTGTCTTTGATCGGTGTCACGTTTGTCCTGCCGGGTGGCCTGTCTACCCGCATGGCCGTGCTTGGCCCAATGCGCATGAATTACCCGCGCGTGATCTCAGCGGTGCATCACGTCGGGCAGGCATTGCGCAGTCTGCCTCAGTAAACCGCTTGACGCTTCTGCGACAATAAGAACAGAAACAGCGTGGTCGTTCGACCGCCTGGTCCTTTTTCCCTATGACCGAACCGTCCAACGAAGCTAACGGCACGTCTACTCCAGCCGAAGATACGGCTGACACCGATACGACTTCCATCTCCGATCCGGCCGAACAGATGGCCGCACTCGCTGCCGAGCGGGACAAACTGGCTGCCTCGGCCGCCGAATTGAACGACCGCCTGCTTCGGCGCAGCGCTGAGTTCGAAAATTTCCGCAAACGAACCGAGAAGGAACGCCTGGAGTTTTTCGAGTATGCCTCCATGGAGGCGGTACGCGCAATGTTGCCCATACTGGACGACTTTGAGCGCGCGCTGAGCACCGGCACCGCCGACAAGGATTATGCGCGGGGCATGGAACTGATCCACCAACGGATGACCGGCGCCCTGGGCAAGCTGGGTTTGGAGCCCATTGAGGCGGTGGGCAAGGTTTTCGATCCGAACATTCATCACGCGGTGGAAATGGTGTCCACCAGCGACGCGCCGGATCACACCGTGCTGGCCGACCTGCAGCGAGGCTACAATTTCAAGGGCCGCCTACTCCGCCCGTCGATGGTGAGAGTCGCCGTGGACGGGAGCGGCGAGTGAGCACCGTGTCCAAACGCGACTACTACGAGATTCTCGGCGTTTCAAAGAGCGCCGATGAGCCGTCGCTCAAGAGCGCCTACCGCAAGCTCGCGCTCAAGTACCACCCGGACCGCAATCCGAACAACCCGGAAGCGGAGGAGAGATTCAAAGAGGCAGCCGAAGCCTACAGCGTTCTGACCGACACCGACAAACGCCGCATCTACGATACTTACGGCCACCAGGGACTTTCGGGCGCGGGGGCGTCGAATGTCAACCCCGACATATTTGCGGACTTCACTGACATTTTCGGCGACTTTTTCGGGTTCGGCGACCTGTTTGGCGGTGGTGGCGGCGGACGGCGCCGCAACCGGGCCCAACGCGGAGAAGACCTTCGCTATGACCTGGAGATTTCTTTCGAGGACTCGATTCAAGGACTCGAAGCCGAGATTCAGGTTCCGCGCAGCGAGACGTGCGCGACCTGCAAGGGCACGGGCGCGGAAGGCGCTGACGGCTGGACCGACTGCTCCGTTTGCCGCGGGCGTGGGGAGGTTTACTATCAGCAGGGATTTCTGTCGATCCGCCGCACCTGTTCACAATGCGGGGGACGCGGAAAACTCCTGCGCCGCCCGTGCAAGACGTGCCGCGGCGCGGGGCAGATTGAAGCCACACACAAGCTGAAAGTGCGAATCCCGCCCGGCGTGGACAACGGAATGAAGATGCGCGTTACAGGCGAGGGCCAACCCGGCGCTCATGGCGGCCCCGCGGGCGACCTGTTTGTGTTCATTGCCGTGCAGCCGCACGCCTTCTTTGAGCGGCAGGAATTCGACCTCCACTGCTCGCTGCCGATCAACATCGCTCAGGCCGCCTTGGGCTGCCAGGTGGCGATCTCAACGCTCGAAGGCGAGGAGACAATCAAGATTCCCGAGGGCGTTCAGTCGCGGGACACCCTCCGGCTGCGTGGGCGCGGTGTGCCGATGCTCAACGGCCACGGACGGGGAGACCTGATTGTTCACATCGAGGTGCGCACGCCGCACAAGCTGACGCGGGACCAGCGCCGGCTGCTCGAACAACTTCGCGAGCTGCTCCCCGAAGACAACCAGCCCGCGGAGAAATCCCTGTTCGATAAGATTCGTGATTACTTGATGTAGTCCGCCGCCCGTTCCGCAATCATGATCGTGGGTGCGTTGGTATTGCCACCGACGATTTGCGGCATGACCGACGCATCAACCACACGAAGGCCTTCGATTCCGCGAACGCGCAGTTGGGGATCGACCACGGCCATGCCGTCGACACCCATCTTGCAGGTTCCAACCGGGTGGTAGAGCGTTTGCACCCGGGCGGCGAGATACTTTTCCAGAGGAGTGTCACCCGGGAAAAGCTCCCGGTCAAAATAGGGACGAAACGCCTCGGTCCGGGCCAGTTTCCGGGCGATTCGCAGTCCTTCGTACAGGATTTCGCGATCTTCGGCGCAAGTGAGGTAGTTCGCCTGAATGGATGGCGCCACGGCGGGGTCGGCGCTCTTCAGACGGATGCGGCCGGCGCTCCTGGGACGCAAGAGAGTAGGTCCGATGGTGAACGCGTGGGGCTCGACTTTGACGAACCCGTGCTCGATGAAGGCCACCGGCGCGAAATGAAATTGCAGGTCGGGAACAGAGGAATCCGGCCGTGTGCGAACGAAGCCCCCGCATTCGGCCACAGGCGTGGTGAGCGGACCCCGGCCGGCGAACAGCCACTTGGCGAGGTTTCCAAGCGTCTCGCACCCTTTCAGCGAGACTGGCTGGCGAGAGGAGCAAACGAGTCCGCACGCGAGGTGATCTTGCAAGTTCCTGCCGACTCCCGGCAGGTCGTAAATGACCGGAATGCCGAGCTGAGCGAGTTCCTGTTGCGGCCCGATTCCGGAAAGCAGCAGCAGGTGCGGCGATCCAATTGTTCCGGCACAAAGAAAGATCTCGCCGGCTTCAGCGCGCGCGATGCCTTCCGCGGTTGCATACTCGACAGCCCGCGCCCGTCCGCCTTCGATGATAACCCGCCGGACCAGGGCGCCAGTTTGGACCGTTAGATTCCGGCGCCCCCCGGCGGGGCGCAGGAATGCATCCGCGGCGCTCTGACGCCGGCCCGCCCGTTGGGTGACCTGGTAGAACCCAAATCCTTCTTGCGTGGCGCCGTTGAAGTCGTCATTCAAACGGTAGCCGAGTTCGAGCGCAGCTTCAACAAAAGCCCGGCTCAACGGATTGATGCTGCGCTGGTTGGAAACGTGGAGCGGACCTCGAACGCCGTGGTGCACCGATTCACCGCGCTCCTGATTTTCCGACTTGCGAAAGTACGGCAGAACGTCGTCATAGCCCCAGCCTGGATTGCCCAAGTCACGCCACCGGTCGTAGTCGGTACGGTGCCCGCGGACATAAAGCATCGCGTTGATCGAACTGGATCCTCCCAGGGTCTTGCCCCGGGGCCAGTACATCGGCCTGCCGTCGCATTCGGGTTCGGCTTCGGTCCAGAAATCCCAATCCACCTCGCTGCGCATCAGCTTGGAGAATGCGCCGGGGATGTGAATCTCGCGTTTCCTGTCAGGCGGACCCGCTTCGAGGAGCAAGACCCGGCGCCCTTCGGCGCTCAACCGGTTGGCAAGCACGCACCCCGCCGAACCGGCGCCTACAATAATGTAATCGAACATAACCGGGGAGAGTTCCTGCCATGATATCGCGAGCCCTGATTGCTCTGGCCCTAACAACCACGCTCGGCGGAGAAGTAAAGGTAGCGGGAGACGGCAAATGGGTTGATACCGGAATCGCCATCCAGGCGGGCGATACAGTCGCAATCCAAGCTTCGGGAACGGTGCAACTTCCGAAATCGGCCGCCGCCGGACCTTCGGGCCTGCCACGCGGGTGGAAGGACGTCCTGCGCAACCTGCCGTTGAACGATGCCGGACGCGGCGCCTTGCTGGGCCGTATCGGCGACAGCGCGGCCGCTCGTCCCTTTGTTGTGGGCGAGAAACTCGAATTGCGCGCGCCGGTTTCAGGCAAACTGTTTCTGGCCTCAAATGTGGCGGGGGAAACCGGTGAGGGCGGATTCGAAGTCAACGTAAGCGTTGCAAAAGGGACAGGCCCAGCCGAGTTCAAAGGCGCTCTTCCCGGGTTGACACAGGAGCAGTTGGATTCGATTCCCGTCCGTGTTTCCGATCATGCGGGCACACCGGGGGATCGCACCAACTTCATCATCTTCGGCGCCGAAGAGCAGGTGCGTCAGGCATTGAAAGCCGCCGGGTGGGTGCTGGTCGACCGCACCGTGACCGAGAGCGTGCTCAACGGCCTGTTGGTCACGCTGAACAAAGGCGCCTACGTCACGATGCCGATGAGTGAACTGGAGCTTTTCGGACGGCCCCAGGATTTTGGCTACGCGCAGGCCGACCCGCTCCGCGTCGTTCTGGCACGCCACCATTTCCGGATTTGGAAGGCTCCGTTCCAAGCCGGAGATCTCACAGTCTGGGTTGGCGCCGGAACGGAAGATATCGGGTTCGACCGTGACCAGCGCAACGGCAAACTGACCCACAAGATCGACCCGGACACCGACAAAGAGCGCGACTACATCGGCGAATCGCTCCAGCAGACCGGGTTGGTAGTCAAAACGGCGTACATGATGCCGTCCAATCCCGTCAAGACAGCCAGGACGGCCCACGGCGAGGAGTTCACGTCAGACGGCCGCACCCTTCTGATCTGGCTCAATCCGGACTCGCCCGCCAAGGAGGCCTGGTAATTGAGGCGGGCCTTACTCGACGCGCCCGACTTTTCCGGCGGCCAGGCCCCGCCCGTCCACCCGTGACAACGTGCGTTCGCGTCCCGGCTTGAGCAGAGGCGTGTGCTCCACTTCGCAGAGGTATTCGGGGATGTACCAGACCTCTTCTTCCGAAGTCATCCAACCGCGCGAATCGAACCGCGCCAGGTTGACCGGCCGCGTAGAATAGCCGCGCAGAGACTTGTAGCCGGAAAGGTTCCAGTAGCTTTCGAAGTACGACATCACGAGTTCGCGCAAGCCGCGGTAGACGGGCTCGCGAAAACGCAAGCCGGAGTAGTTCGACTTGGCCAGAGCCCCCCAGCAGCCATCGACTCGAAACAACGCGAGCACGTGATCGTCGTCGCGTTGCGCCTCAAGGTCCAGGAGCAGCGGGGGATGACCCAGCACGCGTAGCGCCGCCGCGGCCAGCAAAGCGCCCTCCATGCAGTGAGCGCGGCGGGTTCGCAGGACCTGTCGCGGCGACATGCACGAAGGACCAAAGGGCTCCTTGTTGTAGTGAACATCCTCGTCCAGAAAGGCCTGGATCCTGGACGGGGTTTTCAGCGATCGCAGCAGTTTCCACTCCGCCGCGGCGAGTCCGAACGGCGGCATCAAAACTCGGGAACTCCAAAGCCGGGCTCCCGGATGGAAGCCACCTTCATCTTGGGTGCGTACTTCTTGACCGACTCTTGGATTTTGGAAGCGTCGCCCACCAGACAGAACTGGAGATTGGGGTCCGCGTAATACTTCTGAATCGCCTGGTTGGCCCGCTCCACCGTCACCGCGTCGATGGCTGCAAACAGGTCATCGATCTCGCCGCGATTGAGACCGAAGATTTCCAAATCGCCAAGGACGAACGAGACCTGGCCGTCGGTTTCCAGGTACTGCGTGGGGAATCCGCCCTTGACGTACGCCTTGGCCGACGCCAGTTGATCCGCGCTGATTCCCTTCTCCCGCAGCCGCTTGAGAACATCGAGCGCCAGGTCGATCGCTCTCTCAGTGGTTTCGGTCTTGGTGTAGGTGCTTATGAAATTGGCGCCGGGAAGGCGGTCACGTTGTATCTCGGACCGAGCGCCGTACGTCAGGCCTGAGTTCACTCTGAGTTCATCATTCAACATTGAGGTGAACCGTCCGCCAAACAGCGTGTTGACCAGCAGGAGGGGAACGCGGTCGGGGCTGGTGCGGCTGGCGCCAGGCTGGGCAATCATGAAATAGGTCTGTGTCGCATCGGGCTTGTCCACCAGCAGCAGCCGGGAGGACTCGTACGCAGGAACCGGCGCCTCTTTCCAGGCGTAGGCTTCACCTCCCCCGAGAAAGCGCAGGATTCCCAGTTTCCCGCTCATGGCTTTTGTGTCGAAATCACCCGAAACCACGACCGCGAGGTTCTTGCCCGCATACATTTTCTTGTGATAGTCGACAATCGCCTGGCGCGTGATCCGGCTCAGGCTGACGTCATCGGCGGGCTGGCCGTAAGGGTGCTTGGCCCCAAAATAGAACGGCTCGAAATAGACACCCACGGCGGCGCCAGGATTGTCCTTGACCGATTTCACCTGGTCGATACGCCGCGCCAGAACCTTCCTGACCTCGGCTTCCGGAAAACTGGGCCGGACAAACAGGTCCGCCAGCATGTCGATCATCCGGTCACTGTCTTTGCTGAGGAAATCCGCGGTCAGGACGGTCGCCTGCCGGTTGACCGTGGCGTTAAAGACCGCTCCCATCGCGTCGAGTTCCTTGGAGATCTGTTCGGCGGACCGCTTCTGTGTGCCACTACGGAGCAATTCGGCGGTCACCGCCGACAACCCCGCCATGCCGGCGGGATCGGATTCCTCGCCGCCCCGGATGAAGAGACGCGCCGTCATCATGGGAACGTCGCTCTTGGGCGCAAGCACCAGCACGACGCCGTTGCCGAACACCTGGCGCTGATACTCCGGCAGACGTACCGTATCGGCCGCGAACGCCGACAGCACGATCAATGCTCCCGCGGCGATCCTCATTGCGCGCTCTCCTTGCTCTGCGGGATGAGTGTCGCCACAGTCCGGTTTTTCGCGGTCAGGTACTTCGAGGCCACTCGTTTGACGTCATCCGCCGAGACCTTTTCGATTTCCGCTACGGCCGAATTCAGGCGGTTCCAATCGCCCAGGAACACTTCGTACCGGCCAATGGTGTTCGCCTTTCCGGCGATGGTTTTCAAACCACGGTAGAAATCGGCCGAGAACTGGTTGCGGACTTTTTGAAGCTCGTCGGGATTCGGCCCTTCTTTGGCCATTCTGCCGAACTCCTCGTAGGCGGCTTTTTCCACCTCCGCCGGATTCACGCCCGCCCTGACCTGAATGATCAACGTCATCAATCCCGGGTCAAACGAAAAGTCATCGGGCATTTGAACACTAACCGCCTGCTGCCCGTCGTCAACCAGCCGTTTGTAGAGCCTCGAGCTTCTTCCATTGGTCATCAGGTTGCTGAGAACCGTCAGCGCCGGAGTATCGGGATCGGTGCTCTGAGGCGTATGGTAGGCCACCATCAGTATGGGTAACTGAGCCGGGCGAACCAGCGTAACGCGCCGCTCTCCGATTTGCTCGGGCTCTTTTGTCCGGATGGGTGGTGGAGGGTCCTGGCGCGGAATCGGCTCGATGTACTTCCTGGCCAAGACGAGGATCTCATCGTGCGTGACGTCTCCGGTGACCACCATCACGCAATTGTTGGGCGCATAGCCCATCTTGAAATGCGCCCTGAGGTCATCCATGGTCCACGCTTCAATATCCGACGCCCATCCGACAACCGGCCACTGATAGGGGTGCGCCACGAAGGCGGAGGCATTCAGTTGCTCGAACAGCAGCCCGAAGGGATTGTTGTCGACGCTGGAGCGGCGTTCGGAATAGACCACGCCCCGCTCGCTTTCGACAATCTTCGGGTCGAAGTTCAAGTCGCGGATCCGGTCCGCCTCCATGTCGAACATCAGTTCCAAGGCAGTGCGCGGAAACCAGTCGGTGTACACCGTTACGTCAGGTGTTGTGTAGGCGTTGTTGCGCCCGCCGTTCTTTTCCATCTGGATGTCGAACTGTTTTGGGCCGAACTTCCTGGCGCCGTTGAACATCATGTGTTCGAAGTAGTGGGAGAGGCCCGTGGTTCCCGGCCGCTCGTTGCGGGAACCGATCTTGTAAAAGAGGTACATCGCCACGTTCGGCACGTCGTGGTCCTCGTGAACCAGGATTTTCATGCCGTTCGACAGCGTGTGGGAACTCACTTTGATTCGCTGCGCGCTACCTGGAGCGGCTGACGCCGCGGCCAGGAAGGCACATATCCAACCCATCCGCATATCGACACGATAGCAGGGAACTATCCTGGCTTCGGGCGTCATAAGATAGCCATATGATCTTCGGCACCCGGCGAGCGTTTCTGGCGATGGCGGCAGCGGCGGGACCCGCGGCGGCGGCCTTTCCCGGCACCCAGATGCGCATCTCACTCTCGGCGGGCTCGATCGGCGTCAAGGCGGACCAGTTGCAGGCGATCGAACTGGCGCACCAGTTCGGTTTTGAGGCGGTCGAGGCCGATTCCGGCTACCTGCGCGGTTTGTCCGGCGACGGAATCAAGCGGCTGGCCGATGATCTGCGGGCCAAGAACCTGACTTGGGCTTTGGCGGGCTTGCCAGTCGAATTTCGCAAAACGGATGAGGACTTTCGCGCTTCCCTGCCCGAGCTTCCCAGCCGCTGCAAGGCGCTCCAAAAGGCTGGTGTAACCCGCATGACCACGTGGTTGTCGCCGGCCAGCGACACGCTGACGTATCGCGCGAACTTCGACCAGCATGCCCTGCGGCTGCGAGAGGTGGCCGCCATCTGCGGCGATCATGGCATCCGGTTCGGCATGGAGTACGTGGGTCCAAAAACATTGTGGGCCGCACGCCGCTATCCCTTTATCCACACGATGGCGGAGACGAAGGACCTGATCGCCGAGATCGGCAAGAACAACGTTGGGTTTGTCCTCGATAGCTGGCATTGGTACACGGCTGGGGATACGGTGGCCGACCTGCTCGCGCTCAAGCCTTCCGACGTGGTTTCAGTGGACCTGAATGATGCGCCCGCCAACGTGCCGGTCGACCAGCAAATCGACTCCAAGCGCGAAATCCCCTGCGCCACGGGCGTAATTGACGTCAGCGCGTTTCTCAACGCCTTGAACAAGATCGGCTGCGACGCTCCGGTCCGCTGCGAGCCGTTTAACGCGGCGTTGCGCCAGATGCCACGCGATCAGGCGCTGGAGACCACCATCAACGCCATGAAGAAGGCGTTCGGGCTGATCCGCGGCTAACCCGCCCGGCGAAAGAAAGGTGAGGCGGCCTGGATTCCTGCATTACAATCAGAGTTAAGGATTCAATTAGTGCAAACCCACCCTAAGGGCAAGTCTGCCCGTGTGCTTCTTTCTTCTGTCTTTGGTCCGTTCGCGCAGGACGACGCCTACGGCAGCCGTTCCATCAACCCGATGGAGCTGTATCACAACCAGGTGACCCGCGCGCAGGGCGCTTTCTCCCTGCGCATGTTTCACCGCTCGTGGGGCATCATGATGATCCAGGCCAACATCAGTGCGCCCACTACGCTTCTGGATTTTCCGACTCGCGAGGCGTTCGTGCGGGAACTCAAGACCCAGCACTACGATATCGTCGGGCTGTCATCCATCATCGTCAACGTGGGCAAAGTGCGGGAGATGTGCCGGCTGGTGCGCGAACACAGCCCCCAGTCGACGGTCGTCGTCGGCGGACACGTGACGGCAATTCCCGGCATTGACGAGATGGCCGATGCCGATCATTTCGTGCGCGGTGAGGGGATCGCCTGGATGCGTGAGTTCCTCGGCGAGGACCTCAACGCCCCGATCATTCATCCTCCGATCGTCTCCGGTTTCAACATGCGGGTCATGGGGATTCGAGCGCCGCAGAGGGACGCGGCGGCGACGATCATTCCCTCCGTCGGCTGCCCCATGGGCTGCAACTTCTGCACGACCTCATCGTTTTTCGGCGGCAAGGGCAAGTGGCAGAACTTTTATTCGAGCGGTGAAGAACTGTTCCAGGTCATGTGCGAAGCCCAGAAGACGCTCGGGGCGCGGTCCTTCTTTGTCATGGACGAAAATTTCCTGCTGAACCGCAAGCGTGCGATGGAACTGCTCGCTTTGATGAAAGAGCACGGCAAGGCCTGGGCCCTTTATGTGTTCTCTTCCGCCAACGCCATCCGCAAGTACACGATGGAAGAATTGGTGGAACTGGGTATCAGTTGGTTGTGGATGGGGCTGGAATCGCCCCACTCGAACTACTCCAAGCTGAACGGAGTCGACACCCGCGACCTGACTCACGAACTCCGCCGGCACGG
The DNA here is from genome assembly GCA_020851655.1 of Bryobacterales bacterium. Taxonomy (GTDB): domain Bacteria; phylum Acidobacteriota; class Terriglobia; order Bryobacterales; family Bryobacteraceae; genus JADZCI01. The sequence goes on from JADZCI010000035.1 coordinate 12,664, forward strand.
CATCAAGCTGCTGGGATCGACGATCATCGGGCTGGAACACCATACCCCCGCCAACATCAGCGACGAGGTGGAGCACGCCGTCGCGCACGAAACCGACTTTCACCAGTTCATGCTCTACACCCCCGTGCCGGGAACCCCGTTGCACTACGAAATGGCCCGGAAAGGGCGGCTGCGTGAAGTGGACCTGGCCGACATACATGGCCAGTTTCAGTTCAACTTCGAACACGACGCCATCTCACCCGAACAATCAAAGCAATTTCTCGATTGGGCCTTTCTGCGCGATCTCGAGCGCAACGGACCGAGCATTTTCCGCATCTGCCGCACGACGCTCGAAGGCTGGAAACGCTACAAGGACCACCCCGACTGGCGCATTCGGGACCGCTTCAACTGGGAAGCCCGGACACTGCGCAACATTTACAGCGCCGCGCTCTGGGCCATGGAACACCGGCTCAAGGAGTCCAACGACGCGGTGACGGACAGAATCCGGCGGCTGCGGATCGAGATGGAACGTGAGTTCGGACTGGCAGCCAAACTCTGGGCGCGCCTGGCCGGCCCTATCCTGACCTGGACCAGCAAACGCGAAGAGAAGCGCCTGGCGGCTGGCGTCACTTACGAACCTCCGACTTTTATCGAACGCACCAACTGGCAGGAAGCCTGAGACCGCTCACCCCCACGGAAATTTTAACGACAGTACTTGACACTGTCAAATAATCGGCGTACCTTGGAACCGTGAGTTCGAAGGAGCATGCCGGGAATCCGTCCTGGACGCTGGCTGAGCTGAGCGAAGCCACCGGACTGCCGGGCCGCACGATCCGGTATTACATTTCGCGCGGGCTGTTGGATGGACCCCTTCAGGCCGGGCGAGATGCGTCGTACGGGCCGCGGCATCTGGAGCGGTTGCAAACCATCGCCGAATTCCAGCGCGACGGCCTGACTCTCCAGGAGATTGCCTTCCGCCTGAGCGGGCCAGTGACGCCTGTCCTGGCCCACCCGAAGCACGTTCTTCGCTATTCAATTGGGGCTGGTGTCACGGTGGAGGTGGCCGCCGGGCTGGCGAGCTGGCGCATGCGGACGATTCAAGCGGCGCTCCACGACTTTGCGGCGCGCATGGCCGCCGCGGAAACTTCCGAACAGAAAGGGGACGGAGAATGAGCGCGACAATACCTTTCACGATCAAAAGCGGCGGTATGGAAGAAGTCCGGCTGGCCATGCAGAGCCTATGGCTGACCGGCAGGTTGATGGCGGCGGGAGCGCGATTGTGGGTGCGCCACGAGTTTGCCGTCTCCGGCAGCAAGCCACTTGAGGTGGTCTATAGCTGCGTGCTTCCACGTGATGCCGCGCTCCGGCGGTTTCGCGTGGTGACCTCGTCGGGGACAATCGAGTCGGAACTCAAGCCCGTGAGCGATGCGGTCACGGACTACGAAGAAGGCATCGCGGCGGGCGCACTCTCCACGCTGGCGCGAGTGTACAAGGATGGCCTGGTGAACTTGAACTGCGGCAACATCCGCCCGGGCGAGACGGTCAGCGTGCTGCTCGAAGTTCTCGCCGGAGTCGAATTGCACGACGACGGGTTCCGGTTTCGCTTTCCCTTCACGCTGGCGCCTTCTTATCACCCGCAAGCCAGATTGGCTCTCCGTGAGGATGGCATAGGCGAGATCGAGCTACCTGCCTCTTTCGACGACGTGCTTTTACCTCCCTGGGTAGCTTGCGCCGAGGGACTCCACCGCGTGGGCTTTGAATTGACGCTCGAGATGGAAACCTTCCATGGCATTGCTTCCCCCTCCCATTCGATCTCATCGCGCGGCAACCGTGTGGCGCTTGCCGTGTCGGGTGACGTGCCCGACCGGGACCTGGTTCTCGATGTCGAGACGGGGCGGAAGCCGTTTCTGGTCACCGGGCCAGCAGAGGACGGAAAGAAGCATTTCGCCGGAATCCTGCCTTCGGCGCAGTTCGGCGAGATCACGGAGACGCCGCGGTCGGTCCTGGTTGTGCTGGACCGCTCGGGCTCAATGGAGGGAGATCCCATTCAACAGGCGGTGGCGGCGATCAAAGCCTGTCTGGCGCTCCTGACGGCTGACGACCAGATTGGGCTGATCACCTTCAGCGACGGCTGCACGCGCTGGAAGAAGTCTTTGGTCCCCGCCACGAAAGTCAACCGCAACGATATGGCCTGGCGCCTGGGTGAAGTTCGAGCCAGCGGAGGGACGGAACTCGGGCCGGCACTGGCCGAGGCAACGAAAATCCTCGGTCCAGGAGGTGAGATTTTTCTGGTGACCGATGGCCAGGTGTTTGAAACCGCGGAGATCGTTACAATGGCCGCGGCACGGGGCATTCGTGTGCATGTTCTTGGCATCGGCAGCGCGAGTCAGGACCGCTTTCTGGCGCAACTGGCCAGGCAAACAGGAGGCGTCTCACGATTTCTGACCCCCAAGGAACGCGTGGACGAGGGAGCGGCCGAACTATTTGCGGCTATCGGGCGGCCGGTCGCCCGCATTGAGGAGGCGGAAACCGATGACGGACGAGTTCTGTGCGGCGTCCCAACCGCCATCTTCTCCGGTACGCCGGCACACTTGCTGGGGACCGGTTCAGGCGCCCTGCGTCTGAAAGTCGATGGTGCGTGGCTGGTGTGGAA
>JADZCI010000036.1 GCA_020851655.1 Bryobacterales bacterium
CTGGATTTCGGGTTTGGCCGCGCCTTCGACATTATCAATGCAACCGAACCTGGCGGGCCGGATTTTCTGAAGGTCCTGCCACAGGCCTACCTTAGCGTCAAGCCGCCCAAAGCCGGTGGGTTGCAGATCGATTTCGGCAAGTTCTATACGGCCGCCGGCGCCGAGCTAACTGAAACTCACTTGAACTGGAACTATTCCCGCGCCTTTGCCTACGCCAACGCTCCCTACTACCATTTCGGAATCCGCGCGACCAAGCCGGTCACTTCCAACTGGACCGTAGGCGGACACCTGGTCAACGGTTGGAACAACGTCGAGGACAACAATTCGGGAAAGACCGTGGGGATCACGTCGGCCTTGGCGGGCAAGAAAGCATCCTGGTTCGTGAACTATTACGTGGGGCCTGAAAAGAACAACACCAACGAGGGTGTCCGGAATTTCTTCGACACCGTTCTGCTGCTCACCCCGTCGGACAAGCTCAATGCCTACATCAACTATGACTACGGCCGTGAGCGCCTGCTATCGGGGCAGGTCGCCGACTGGTTCGCTCTCGCGGTGGCGGCCAAGTTCGGAGTGACGGAACATATATCGTTCAGCCCGCGCTACGAGTACTACAAGGACAAGGCCGGACTCATTACCGGTCTTGCGCAGGCCCTCCAGGAATTCACCATTACCGGGGAGTATAAGCTCAACAAGAATTTCTTCTCCCGGCTGGAATACCGCCGCGACTGGTCCGACAAGACGCCGTTCGACCGGGGATCCACTCCGGGCAGCTACGGCAGCCAGAGCACCATCCTGATCGGCTTCGTAGCGGTCTTCGGAATCTGACGCGTCCCGTATTGTGTCTCCCATTCCCGCCGGGCGGCCCTCCTACAATGGAAGGGCCGTCCGGCTTTTTTCATGGAGCAGCTGAGCTTCACACTTCGCCCACAACACCGCTCTTACACGGTGAGCGAACTCACCAGTGAATTGAAGGCGCTCTTCACCAACGAGTACGACGACATTCGTGTCAGCGGAGAGATTTCCGGACTCAAGATCGCATCGAGCGGACACGCCTACTTCACGTTGAAGGACCAAACGGCGCAGATCCGCTGCGCGCTATATCGCAACTCGATGCGATTCATGAAGTTCAAGCCGCAGGATGGATTGGCGGTGGTGGCCCGGGGCACACTTGATATTTGGGAAGCGCGCGGCGACTACCAATTGATAGTCAGCGCCCTTGAGCCCCAGGGCTTCGGCGCGCTTCAACTTGCCTTCGAGCAGCTCAAAAAGAGGCTCGAAGCCGAGGGCCTTTTCGCGGCGGAACGCAAGCGCGCGATTCCCCGGTTTCCGCGGCGCATCGGCATTGTGACTTCGCCCTCCGGCGCGGTGATCCGGGACATGTTGAACGTCATTGGACGCCGTTATCGCGGCGTTCATGTGCGGCTTTACCCGGCGCTCGTGCAGGGCGAGGGCGCGGCGGCGGCGATCAGCGAAGGGGTCCGCCATTTCAGCCGCTCACAGTGGGCCGATGTGGTGATTGTGGCGCGCGGTGGCGGCTCGCTCGAAGATCTGTGGGCCTTCAACGAAGAAGCTGTGGCCCGGGCCATCGCGGCCTGTACCGTTCCGGTGATATCGGCCGTGGGCCACGAGACGGATTTCACCATCGCGGATTTTGCCGCCGACCTGCGCGCGCCAACGCCTTCGGCCGCCGCCGAACTGGTGGTTCCGAACACGCCCGACCTGCTGGCTCGCGTGGCCGCCTGCCGGGAAGCCGTGGCCAGAAGCGCGCGATATCTTCTGGCGCATCTCGCCCGGCGGCTGCAAGAGAACGGAATCGACCGGGCGACGGCTTTGCTGCACCGCGGAATCGGGCGCGGGTTGCAGGGTCTGGACGACTTCGACTTCCGGATGCGCTCGGCGGCCGCGCGCCGTCTTGACGGCCACCGGCGCGCCGAACGGGACCTGGAACGGCGGTTGCTTCGGCACGATCCGCGCCTGCGCCTGGCCGGAGCCCGCCAACGGCTCAACCAATGTGAGGCGCGCGCCGGCGAGGTGATCCGGATGCGCCTGGCGGTGGCGCGCGGCAAACTCGAACCCGCGTACGCCAGTCTGACGGCGCTCAGCCCACTCCAAGTCCTCGAACGCGGTTACGCGATTGTGCAGACTACCGGTGGCCGGATCGTCAAGAATCCAATCGACGCGCCCGCTCAAAGCCGTCTCAAGATTACGCTCAGCGAAGGTCAGATCATGGCGACGGTGGATTCTGAAGACTCGGCGGCGCCGTAGTCAGAAAGGGCCGCGGGTCACACCAGGGTGTCGACGGGCAGGGCGCCCGCGAGGCGAATCTCCGGGCTCAGCAGCGCCGCCGAGGCTTCATCCAGGTACAGGGTCACGCCAGGATGGGTCCGCAGAATCGATGCCGGCGCTTGAGGCCGGACAGGTCCTTCCAGACACAGCTTGACCGCCCTGGCTTTGCGCGCATCCGGTACAATGCAAAGAATCTCCCGGGCCTTCAGGATCTGTCTTGGCGACATCGTGATGGCCTGCTTGGGAACCTCCGCCATGCTGGCATACCAGCCCTCGCCGACCTGCTGCCGCCGGCAGGCTTCGTCAAGGTCTACGACAAGATATGGCTCCGAGGTCTGGAAGTCAGCCGGGGGATCGTTGAACGCCACATGCCCGTTCTCGCCGATTCCAATGAAGGCCACGTCGATGGGCGCGCGATTCAATTGGCCGCCGGTTTCCAGACAGACGTCCGCGGGCGCACGCTCGCCGTCAAGCCCGTGAAATTTCGCGATGCCGGTCTTGTCCACCAGGCGCTCGATCAGGTACTTTCGAAAGCTTGCCGGGTGCGTCACGGGGATGCCGATGTATTCATCGAGGTGAAAAAGCTCAACCGCGGACCAGTCCACGCCCTGCTGGCGGGTCAGAGCGTCGAGAAACTCGAATTGGGACGCCCCGGTCGCCGCGATGACACGCGTGTGGCCTCGTGAGGCGACCGCCTGCCGGAGGACGGCCGAGGCTTGCAGCGCAGCCATCTCGCCCAAAATCCTGGGATCCTTGAATACCTTGACAATCATGCTCCTGTAGTTCTCCGTTCGCGCCTTACCCGGCGCTTAGACTCTCGATGGATTCGTGCCTCCGGGTGTCAAGCTTTGCGGCGAACCGCGACCAGCGTAACGTCGTCGGAGGCAGGCGTGTCCTTCACAAAATTCGCCAATGCGGAGCGCACGGCGCTGATGATGTCCTCGGCGCTCGAGCCGTGCGTCTCTAACAGCGCGCTTATGAATCGATCGTCTCCGAACTCTTCGCCAGCGGCGTTGACCCCTTCCGGCACACCGTCGCTGTACATCATGAGGGTGTCGCCGCCTCCCGTCAAGCATGACTGAGTGGCATAGGTCATGTTTCGCATGATGCCGAGCGGCGGTCCTCCGCCTTCGAGGACGTGAACCGTTCGATCGGCTTTCAGGAGATACGGGGGGTTGTGGCCCGCGTTGGCGTAGAGGATCTCGCCATTTTCGGGGTTGTAGACGGCCACGAAGAATGTGATGAACCGGTTCGCGGGACAGTGCCGCGCAACGCTGCGGTTGAGGCGGGTGACGAAACTCCCCGGGTCGGTTTCTGTTTCGGCCAGGATTTGCACACGCGCCTGCAGGCTCGTCATCAGCAGAGCCGCCGGCAGTCCCTTGCCCGCGACATCGGCAACGAGCACGGCCGGGCGGCCATCGGGCAGGCGGAGGTAATCGAAATAGTCTCCACCCACCGAGCGCGAAGGCATGCTGTGCCCGGCGATGTCCAGACCCGGAAAACGAGGTGAGTTGGGCGGCAGCAGGCTGCGCTGAATCTCGGCGGCCTGCTCCATCTCCTTCTCAATCAGGCGTTCGTTCTGCTCGATTTCAGCCAAGCGGGCGTGTTCGATCCGGATGGCGGCGGTGTTCGCCATCACGGTGAGCAGGCTCAGGTCTTCCGGCGTGAACGGTCGAATAAAATCCGGAGAATCCACGTAGACAAGGCCAATCACCTCGGCGTCGGTTTGAAGCGGCACAGCCATCAGACTGCGTACGCGCTGCTCGACGATGGTGCGGCTTTGCCTGAACACTTCGTCCGATCCGGCATCGCGCACCAGCAGCGACTCGCGGGCCTTCAGGACCTTGTCGCGAACCGCGGTGCTGATCCGGAATCCTTCGCCCTGAGTGGCGCGGATGAACAAGTCGCCTTCTTCGACGGTGGCGATTAAGCCGCGGCGCGCTCCGACGGCGCCTGTCGCCAATTTCAGAATCACAGGGAACAATTCGTCCAGCGGACGGTGGCCGACCAGTTCGCGCCCGGCATGGATCAGCGCCTCGGTACGCCGGATTCCATCGACGGAGTCAGTGCCCAAGGCCGCCTCGAACGCTCTCGGTTCGTCGGTAAGTACGCGATCCAGACGAATCACCATGGTGGCGCCGCTGGCGGTGTTCTCGCGTTCTTCGACGAACACCACGGAACTCCGGCTGCTGAGGCGCGGGTCGTTGTAGCTGATCACAACCCGCCCGGCGCCGATCCGGTCTCCCGACTTGAGGCGGACTCTGCCTTCCAACCGCTGGTCGTTGAGCAGGGTTCCGTTCTTGCTGCCGAGGTCGGTGACGCACCACTCGCCGCCGTCGTATTCAAACTTCAGGTGCTGGCGCGACAGGATCGGATCTTCAGGAAAACTCAGGTCGTTGTTGGCGTTGCGGCCAAGAGTCAGGGAGTCCTTTTGGAGCGGGTATTTCTTGGACGTCCCGTCGGGCTGCACGACCTCCAGCTCACGAAGCGGGTACTTGGCGCGGATCGTGCTGCTGATCGAACTCACTCACCTCCTCCAAATTCTGTCCCCCAAGGAGCACCGTCTGAAGATACACTAGTGTAGCGCAGCCATGGTTGCGTGACGGAGACAGGAGGAGCGATTCTCATGAGCGTATCCATTCAAGTTCGGCAGGTCGGCGATGTCACAATCATGTCCTGCACAGGCCAGATCACGCTGGGCGAAGCAACCAGTGCGTTCCGGAACACGGTCCGCGAGATCCTGAACAAAGGTGCGCAGAAGCTTCTGATTGACCTGGGCAAAGTCACCTATCTCGATAGTTCCGGGATCGGCGAGTTAGTAGGCTCCTACAGTTCGGCGAGCCGGGCCGGTGCGTCGATGAAACTGGTCCACCTGCCCAAAAAGATCTACGATCTTCTTCAAATTACCAAGCTGATCACGGTTTTTCAGGTTTTCGAAGACGAGGCCGAAGCAGTTCGCAGCTTCACCTGAGGCTTTCACTGGCGCCATTGACCCGCAAGGCCAACCGTACCGCCTGGGACTCAAGTCTTATGAAGGCGAACGGTGTTTGAATAGGTGTTTGCGCAATGGAAAGCCTTGTCAGCGGCCAATCAAGTAATGTAACGGAAGGACTTAGAGAGATAGTTCTATCTAAGGTAGGGCGTCTGAGATCAGTACGCCGTTTAGTACTATCAGTACTTTTTGCGCTGATTCTAACGCTGCCCGCATGGGCGCAATGCCCGTCGAGTCTCTCGCCAGCGGCGGCCACGGTTCCGGCGCGCGCCCCGAGCGCCGATGGCGCCACACGCGACAGTTTTCGAGTCTTCGGCACGGACAACTGCAAATGGCGGGCTGAATCCCAGGTTCCCTGGATCACCATCTCGTTCGGGCAGACGGGCACCAATAACGGCACCGTTGGTTACGCGGTCCAGCAGAACATGACGCCGGTTAGCCGGACCGGGGCAATCAAGGTCAACGACCTGCCCTTTGCCGTGGTTCAGGGAGGATCCAACTGCTTACTGACTCTTGGTGGAACCGGAGCAACGTATCCCGCCATTGGCGGAAGTGGTTCGTTCCGGGTCGAAACCACGTGCCAGTGGAGCGCAACCTCGAACGTCCAATGGATCAGTGTCTCGGGTGGGGGCACGGGTTCCGGAACGGTCACCTACACAGTCTTGCCGAACCCGGCCGCGGCCAGCCGGACCGGGCTGATTTCCATCTATGACCGGAACTTCGTCATCACGCAGGATCCTTCGCCCTGCACGATTTCGGTGACACCCAGCAGCGACACCGTTCCAGCCATCTTTGCAGGCGTGAAGACAGCGCGGATTGATACGCCGGCGGGCTGTGCGTGGGCAGTTTCGAATCCCGCGGCGTGGGTGCGGGCGTCGCCCGCGAGCGGGTCGGGAAGCGGATTGATCTCCCTGAAAGTAGACAACAACCTGTTTGCCGAAAAGCGGACGGCGGTCCTGTCGATCGGTGGGGCGTCCTACACTCTGACTCAAGACGGAGCGGCGTGCCAGTTTTCACTCACACCCGCATCCAGCAGTATCTCCTGGGAAGGCGCCAGCGGATCATTTTCCGTCGGCACGACCTGCAATTACACGGTTCAGTCGAACTCGGACTGGCTGATCCTTCGCTCATCGTCCGCCGGATCGGGTAGCGGGCGTGTCGACTACACGGTGTTGGAGAACAAGACCTCGGAGCCGCGCACCGGCTCCATTCGGGTCGGCACGGCTACTTTCACGCTTACCCAGGCGGCCATGGCGTGCACGGTGCTGCTGGACCCGCCGGGGGCGACTTTTACCAGCGCTAACGGTTCGGGCACAATCCGTGTCACGGCCAGCAGCGCCTGTTGGGAGGCCGAGAGCTTTTCGCCATGGGTGACGATCACCAGCAGCGCCTCCACCAGTAACGGTTCGGGGTCTGTGACCTATACGGTTGATTCGAATCCCAACTCACCATCGCGGACGGGGACGATTCGGATCGGGCCGGGGACGTTTACGATTACTCAGGCCGGGGTCGGCGTCTTCTTCACCGCCGAAGGTGTGGCGCACGGGGCTACCGCCCAAGCCGGCCCCATTGCGCCAGGCGAGGTGATCGTCATATATGGCTCCGGAATGGGCCCCGCGGCGATCGTCACGGCGCAGTTGTCCAGCGACGGCACGGCTCTGACGGCTTCGCTTGCCGGAACCCGGATCTTGTTCAATGGTGTGCCGGGCGCCATGATTTACACCTCGGCGGGGCAGGTCGCCACAGTGGCGCCCTATTCGGTTGTCTCCAAGGCGTTTGCCGACGTCGTCGTCGAATACAACGCGGTTCAGTCTTCCGTCGTCACGCTTCCTGTTACGCCTTATACTCCCGGCATCTTCACCGCGAACAAATCCGGTACGGGGCTGGGGGCGATCTTGAATCAGGATTACAGTGATAATGCGCTTGTGCCGGCTCAGAAGGGATCGGTAGTGCAGATCTTCGCTACGGGTGAAGGCGAGACGCTCCCGCCTTCGGTGGACGGCAAGTTGTCTGCCGCTCCGCTGCCGAAGCCCAAGGTCCCGGTTCGAGTCTACATTGACGGGATTGAAGCTGAAGTCCCTTATTACGGCGCAGCGCCCGGGCTGGTCGCCGGGGTTCTGCAGGTGAATGCGAGGATTCCGAGCCAGGCGCGTTCCGGAGCGTTGCCGCTGCTGCTTCGTATGGGCGATACCTACAGCCGGCCCGGCGTAAACGTTTCTGTGAAATGAACGTTGGACTCGACGCCACGCCGCTGACGGAAGCCACCGGTGGAATTGCCAGGTACACGTGTGAATTGAGCCTGGCGCTGGCGCGCGA
>JADZCI010000037.1 GCA_020851655.1 Bryobacterales bacterium
ATCAGCGGGCGCACGTCCTCTTCCGGCGTCCAGTCCCAATAGCTCACCAGAATGGTGTAGACCATCAACCCCGTTTCTCCCTCGCCGAACAACAGGTACCGGAAAGCCTGCTGCATCAGGTTCGCGCGGGTCAGCCCGATGAAGATGCTGATAGGGTCGATCAGTTCGCTGATGTAGGCGATCGTGTTGGCGATGGTGTTGGCCCCATACACGTCGATCACGAAGTCGGGGCCTTCTTGCCGGGCTTCCAGTTCGATTTCGGCGGTGAACTCGCTGCGGTTGTCAACGAGGTGGACCGTCACGAACGCCAGCGGCCCTTCGACGCTAAAGTGCTGCTTGATCTCTTTCTTCTTGCGAGCCAGCGAAACGGGGTCGTTGTTCCGCACCGGCACAAGGTGAACCTTCTTGTTGCGGATGGAAGGCGACAGCCGCATCCCTTCTTCGCTGACACTGATCCGCGAGACTCGGAACTCGACCGACCGCTGCGCGCGGGAGATCGCGCTGATGATCATGACCAGCAGGATAAAGATCGAGCCGATGATCAAGCCGTCCGGACGTTCCAGGCAGTTGTCGACCAGCGTGTACGCAAAGACGATGGTGACCAGGCCGCAGTAGAAGCTCAACAGGAAATTCCGTTCCCTCCACGAGGCCATTGTCGCCGCGGCCGATGCCGACAGGATCAGCACCAGGACTCCGGTGGCGTAGGCGCCGCTCTGGGCTTCCACATCAGCACGGAAGACCAGAGTGACCAGAATGTTGATCAGCAGCAACACGAGCACCAGCGGGCGCGCGAGCTTCACCCAGAGCGGCGCCATCCCAAAGCGCGGCAGATATCGCGGAATCAGGTGCAACAGTCCGGCCATCGCCGACATTCCGGCCAAGCCCAGAATCACAATGGTTGAAATGTCGTAAACCGTGCCGAACCAGTCTCCGAGATACTTGTGGGCGAGGAATGCGATGGCGCGGCCCGCGGCTTTGCCGCTCTCGGCGTAGTCGGCTTCGGAAATCAGAAGCGCGGTGACGAAGCTCGACAGCACCAGGAAGAAACTCATGATCAGCGCCGCGGTGACCAGCAGTTTCCGCGTATTCGCGATGCGGCCCAGGGGCACGGGCCTGTCGCGACGCCGCCGGCGCTCGTCCCATTTGCCGCCGTAAATCAGCGGCATCACGGAAACGCCGGTTTCAAATCCACTGAGACCCAGCGCCAACTTGGGAAAAATGATCACCGCGGCCAGCGCCAGCGTCTGCGGGTCACCCTTGAGTTGGAGGGCGCGTGACCAGTCAGGTATCAGCGAGGGATGGGTCAGCACCTCCCACAGGCACCGTACGAGCACGATCAGGTTCAGGAAGAGGTAGGGCACCGTCGCCAGCGTCGCCAGTTGGATTGCTTCACTGAACCCGATGAGAAAGATCACCGCCATGATTACCAGCAGCACGAGCGTGACCAGGATTTGGTGGTCGCCCAGGAGCGCGTGAGAGAAAGGATTCTCAATGGCGTGTTTAGCGGCATCGGCGGACGAAAGCGTCATCGTGATGACAAAGTCGGTTGCCGCGAATCCCAGCAGAATCAGCACAAAGATCTTCGATTTCCAACCGCTGAGCAGGTTTTCGAGCATGGCAATCGAGCCTTGCCCGGCGTAGGACCGCTTGGCGACTTGAGCGTAGACCGGCAGAGCGCCGAGCAGGGTGACCAGAACCAGGATTGCCGTGGCGATGGGCGCCAGCGCGCCGGCGGCGAGCAGAGCGATGCCGGGTTGGTACCCCAGCGTCGAAAAGTAATCGACGCCGGTCAGCCAAATCACCTTGTACCAGGGGTGCGACTCTTCCTGTTTCGCGTGGGCTTCTTCGTCCGTCGATGGCCCCCGGGCCAGCCAGCGTCCAAACCAGGACTTAAACTCGAGCGCCGGTTCCGGGAGCGGGCGTCCGAAGTCGATGGGCATCCTTACTACTTGACCATACGCTCGAAGGTCAACGGCGCCGCCTCAGGCTCCAGCGGCAGGAGCAATCTCGACGCGCGGCCTTCGGCGTCAAGTTCAAACTGCGCCAGGCCCCGCCCCCGTCCAAACTCCCACGTGTCGTAATGGAAATGCTTCAGGTCAACCGTCAGGGCGGCGAACGCGACTCGAAGGCCTTCCCCATTCTGCGTCACCTGGATGGTTCCGTAGGCGGGGTGGCTATAGCCGCCCACATACGCCGAAAGCGGCAGCGACGGTTTGGTGTTCGGAATCCGGCGCGGCTCGTTTCTAGGGCGAGACGGGCGCTCCGGCCGTTCCTTGACCGGGGGAAGGGAGAGCAGGCGCTCCATCAAGCCCTGCGCCACCACTGACGGAAATCCTGAACCCAGGTTGTTGAGCACCACGATGCCGGTCCGGTCATCCGGCAGCAGCGTGATATGGGCCGTAAACCCATTGATGGCGCCCCCGTGCGCGACCACCTTGTGGCCCCGGTCGCTGTAGACATTCCACCCCAGGGCATACGCGGCTTCGGGCGTCACCGTAACGGGCTTCCAGAGTTCGGCCCGCGTCGCCGGGCTGACCAGTTTCTGGTTGCCGTTCAGGTAAAACTGAACGTACTTCAACAGGTCGTTGACGCTGGAATTTACCGCGCCATTGGGCCCCACGCCAAACACCTGGTAGTCGTAGAAATCAATCGGTCTGACCCCGTCCCCCGCATAGTCGTGCGGCGTCGCAAAGTCAGCGGCCTTCCGCATATCGGCTACCCGTACGGTGGAATTGTTCATCCCCAGGGGCTTGAAGATCCGGTCGCTGACCAGATCCTCCCACGTCGAACCGGCAGCCACGCCCGCCAGGTAGCCGGCCGTGACGTACATCAGGTTGTTGTACTGGTAGTGATCGCGAAACGTGGTGTTGTTGGGCAGGTAGCGGATGCGCCGCACCAGTTCCTCGCGCGCGAGCGGCGTCGAAAAGCGGATGAAGTCGTGCCGCGGCAGACCGGACCGGTGAGTCAACAGGTCGCGCGGCGTGATCAGTTCGGTCGCGACCGGATCGTACATCCTGAACCAGGGCAGGTACTCCCGCACGGGCCGGTCCCAGTCCAGTTTCTTTTCATCCACCATGATTCCCACTGCCAGCGCGGTGAAGGATTTTGTGCAGGATCCAATGGCAAACTGAGTGTCCGCCGTGACAGGCTGGCCAGTCTTGCTGTCGCGCACACCAAACCCCCTGGCCATGACGATCTTGCCATCACGCACGATGCCAATCGCGGCGCCCGGGACCTGCATCCCTTTCATAGCACTCTGGATATAGGTTTCCAGGTCCGCTTGGGCGGCCAGTGAGCCAGCCCACAAAACCAGCAGGACGATGAACTTCATAAAGAGCTATTTTGCGTCAGAACACAGCCTGTTAACAAAGCACCCGCCTGGCTCGTTGTATGGACGAAGGGTAAAAAGACACATGGAAGAACGGGCAGCAATTGCGACGGTGATGATCTCGCTTTTCATCGCCATCAGCTTCATCGTGAAGAGCTTGATTGACGGGATCAGCCGCGCGCGGGTGGCCCGGGCCCAATCCGACCTGATGAGTAAGATGATCGAACGGTTCGGCAGCTCGCAGGAGCTGGTGGCCTACCTGCAGTCGGAAGCGGGCCGGCGATTCATTGAGACGGTTCCTGAAAATCGCAGCCGCCCGCATCAACGAATCTTGAACTCGATTCAAGGCGGCGCCGTATTGACTGTTTTGGGTGGCGGAATCATGGCGGTTCAGGCGTTTGCGCACGGAAACGGCCGCGACGTGGCGATGGCCGCCGGGCTCATCGTCATCACGCTCGGTGTGGGGCTGCTGGTTTCGGCGCTGGCGGCGTGGTACATGAGCCGCTCGTGGGGGCTCCTGAACGCACCAGGGCAGCAATAGGATCCAATGACCGCTGAAGTAGCCGCCTCGCCCGTGTTGTTGAGAGGGCGGACAACCGTTAGCGAGTCCGCCTTCCGCGAAATTTACGACTCCACCGCCCGGCCGCTGAAGAGCTACCTTACCCGTCTCACCGGCAACGCGACGCTGGCCGATGACCTGTTGCAGGAGACCTACTTCCGCTATCTGCGATCGAGTCCGGATATCGAACCGGCCCAACTCAAGAGCTACCTGTACCGCGTGGCCACCAACCTGGCGCGCGATCACTTCCGTCGGCGCAAGTTTGAAGGCGGGATGGCCGCGACGAAGACCGCGGCCGCGCCTCACGAGAACCTGAAGCCCGATATCGACAAACTCCTGAGCGAGATCGAGCCCAGGGAACGCGCGCTCATCTGGCTCGCTTATGTGGAAGGCGCAAGCCACCGCGAAATCGCCTCCATCACGGGGCTCAAGGAAGCAAGCGTCCGGCCGCTGCTGTTTCGTATCCGCCACAAGTTGGCCGGGTTGCTTCGCCGGAAAGGACTCGGACGATGACTGGATGCATTCATGAAAACGAGATCGTCAGGGCGGCTCGAACGGGACAATGGCCGGACGACCTTCGCAGCCATTGGGCCGGCTGTGCGGCGTGCGCCGAGGCGGCACTGGTCGCCGAATCGCTAAGCGCGGCGCCGGAGACGGAAGCACCCGCCGCTGGCTTGGTCTGGTTCAAAGCGGAGCTACGCCGCCGGCAGGAGGCTATGGACCAGGCTTTGAAACCCATCCGGTGGGCTGAGCGCGCTGTAGCGGCAACCGGCGTGTTGGGAGTCGTTGGGGTACTCGCCTGGGCCGCCGGGACTTCACCGTTTGTGGGCTACACCGCCGTGGCCGGTGTCGTGCTGTCTGGCGGGCTTGCCGCGCTTTCCCTCCGGCCGCCCCGCTCCGCGGACCCACACAAAAATTGAACCCCAGGCTCTTGTGGAACCTGGGGTTGATGTGTGGGACTGTCCTTGCGGTTAGAATTCGAATCGAAAATTGAACTGGATGACGCGCGACAGCCCGCGTTGCGTGTTCACCGTGCCGAAGTTGGCGCTGGTTGGATCCAGGTTGGGCCCGGAGAAGTTGGTGTGGTTGAATGCGTTGAGAAGGTCGACCGAGAAGCGGGCCTGAATTCCGCGTTCCGGCTTGATTGGGAAGGCGCGCTCGATCTTCAAGTCCCAATTCAGGATTCCATCTTCGCGAAGGGTATCCAGGCGGTTCGGGAAAACGCGCACATGGTAGGAGCCCGGCTGCCCGGAAGCGCGTCCCTCAAAACCAACGAAGCCATCGGGGATGGCGCCGGACCCGCGATAGGCGATACTGCCGTCAAACCATTTGTGGATGTCCTTGGAATGGACCTCATCGTGTTTGAATACGTCGCCGCTGGCGGCGAGGTCGCCGTAGTAGAACCGGTTGGCCCAGTTGGTGGCTTGGCCGGTCTGCCACTGATAGACCCACCCGCCGTTCCAGTTGCCAATCAGGTAGCTCCAGAACCCGTCCTTGACCCAGGTCCGGCTCTTGCCCCATGGGAATTCGTAGGTCCCGGACCAGGCGATGCGGTGCGGGCGGATGTTGTTGTTGATCCGCTCTGACGGCGCCGTGTCGAACTCGTTGTTCCAGAAGTCGGCGGCGTAGCTCGATGCCCACGTGTACATGAACGAGGTAGCCAACCCCCTGGTGAACCGCCGCTCCACCAGCAGTTGCATGTCGTGATACGTCATGTAGCCGCGCTTGTCGTTGAAGTTGTCACCGGGGCGGATTCCCCGGACGTCAGCCATCTGCCCGAACGGCCGCAGGAGCTGATTGCGGCGCATGGTTGAGGATGTGAACATGCTCTGTCCGGCCAGATAGTTGTAGATCAACGGATCGGACTGCTGGAGCGGCGCCAGGTTCTTGATGTTGTAGGGATTGGCAACCTGCGCATTGAGGTAATCGTCCTGAGCCTGTTTGCGTGTGTTCCCGGTGGCCCAATAGTTGGCCGGCAGGGAGTCAACGCGGTAGGTCATCGGCAGGTAGGAATAGGCGCCATTGTAGGAAACGTCGAGCAGCAGGTTGTGGGCCAGTTCCCGTTGAACGCCAATCCTCCAGCGATGCTGCAAAGCGGGACGCCAGTTCCAGTCCAGCGCGTAGTTGCTGCTATTGTAGTTGCGGCCCACGCGCGGAATGTAACCGAGTTTGTTACCCAGCGGCGTGTCAAAGCGGGAGCCATCGGAACGTACCGGGAAGGGGTCCTTCAAAATCGTGTTGCCCTGGGCTATCCCCGAGGCGGCGCCCACGGTACAGCAGAACGTCAAGCCGTTGTCGTTGGTAACCGGCGTTCCCGTGGGCAGGCTGTAGCCCGTCGAATCCGGCTGGCTGTTGGCGATGTTGTACGTATCAGCGTACATGCCCCACCCGGTGCGGATCACCGTTTTCGGGTTAATTGAATAAACGAGACCAACCTTGGGCAGGAGCCAGTTGAC
Source organism: Bryobacterales bacterium (assembly GCA_020851655.1). Lineage (GTDB taxonomy): Bacteria > Acidobacteriota > Terriglobia > Bryobacterales > Bryobacteraceae > JADZCI01. The sequence continues at coordinate 6,344 of JADZCI010000037.1, forward strand.
CCCCTTGGTCACGGTTCCGTAACCGTCCTGACCCAGATAGCGGGTGCCGCCGAGCACCTTGAACTGGCTGGCGGGCAGTTCAGGCATTGGGTTCTGCGCATACGCCGCCTGAACCAGGTCGGTGAAGGGAAGCTTCAGGTCCGGGAAGAACGAGGCGACAAGTCCGCGGTTGTACCGTTCTGTCGATCCGCCTTCATGCTCGTACCGCAAGCCAAGACTCACGCGCAGTTTTGAAGTGAGGCGCCAGTCATCCTGGAAGAAGAAGGCCCGGCGGGGTGTCCTCAAGTACTGCGAATCGTTGGTGTCAATGCTGATTCCGGTCGGCAGGCCCATCATGAAGGTGGCCCAGTCGAGCGCATGGTTCGACGAAACGTTGTCGTTGTCGGCGCGGCGGACATAGTTGTTGCGCCAGGTGAAGATGCCGGAACTGGCGCCCGGACCGCTCACGGCGCCATCCATGCGCCGCTCCTGCCAGCCGTACTTAAAGGA
>JADZCI010000038.1 GCA_020851655.1 Bryobacterales bacterium
AACGGAATTTCACGCCTCTGGCCTGCCTCCCGACTTCAAATCGTGCTCCGCGAATCTCGGCTGGGGCCTTCCATCCGAGTTCTCATGCCTTTCCCGACAGTTGCAGGCGGTTGTGCGAAGTTCCTGCATCGGCGGGCCGCTGGGACGCCGCATCGCGGGCCTCAATGCTAAAATCGCGAGTTGATGCACCCGCACGTCCGAACGGCGCTTTCTCTGCAAAGCGTTGACTTGCAGATAGGTGAACTGCAGCGTGAGATCGCCACTCTTCCGAAACAGATTGCCGAGATCGAAAAGCTCCTGGCTTCGCACGTAGCCAAACTGGAGTTGGACAAAGCCGCTTCGGAGGCCAACAAGCGCGACCGCAAAAACCTGGAAGCCGAGATCCAACAGCAAAACCAGAAGATCTCCAAGCTGCGCGATCAGATGGGAGGGTCCAAGATCACCAATGACCAGTACCGCGCGTTCCAGCACGAGATTGAGTTTTGCGAAAAGGCCATCCGCAAGGCCGAAGACCGAATTCTCGACCTGATGGGTGAGTTCGAGCCGCTGGAAAAGGCGGTCAAGGCGGCGGAAGGCGCGCTGGCGGCCGAGAAGAAGGTGGTGGACGGTGAGAAGTCCAAAGCCCGGGCGCGGTCCAATGAGGACAAGGCTCAGGTCGCCCGGTTCACGGCCGGCCGGAAGGAACTTGCCGCGGCGCTTCCCAAGGAACTTCTGAACAAGTACGAGCGGATGAGAGTCAAGCTGAAGGACGGCCTAGTGGTGGTTGACGCCGCCGGCGGGCTTTGTGCCGGATGCCGTCTCACGCTGCGGCCGCAGTACTTCGAGGAAGTTAAGAAAGGCGAGGAAGTTCACCAGTGCGAGAACTGCCATCGCATTCTCTACTACGAGGAAGCACAGAGCTTCGAGGATCTGGTGGATCAATCCGCGGCTGAGAAGTAAAGCGCGGGATCACGCCGCGCCGGACACTCTACCCGAGTTTCCAAGGCTTGCGATACTTCCTGGTGACCATCTTGTCCGCCTTGGAATGGTTGGTGATGCGTTCGCGCTGATCGTCCCATTCGAGGACGGCGTTGTGGCGGAAGGCCAGGTTGCCCAACAAGCCACCTTTGTTCAGGCGGTGGCAGTACTCGACGTCGCACGTGGTTTTCTGGCGCGACTTGATGGCATCGAGAAATTCGCGGATGTGGCCGGGCGAGTCGGGGATGGACGGCGCAGGGCGCGGGAAGTCTTCGGCGAGTTTGTTCCTGACCCAGACTTCGTGCTTGGAATAGTTGGTGACCAGCGTCGCTTCTGTGCCCTCGAAGATGACGCAGGAACCCATGTGCTCGAAGCCGGGACGGCCGTTGGGATGCAGAGTCCAACTCAGCAGGATGTTGTTGGGAAACTGGTAAATCACCTCCATGACATCCGGGGTTTCGGCGTTGTCGTCGGCAACCCAGCGCCCGCCGGTCGCCGAGATGGTCTTCGGCGCCTGTAGGTCGAGCGCCCAGTAGGCCACGTCCGTGTAGTGGCACCAAAAGTCGATGAAGTAGCCGCCCGAGTAATCCCAGAAGTAGCGATAGGTGAAATGGGAGCGGTTGGGATTGTACGGGCGCTTGGGCGCGGGGCCGAGCCAGAAGTCGTAGTCGAGTTCCGGGGGTGGCGCGCTGTCCGGCGGTTTGCCAAGTCCTTTTGCACCCGTGTTGATGGAGCAGTAGACGCGGTTGATTTTGCCGAGCGATCCGGCGCGGACGAGTTCGACCACGCGGCGGTAGTTGGGCAGGTCGTTATGGATGTGGTTGCCCATCTGGGAGACGCGGTTGTGCCGGCGCGCCGCATTGAACATGGCTCTGCCCTCGCCGATGGAGTAGCTGAGCGGCTTTTCGACGAAGACGTCTTTGCCCGCCTGGCAGCCGTAAATGAAGGGCAAGGCGTGCCAGTGGTCGGGAGTGGCCACCATGATGGCGTCCAGGTCTTTCATTTCGATCAGTTTTCGGAAATCGGAGAACTCAGCCGGTTTCTGGCCCTGCGTTTTTTCGACCAAAGCCGCGGCGCGCGCCAGGTGATTCTTGTCCAGATCGCAAACGGCGGCGGCGGCGACATCGGGATGCTTCATGAAGCCGTTGAGCCGCCCCGTGCCCATTCCGTTGAGGCCGATAAAGCCCACGCGGATACGGTCGCTCGGAGCGGCTTTCACGGGCGAGGGGGCCGCGGCGATGGCGAGTCCGGCGGCCGATGTCAGTAGAAAATCGCGGCGGGAAGGGTCTGCGGAAGTCATTCTTGTCCGAGCCTAACAAAAACGGGAGGCACGGACCGCCGGGTCGCCCGGCCCTTGGGAAAATTACTTGCCGAGTTCCAGCGCGAGTTTCTCGAGGCGTTGCGCTTCAGCGCGGCGGCCCTGCCTGGCCTCGATTTTCGCCATCTCCGCCACAATGGCGGCGCGTTCTTCCGCCGCTCCTGGCATTCGCTGAAAGGCCATTTCGTACATCTGCAGCGCTCCTTCCGGGTCGCCGGTCAGCGACCGGAAGCGGGCGGCGCGAACCATGCCACGGGGGTCGCCGCGGCGCAGATCGAGCATCCACTGAATGTTCTTTTCGGCCTCGTCCAACTTGCCCTGCGCCATCTGGGCGTCGGCCAGAAGTCCGTAGCCCGTGAGTTCGTCGGGCATCAGCCGGTTCAGTTCCTTGGCCTTCGCTTCGGCGTCCTTGTAGCGTTGCTGCTTGAGCAGGGACTGGATTTCGGCCACTTTCAGATTGGGATCGGCGGGCTCGGCGCCCGGCCGGGGCTGCTGCCCCAGAGCAGCAACCCCAGCCCAACCCAATAGCGCGAGCGCTAATTTACGGGACATGGCGCTCCGCCACCAGCGGTACAGCCGGCTTCACCTGGATCGATGTGGCGGCGGTCGCGTCCGCTGGGCGCATAGCCCACATAGGGGAACGCGCCGTTATACGGAGCGTCGTTGACGTTGACGCCGTCACCCAGCATCCCGTTCAACGCGGCATTGTAACCCGGGAAAGGAGCGGCCAGGACTCCGCCAACGACCAGCCGCAGGGCGACATCGGTTACGTCGTCGCCAACCCGGCGTCCATTCGGCCATCCCGCACTGTCTCCGCCCAGCAGTCCAAGGCGGCTCTGGCTGGCCGAAGGTGTGGGCGCCACGCCGGTATTGAGACGCAGCAGGTCTGCGATGGGGCCGGCTGGCGTACCCGGCGCCGCGATCGGAGGCGCGTAGGTGACTGCCGGGAGCAGATCGAGCCGGGGCGGCGCCGGAATGGCAAGAACGCCGCCTGTGGCGGCATTGACGATGCGCGCCAACACGGGATCGAGAAAGAACGATGCGAATTGCGCGTCGTTCTTCGGCTGATCCATGCTGAACCGGTCTTTGGACCCGGTACCAACCAGCACCTCATTGATGAGTGGGTTGCCCATGCGCTGAACCTGGCTCCATGAACCGGAACTCAGTTGGGCCAGCGGGGCGCGCCGGACGGTGACGCGCGGGCGCGACGTCGTGCCCCAAATGCCGATGGTGGCCGCCGGCGAACCGGCCGGCTCGATGGCGCCGGTCGAGGTCAGCATGGCGATCGGCACTTCAATCGCGATGGCGTTGACGGCGTACCCGGACACGGTGTCGCTGGCGAAGTTCTGGTTGGCGGCATCCTGCGCCGCGCTCAGGACGCCGGGCGCCACCGTACTGCGGAGATTGAGAGTATCGAACGTCGCACCCAGGTCGATCCAGAACGGATCGTCGACCGTTCCCGCAAACACCCTGATGCCGTTGGACGCCGTGTAGGTTCCCGCATTGTAGAGAGCCACATAATCCATGGTCCGCGGTCCCACGTTAGCGGGGACGGCGTAAAAAGGGCTGCCCGAGGCGACGGGCGTCTTAACGCCACCCTTGACCATGGTCACGGTATAGCGCTGGCGCTGGCCCAACCCCAGTGAATCAAAGGTGTTGATCTGGGGCGGGACGATCAGCGTGCCAGGCGGGATGGGGGCCGGGGAATTGCCCGGCGCTGTGATCCCGGCGCCCGCCCCGGCGTACACCTGGAACAGCTTCGGCAAGCGCTGCTCGGTGGTGAAGCGGAACTGGAACACCAGATCTTCCACCGCATCGTGGTTGTTGTCGACTTTGATCTCGTAGAGGATCTCCGGATCGAACGGCCAGTAGTTGGGACCGTTGCCGGGTTCCAGCAACGGGTCGACGCACAGGATGAACGTGACATTGTTGCCGCGTCCGGGCTCGTAGCTGCGGAAAGCGAAAATGTCGGTGATGTCAGCCTTGTGATCGAGCGAGGTGATGGGGGCTTCACGATGGTTGGCGGCGAACGTGAGTTGTGGCGCGCACAACAGCATCGCGAGGGTCAGGGAAAGAAATTTATGCTGAGTCATTGACTCCTCCTATAGGCGTGGACTTTCCGGATACGGGCGATGGCCAGAGCCGCCAGACCGGAGAGAACGAGCAGGACCTGTGAGGGTTCCGGCGTCGCGCCGATCAGGATGGTGGAACGGCCCAGATACGCCGAGCCGCCGAGTCCGCCATCAACGGTGATATCCGCAAAAACATCAAAGAAACTGGTGAACGGGAAAGTCCGTGCGTCGTAGAGCATGGAAAGTCCCGGGGTGACGATCGTGACGGCCGAGCCCGAGACGCCGGCGCATCCGGTGGGCTGATTGCCGGGAAAGGCGCTGCCCGCGCAAGTGTCCAAGGTGCTGGTGACGGCGCCGTCGCCCGATGCCCTGGCGCCCGCCAGTTTCACGCCGGTCGTGTAGAGACCGGCGCCGGCGACATGGAAGCGGAAGATGGATTCCAGCAAATCGCCCGCCTGGGCTCCGGCGTCAAAGATGAGATCCAGGCGGGACAGGTAGCCGCCCGCCGGATTGACTTGAACGGTCAAAGGGTCGATTGGCGTCGCGAAGCTCTGGCCGGGAACAATCGCGAAACCGGAGACGGTGACGGCTCCGAGCGTGCAACCGCCCGCCCCCAGGTTGATGTAGTCCTGCAGGGTGCCTGTCAGGCACGGCCCCGCGGCCGCGGAACCGCCGAACCCGCAGACGGCGAGCAACAACGGTAGAAACTGCTTCATTCTCCTCTCTTTCTGTGTGGGGATGCCCACTCAACTAGGCTTTACGAGAGGAGCCGTACGATTGGATTTTGGCTTGCGGAGGAAAAACAGGCCGGCATCCGTTGGACAATGGAAGGATCCCGAAAGGCCAAGCAGCTTCCGATCATGAAACCCGGGCCGCGCCGGCCGGCATGACCGTGCGCGGGGCGCGAGTGCGCGCTGTCGGCTGGATCCGGTCCACGCTAACGGACCGGAAACTGGCGCCCATGCAAGGCGCCGAGGGCGCTCCGGATGCCTGGCTGGAAATCGATCCGGAGTTTGGCGAAGCCTTGGACGGCATCGGCGCCGGCAGCGAGATCATCGTGCTGACGTGGCTGCACCGCGCGCGCCGGAGCGTGTTGAAGGTGCGCCCCCGGTCCGATCCCGCCCGCGCGCTCACCGGAGTCTTCGCCACCCGGTCTCCGGACCGGCCGAATCCGGTGGGACTGCACCGGGTCACGGTCAGGAAAGTGGAGAAGCACCGCTTGCGCATCGGCCCGATCGAGGCGATTGACGGTACGCCGGTGATCGATATCAAGCCGGTCCGCAACCGCTCGTGGGACCATTAGCCGCGGCAGCCGCGTTATGGGAAGCTCCAACTGAGCGAGGTTTGAGTCACGTAGTCGCTCCCCGGGGCGTTTGATGGTGGTTTGCTGTCGTAGTTGAAGATTTGGCTCATGCTCCACCAGAAGTTTTTCCCCTCGATCAGCCGCCACCGGAAACTGGTGTTCCAGTCGGCGCGAACACGTCCGGCCGTGGTGAAGCTCGGCAGAACGTACAGGCTGGAGTCGGCCGTCCACATCTTGAACTTGAAGAGGGCGAAGGTGAGGCCCATCAGGCCTTCGGCGCTGTCCCGTCCTTCGATTCCCGAGTCAGGGTGGTAGCGCTCTTTCGTCCAGACCGACCCCGCCACGGCTTGCAGGCGCGAACGGTTGGTCTGAACGAGCGAGTAGGCGAAGCCTCCACCGAGCGTGCTGCGCAGGTCGAGCTTCTGCTCTTCGCTGCTCAACAGATTTCCGATGGTCAGGACGTCCCACCGCGGCGCCAGATTGCGGGCATATTGCATCGAGAACTCATGCCGCTGCGAGGTCTCGACGCCGCTTTGCGCGGTGAGGATGGAGTTCAGCGAGGCTGCAACCTGATTGCGCGGACCAGTCAATTTGAAACTTGACGCCACGTTGAATTGCCGCAGGGAATTGCTTTTCGTCAGGTTGACTCCGGCGCCGACATCCATCTCAATCAAGGACTGGGACTTGCCGAGAGTCTCGACCGCCAGGATGATGTCGCTCTGCTTAAACTCCCGCGCATCGCCGAGCCGCTCGATCTGAATCTCGCTGTCCTTGGATTCGGCTACGGGCTTGTTCTTGATGCTGCCGAGGAACCGTTCTCCCGAAGAAGCTTCGAATTGAAACGTGCGCTCGGAATCGATACGCGCAACGCGGTTCCACCCGATTCGGGCATCCCCATCCAGCGCCGGGCAGGACAGCAGCAGAGTGCCGCGCTGCATGTTCTTGATCCGGCCGCTCAAGCGGTCGCCGTTCTTGAAATAGATCGTATCCTGCGCCAGAAGCGCACAGGGGAATAGGGCTAAGATCGCACAAGCGAGATGTGACATGAGCCGATAGTCTCGGTTGTAGCATGATCGCGGGTCGCTTCCCCCACGCAATAGACCGAGGCGTGAGTACCGGTTCTGTTACGGCTGAACGGCGATGTAAAGCGTCTGGCTGCCGGGCGCGCCGCCGAGGGTGAAGGTGACGGGCACGGCGTCGCCGGACACGCCGGCTGGGACGGTGATGTTGAACTGATAAAGTCCCACGTAGTTGACAGCCAGTCCGGCGTAGGGCGCCGCCGCGGCGGCGTCACCGATCTTAACCACAAGCGGCAAGTCGAGGCTGTTGGGCTGATCGACGATCTGCCCGGCGTTGAAGGCTGGAGTGACGCTGCCGAAGCCCGTTCCGTAGGTGACAACCACTTCGCCGGGCTTGGCGGGACGCGAAGAAATGCCCGCCACGGCGTTCGGCGGCAACGCGTACTGGCCGTCCGGCAGCAATGCGCCCAGATACTGCTTGCCGTTGATATTGAAAACGGGTGGCGCCCACAACCCCGGCTGGACCGTCTTGACATTGACCGTGTACGGCCGGCTCACTCCCGCCGGGGTTCCCACGACGACCGTTTGCGGTCCCGCCGGGACGCCGGACGGCACTTGCGCGTTGATCTGTGTGGGGCTGATGTAGGAAATGTAGGCGTTCAGTCCGCCGATTCGAACCCACGTGCCATCCAGTGTAATTGGGGCCAGTGTGCCGTTAAAATCACCACTGGTCCAGCTTCGCGCTTTGAGCGCGTAGTTGATGCCAAACAGCTCGATCCACGAGCCGGGAGCGATGTTCTGCGACGCGCCGTAGGCGGCGGCCGCCGCCACTTGCCCGGAATTGATGGACGGCGTTTCAACCGGCAGAACCGGATCCTGCGAAGGCGACAGGAGCTTGATCTTGTGGTTCTGGTTGTCGACGACATAAATGCCGCCGTCCGGGGCGATGGCGACCCACGAAGGGAACCGGAAGCGGGCCGCATAGGCGGGCGTACCGTTGGAGTCATCGCCAAAACCGCCGTTTCCGGCAATCGTGGCGATCGTGCCGTCCGTCTTGATGACGCGAATCCTGCCATTGAAGCTGTCGGCGAAAAACAGGTTCCCGGCTGAATCGAACGCCATGCCCTTGGGCGTGTACAGCATGGCGCCGGCCGCGGGTCCGCCGTCGCCGGAGAACCCCGCCGCACCCGTGCCGGCGATGGTCGTGATTACGCCGTCTTTATTGACCTTGCGGATAACGTTATTGCCGGTATCGGCGATGTACAGGTTGCCAACAGCATCCCACGCGATGGCTTGGGGATTGGCGAGGTTCGCGCTGAGGGCAGGCCCCCCGTCGCCGGAGTAGCCCTCGGTCCCCGAGCCTGCGACAACCGACACGACTCCATCGGAAGTGATCTTGCGGATGCGGTGATTGAACGAATCGACGACGAGCAGCGCGCCCGCGGAGTCGAATGCCACGCTGACGGGCTTGTTGAACTGGACGGACTTGGGATCCTTGTTGTCGGTGGCCTGCTCGGTGTAACCCGCGATGCCGTTGCCGGCATACGTGGTGATGTTGCCGCCCGGGACGACCTTGCGGATCTTGTCGTTGTTGGTGTCGGCGATGAAGACGTTGCCCGAGCTATCCACAACCAGCCCGCAGGGGTAGTAGAGTTGCGCCGCCGTGGCCGCCGCGTCATCCCCGGCGGGGCCGTTGGTGCCGACTCCGGCGACCAGCGTAACCGCCTTATCCGTACCGATCCTCCGGATACGGCTGTTGGCCTGGTCCGCCACCCAAATCACACCCGACTTGTCGACGTAGATGGAATAAGGATTGTTGAATTTGGCGGTCGAGGCCGTGCCAGTGGCCCCGTCGAACCCGGCCTCACCCGTTCCGGCAAAAGTTGTGACGGTGTAGGAAGGCGGGAGCTGCGCGGCAGCCTGGAAAGCAACGCTCACCGCCAGAGTGGTAAACAGCACTAACGGGGTTCTCCCCACACGCGCGCACAACACCAATAAAACCCTTCCTTTCAGAAGCTTAAACGCCGGCACTCTACACGAGGGAGCCTGGCCAAGCTGTGGGGCCCGAGACGAACCTCTACCCTACGAACTTAGCATAATTCCCCGCGTAATCCTCTTAGACGCCGAGGGCGGCGGCGCAGGTTTCGCGCGAGTGCGCCAGGGTGTAGGATAGCGGCAGAAGGGAGCCGTTATGGTGGTCCAGAACCAGGCGACTGTGACGGAAGCGGTGGAGCTGGCTCGCAAGTTCCGCGCGGATCCGAAGCTGCTGGAAGCGGCCTTGATGGAACTGGAGACACTCGACGCGGAGAGGAAGTTCGCCACGGCGAAAGCGTTGCGCCTGCTGAGCGAGCAGGCGCCCGGTACGCTTTATCCCCACTTCGACCGGTTTGTGGCCTTGCTCGAGTGCGGGAACGGATTCCCGCGGTGGGACGCCACACGGATTCTGGCCGCGCTGGCCACCGTGGACAAACATGCAAGGATCGAGACGATCCTCGATCCGTATCTCAAGCCGATTCGAGGGCCGCATCTGATTGGCGCCGCGGCAACCATCGCCGGCGCGGCACGGATCGCACTCGCCAAGCCGCAATTGGCCAACCAGATGTCGCACGCGATTCTGCGCGTGGAACGGGCCCACTACCAGACCGAAGAGTGCCGCAACATCGCCATCGGGCGCGCCATCGAGGCTCTCGACCAGTTTTTCCACCTCATCGGCGACCCGCATTGGGTGATCGCCTTCGTCCGGCGTCAAACCGGCAACCGCCGCCCCGCCACGCGAAAGAAGGCTGAGCAGTTTCTGAAGCGGCGCAACGCGATGGCGTCAGCGGTCGCGTCAAGCAGGTGACGCTTCGACAGCGGGTGGGAATGAGCCGCCGCCCCGGCCATTGGCGATACACTGTTCGGGTCAACTTCTATGCCTGAGCCTTTGAAGATCGCTGTGATCGGCGTTGGAAGAATGGGGCCGATCCATGCCTTACACGTCCATGAACTGGAAAAGGAAACGGGACAATGCGTGCTGGCGGCTATCGTCGATGCCGACTTGAGCCGCGCCCGGACGCGAGCCGGCGAATTAGGAGGCACGGCCAAAACCTTCGCATCGATCGGAGAAATGCTGGCGTCGGGAGTGGCTGAAGCCAGCGTGCTGGCCACCACGACGGAGTTTCACCGCCAGCATTCAACTGAGTTGATGGCTAGCGGGCACCGCGTGATGATGGAGAAGCCGCTGACCGGGACTCTGGAAGGCGACCGGGAGTTCTCAGCCGAATTGGACCGGAAGCATCCGGAGTCGCTGATGCTCGCATTTCAGAGGCGCTTCGATCCGCCGCTGCGCTACGCCAAGGACCTGTTGGACAGCGGCATCGCCGGCCGCGCGTTCAAGATTTACACCGCGCTCGAGGATTCCGGACCCGCGCCCAACGGGTTTCGCAGCGGCGGCATCCTCCCCGACATGTCGATTCACAACGTGGACGAGGTTCTCTGGTTGACGGGCAAAGTGCCTGTCCGGGCGCTCACAATCGGGGCGAACATTTATTCGCATGCGCTGACAACGGCGGAGGAGGACTTTGACGACGCGCTGCTGTACATGTGGTTTGAAGATTCGCTGTCGGCGCAGGTGCAGGTGAGCCGCAATCATGTGTCCGGCTACCGGGTGGAGACGACGATTTTCGGGGAGAACGGCCAGATCCAGGTGGGCCGTTTCGATCAGAAGCCGTTCGAGATTACGGTCGAGGCGCTGGGCCGGCGCGGCGCGCGGGCGCCGCTCGCCCGCAAGGTGTTTCCCATGCGCGACTACCAGAAGCCGCTGCCGGAGTTCATTGACCGGTTCGGGTTTGCCTACAAAGAGGAACTCCGGTCCTTCGTGACGTGCTGCCGCGAAAGGAAGCCGTTCCCCACTTCGCACCGCGACGCCTTGCGGGCGCAGGAAGTGATTTCCGCCGGAATGCGGGCCACCATCGGACCGGAGCAGGCGGCGGAAGTCGCCAGGGCCTGACCTGCAATGACGTCGCGGCGCCTGTGGCTGAGCGGCGTGTCCGCGCTGGCGCTGCCGGCATGCCGGCGCGAGCGCCGCAAGCGCATCGGCGTAGTGCCCAAGGCCACCTCGCACCTGTTCTTTGTGTCCGTTCACGCGGGAGTCGACCAGGCGGCAAAGGAATTTCACGTCGAAACTCTGTGGAACGGACCGAACGACGAAACCGACCATCAGCGCCAAATCCAGATTGTCGACGCGATGGTGACACAGGGCGTCGACGCGATCGCGATTTCCGCCACCGACGAGCGCGCGCTGGCGCGGCCCCTGGAACGGGCCTCGCAAGCCGGGATTCCGGTGACCGTGTTCGATTCGGCGGTGAACTTCGAAGACTACGTCAGCTTCATTGCGACCGGAAACTACGATGCGGGCTGCGTCGCGGCACGCAAACTGGCCGCCTTGATCGGCGCCAATGGCCAGGCCGGCATGGTGATGCAGAAGCCGGGCGGCGCCTCAACCGGACTGCGGGAATCCGGGTTCGCCGCAACGATGGCGGCGGAGTTTCCCGGCATCACCATCGCCGCCCGGCAGTACGGTATGGCCGATCCGGCGCGTTCGCGCGCCGCCGCTGAAAACATCCTCACCGCACACCCGTCGCTGGACGGCATCTTCGCATCGAGTGAAGCGGCGTCCATCGGAGCGCTCCAGGCGATCGAAAGCCGGGGGCTTTCAGGAAAAGTAAAGCTCATCACCTTCGACACCAGCGAACTCCATGTGGAGGCGCTGAAGCGGGGCACCATCGACCTGATGTTGGTGCAGGACCCGTTTCGCCTGGGCTATGAAGCCGTCAAGTCGCTGGTGAAGAAACTGAACGGCCACACCCCGCCGCGGCGCATGTTTCTTCCGGTACGGCAAATCACCAGGGCGGACCTGGACAAGCCCGAAGTGCGGGCGCTTCTCTTCCCCGAGTGGCTCAAGAAGCCCTGACCGGTATCCGGCATCGCCGTGACGCGCCCCTGAATCGGATATGCTCATCGCAAGTGAATCCCATGTACCGGTGCTTGTGGTTGATGTGCGCCGCCGCCGCGGTGGCGCCGGGCGCCGAACTGGCGAATTGGAACGCGGATGGCGCGGGCCGGGGATTGGTGCTCTCCAGGAGCGAGGAGTGTAATTGGAAGATCATCCAGACCGGCGGGCGCCGCTGGGCGGAACTGGCGCCGGTCAACGACTATTACCGCCGCGCGGCGTATTCGTTCAAGGTCGAAGGCGAGTTCAAAGGCGCTGCCTGGCTCACCGTTGAGTACCTGGACAAGGGCTACGGGCTCGTATCGCTGAACCAGGCTGTGGCGCACAAGCACATGAGCGGGATCGCGCGCTTGAATACTGGACAACCGCGGCGCGCCATCTTCCGGCTGGACGGAAAGGCCGGGGGCGAGATCAAAATATACGGTGCGCCGCTGCTTGGCTCGGTCACGCTGACTGACACGGAACCCGCCAAGCCTTCCCTGCCCGCGGTGGAACCCGTGTTCCGCTTGAAACGGCCGATGGAGCTGGTCATCAGCGCCGGCGCGGATGCGCCCACGCCGGAAGGGTTGCCCGATGCGCTGGCCGCCTTGCGCAACCAATTGCCGCTGATGAAGGCGCTGGGATTCGCCGGAATCGAGAGTTACGTCAAGTGGAACTTCATCGAAACTTCGCCGGGTGTCTTCGACTGGAGTTACTACGACGGCGTTGTTGCGGAGATCGAAAAGCACGGGTTGAAGTGGTTCCCGTTGCTGGTGGTTGGTTCGGCCTATACGCTGCCGGGCTGGTTCTTCGAGTCGGCGGACAACCGCAAGTACGTTTGCCTGGAGCATGGCATCCCGATCGAGATCCCCACGATCTTTGCCGGAACACAGGACAAGTATGTTCAACGATTCCTCAAGGAATTCGGCCGGCACTACGGTTCGAGACCGTCGCTGCTGGGAGTCCGGTTAGGGCCGAGCGCCAACTACGGCGAGGCGCAATACCCGGCGTCCGGGGCATGGGGCTATCAGGGCCGGCCGCTGCACACTCACATCGGGTATTGGGCGGGCGACCCGGATGCGAGCAAGGCGTTTCGAAGCTGGGTTTCGCGGCGCTATCCGGGAATTGAAGCCGTGAACAAGGCGTGGGGGACAAGATTCGCCGCTTGGGACGATGTCCACACGTTTCTGCCGCTCACCGCGCTGACTTCGCGAATGCGCGTTGACTTCAACACGTGGTACTTGGACGCGATGTCGGAGTGGTGCGAAAAGTGGGCCCGCTGGGCGCGCGAGGCGATGCCTTCAACGAGCATTTATCAGTCCTCGGGCGGCTGGGGCGCCGTGGAAATCGGCACCGACTACACCGCGCAGACCAAGTCGATGGCCGGGCTGGCGGGCGGGATTCGAATGACCAACGAGAACGACAGCTACCTGAACAACTACGGCAATACAAGGATGGCGGCGTCGGCGGCGCGGTTCTACGGCGCCCGCTACGGCAGCGAACCCGCGGGCTTCAGTTCGAAACGCGGCGTCGTAAACCGAATGTTCAATGCGCTGGTCAACAACGCGGACCACCTCTTCTATTACGACGGCAACCTGACCGCGAACGATCAGGCCATCGAGGCCTGGTTGAAGTACGCTCCGCTGCTTGACCGCCGCGCCAGGCCCCGCGCCGAGGCCGCCATATACTTTCCGGACACGGCCAACAAGCTGCGCGACGATACGCTGCGCTACCTGCGGGCCTCGGCGTTCCTACAACGCGTGCACGCCATGCGCGAGATTGCCGATTTCGATTTCGCCAGCGAACAAATGATCCGGGACGGCGCGCTGGAGCGGTACAAGGTCCTCGTGGTGGTGTGGGGATCCATCACCGAGAAAGACGTTATTGAGAAGCTGGGCGCCTGGATTCGCCAGGGAGGCGTGTTGATCTATCCCGACCGGGAACTCTCGCGGGAAGGCGGTTTTCAGACCGTGGAGGGAGACGCGGCGGAATACAAGCGTTGGAAGGCCGGTGACACCGGTTCCGGCCAGGCGCTGCTCTTCAGCGGGCACACCGAACCGTTCAGCGCCTACGCGCGGTACGTCCAAGAAGAACTGGCGCGGCAGCCGAAGTTGAGCCGCGAGTTTCGCGATGCCGTCACCATGCGCAAGCCCGCCGGGATGTATTGGACACTGCTCGAAGACGGTTCGCTCGCGCTGCTGAATTACGGAGATGAGCGCGCCGCGGTCACGTTTGCCGGCGGCGGGGCGGCCAGCCTGGAGCCGTACTCGATCTGGCTGGGAAAACCGCGGCCGGCTACGCGGTGAACGCGCCTGTACTACACTGCTGGTCATGCGGCAGTTTGCAGTCAGATTCGCGCTTGCGTCCACCCTTGCCACCACGATTTCGTTTGCGGCGAGCCCTCTGGCGGGCCGGTGGAATTTCAACATCACCACGCCCGGCGGCGCACGAGCCGCATGGCTCGGCATCAAGGACAACGGAGGAAAGCTGGAGGTCTGGTATCAGCCGGCTGGCGGCAACGTTTATCAGGTAAAGGATTTCAAGGCGGAAGGTTCGCACCTGAGTCTCACCGTTTCCGGCGGAGGAAACCGTCCCGCCACGGTTTGGGACCTGAACGCCGCGGGCGACAAGCTCACCGGAACCATGAAGCGCGGGGAGACCACCATGCCCCTGAGCGGAACCCGGGCGCCGGCTCTCAACCGGCCCGAGCCAAAATCCTGGGGCAAACCCGAACCCATCTTCAACGGCAAGAATCTTGATGGTTGGGAGCCCATCGGAGATCCAGCCAACAGCCACTGGACCGTCAAAGACGGGTTGCTGGTCAACGAAGCCCATGGCGCCAACCTGAAATCCACGCGCAAATTTGACGACTTCAAGCTGCACTTTGAGGTGCTGTGCCCCGAGCATGCCAACAGCGGCGTCTATCTGCGCGGGCGCTACGAAGTGCAGTTGGAGCAGGAACCGGACAGCTCGAGTCCGCCGGAGCGGCGCATGGGGTCCATCTATGGCCGGATCGCCCCCAAAGTCGAAATGCCCCGCAAGCCGGGGCAATGGGAGACGTTCGACGTAACGCTCGTCGGAAGAACCGTTACGGTCGTGCGCGACGGCGTGACAACGATCGATCATCAGGAAATCGAAGGCATCACCGGCGGCGCGCTGGACGCGAACGAAGCCGAACCCGGCCCGTTCTACATTCAAGGGGACCACACGGGCGGTTTGAAGTTCCGCGACATCACGGTGGCTTTGCCGAAGCGTTAGATCAGGCGAATGAAGAGATGAAAAGGCGCGCCCCGAAATCCGGGTTGCTGTTTCCGGAGTTGTCCACCGGGCCCGAAAATCTCTGGATGACCTCGTCAGCCAGGCGAATGGAGGTCGCCGGCACGTCCACCGGTCTGACAACGTTGGAACTGTGCGCCGGCGCCGGCGGACAGGCAATCGGCCTGGAGCAAGCCGGGATCGAGCATGCCGGACTGGTCGAACTTAACAAGCATGCTTGCGCAACGCTTCGCCTGAACCGGCCTTCCTGGAACGTCATTGAGGGAGACCTGAATACGTTCGACGGCTCACCTTTTAAAGGCGTCGACGTGATCTCGGGTGGGTTGCCATGCCCACCGTTTTCGGTAGCCGGAAAGCAACTCGGTAAGCGGGACGAGCGGAACCTGTTCCCGGCCATGATCCGGCTGGTTGATGAAGTCCGGCCGCGCGCGGTGATGATCGAAAACGTCCGAGGCTTCCTGGATGCGGTTTTTCAGGACTACCGGGGCTACGTTCGCAAGGAACTCGTCAAACTCGGATACGAACCTGGCTGGAAGTTGATGAACGCCTCCGATTTTGGTGTTCCACAACTCCGGCCCAGAGTTGTATTTGTGGCCGTGCGTAAAGATCTCACGGAACATTTCTCATGGCCGAGGGCATCCGATGATACGCCGAAGTCCGTTGGCGAGACTCTATACGACTTGATGGCCGCCAACGGCTGGAAGGGCGCCGGGGCATGGGCCAGGCAGGCGGACGAAATCGCTCCCACGGTCGTCGGCGGTTCGCACAAGCATGGCGGTCCCGATCTCGGGCCCACCAGGGCGCGAAAGGCCTGGGCCACACTCGGGGTCGATGGACTTGGAGTCGCAAACGATGCTCCCGGCCCGGATTTCGCCGGCATGCCGCGTCTCACGGTCCGGATGGTCGCCCGGCTTCAAGGTTTTCCGGACCACTGGCGATTCGCCGGAACCAAGACGCAGACGTACCGGCAGGTGGGAAACGCATTCCCTCCTCCGTTCGCACACGCGATTGCGGAGAACCTGAAAGCTTGCCTGCTCGCTCCCAGGCTTGTCCGGGTTGCGGGATGACGGCGCGGGATACAGATGGCAAAAACTCCGAAAGGTTCAAGGGCGCGGCTGCGGGCATACTTCCTCTCGCACATCGGCACAGTACTGGAATCGGATGAGCTCCGCGAAGCCTCAGGCAACGCCAGCGAATGGGGTAGACGTGTCCGCGAACTCCGGACCGAGGAAGGCTACCAGATCCTGACCCACAATGACCGGAGTGACCTGACACCAGGCCAGTACCTTCTCCTGAACCCGAAGCCAGTCCCGGCATTCGAACGTGGGATCTCGAAAGAGACCAGGGCGTTAGTAATCGACCGGAGCGGTTTCACTTGCCAGATGTGTGGCGCCGCCGCTGGAGAGCCGCATCCCGCGGATCCGGCGCGAAAGACGCGGTTGCACATCGGCCACATTGTGGACAAGTCCATGGGCGGGAGCGACGATCCGGCCATCGCTTCAGAAACTCCGCATCCAGGTCCGGCGCGCGACGGGCGGGGACCAACTCAAGGTGCTTGAGTGGCTCGTCACCAAGTATCCGCGGCAGGCGGCAAAGCTGACGGCCAAATAGAGACCGGAACCGGCTCCAAGCAGCGTTCATGGACAACCTGACGCCAGAACGTAGATCGGCGAACATGAGCCGGATTCCAAGCGAGAACACATCGCCGGAAATGGCTGTGCGGAGGATGGTGTGGGAATTGGGATACCGCTACCGGCTGCATGTCGCCTCGCTACCTGGCAAACCGGACATCGTCCTAACACGGCTGAAGTCCATCATCGAGGTGCGCGGGTGCTTCTGGCATCAGCACCCTGGCTGCATCGATTCGCATATCCCGAAATCGCACATTCAGTATTGGGGGCCAAAGCTGGCACGCAATCAACGGCGCGATCAGGAGAACGGACGGGAACTCCGCAAACTCGGCTGGAGAGTACTCGTTGTATGGGAGTGTGAAACCAAGTCAGCAAGAAAGCTGCTGCGGCGCCTTACCCGTTTTTTTGACAAGTCAGCGGCTCAGTCGTAACGAGCGCGGACAGCGCGCGTTGCCCGCAGCGCCGTCTGCTAAGCTCGTGAGCGCGTGAATCGCCGGGCGCTCCTCCTCACCGTCTCCATCGCTGCCAGCGGCGCCTACTGGGCCGCCGGATATTCGCGCGCGCCTTTCCCAGCGGTGGTCTTGAAAGGACTGGCGGTGAGCGCGCTGGCGGTTCTCGCTTGGCCGGAGTCCGCGGTGCTCGCCGGCGGGTTGGCATTCTCGAGCCTGGGTGATGTTCTGCTGGAATTTCCGGGTTTGTTCGCCGCGGGGCTGGCCTCGTTTTTCGTAACCCACCTGATTTACATCTTTCTGTTCCGGCGTTTTTGGCGGGAGCGCCCCGCCAAGGGCAAATGGGTTGCCATGGCGGCCATCGTGCTCTACAGCGGCGCCTTTCTGCGAATCCTCGACGGACCACCCCTCGGCAGTCTCCGGCTTCCAGTCTATTTCTATGTGGCCGCCATCACGTTGATGGTGCTTTCGGCTATCAGGGCAACCTGGACCACACGCATGGTGGTCTCGGGCGCCCTGCTCTTCCTGATCTCGGATTCGGTATTGGGTTTCGACCGTTTTGTCTGGCGCGTACCTTTCCGCAACCTGGTGGTCTGGCCCACGTACTACGTCGGGCAACTGGCACTCGCGCTCGGGGTGCTGAGGGAAGCGCGAATGCGAAGCAGTCCGCCCGGCCACCAGTGATACAGTAGTGTCCAATTACCCGATGCGGCGCTGGGCTATCTTTCCATTGCTCTTGCCGGGCCTGTGTTTACAGGCTGACGACCGCGAGAGTTTCGAAATGAAGGTCCGCCCCGTGCTCGCGCGGAACTGCTACGCCTGCCACACGCAATCGAAAATGGGCGGCTTGCGCCTGGACTCGCGTGAGGCGATTCTGGCCGGAGGAAAGACCGGTCCGGCGATCATCGCCGGTGATCCGGAAAAGAGCCTGCTGATCCAAGCCGTCACACACAAGCACGAGCGCT